>NZ_CP130060.1:1536736-1844083 GCF_030644385.1 Stomatobaculum sp. F0698 | reverse complement strand
CGCGCTGAGAAAGATTGCCAGAGTCCGTCTTTCGAACGGTGTCGAGGTGACGAGCTACATTCCGGGCGAGGGCCACAATCTCCAGGAGCACAGCGTTGTGCTGATCCGCGGCGGAAGAGTTAAGGATCTGCCCGGTACCCGTTACCACATCATTCGTGGTACCCTGGATACAGCAGGCGTCGCAAACCGCCAGCAGGCTCGCTCCAAGTACGGCGCGAAGCGCCCGAAGGCGGCTAAGAAGTAAGAAATCGCCGCAAGTACCAAGCGATCATAGACTCATAAGTGCACGATTGTGATATGTGCTGCAGGTTGCAGGAAATAAATCAGAATCCGCACGAACAACCTAGAGGGATGAGTACCGATGATCTAATTCACGAACGGGGATGGTTCCGTTCGCATAATTAAGGAGGGAAGTAACGTGCCACGTAAAGGACAGACCAGAAAGAGAACTGTTCCGGCAGATCCGGTTTACAGCAACGTTGTTGTGACCAAGTTGGTCAACCAGATCATGCTGGACGGCAAGAAGGGCGTCGCACAGAAGATTGTGTACGGCGCATTTGAGCGCATTCGCGAGAAGACCGGAAAAGAGCCGGTCGAGGTGTTCGAGACCGCAATGAACAACATCATGCCGGTCCTCGAGGTCAAGGCGAAGAGAATCGGCGGCGCAACCTACCAGGTGCCGATCGAGGTTAAGCCGGAGAGAAGACAGGCGCTTGCGCTTCGTTGGCTCACGAGCTTTTCCCGCGCGCGCGGTGAGAAGACGCAGGAAGAGCGTCTTGCAGGCGAGCTGATGGATGCTGCAAACAACACCGGCTCCGCTGTTAAGAGAAAAGAAGATATGCACAAGATGGCAGAGGCAAACAAGGCTTTTGCTCACTACAGATTTTAATTAGGAGGAGAGTCAGTGGCTGCAAGTAAAGAACGTCAGTACCCTCTCGAGAGGACCAGAAACATCGGAATCATGGCTCACATCGATGCCGGTAAAACGACACTGACAGAGCGTATCCTCTATTTCACAGGCGTCAACTATAAGCTCGGCGAGACCTATGAAGGTACCGCTACCATGGACTACATGGCACAGGAGAGAGAGCGCGGTATCACGATTACCTCCGCTGCGACGACCTGCCATTGGACCCTGCAGGAGAGAGCGAAGGTGAAGCCGGGTGCCCTCGAGCACCGCATCAACATCATCGACACCCCCGGACACGTCGATTTCACGATTGAGGTTGAGAGATCTCTCCGTGTCCTGGACGGCGCAGTCGGTGTCTTCGACTCCAAGGGCGGTGTTGAGCCCCAGTCGGAGAATGTTTGGCGCCAGGCGGATACCTACAAGGTTCCGCGTATCGCATTCATCAACAAGATGGATATCATGGGATCCAACTTCTTCATGACGGTCGATCAGATTGAGCATCGCCTGGGCAAGAACCCGGTCTGCATTCAGCTCCCGATCGGTAAGGAGAGCGATTTCAAGGGCATCATCGACCTGATGGAAATGCAGGCTTACATCTACAACGACAACAAGGGTGAGGATATCTCCATTGTTGACATTCCGGAAGATTTGAAGGACGAGGCGGACGAGTGGCACCAGAAGATGGTGGAGCAGATCTGTGACCTCGACGAAGAGCTGATGGAGAAGTACCTTGAGGGCGAGGAGCCGTCCGTTGACGAGCTCAAGAAGGCGCTCCGCAAGGGAACCTGCTCGAACGAGGCTGTTCCGGTCTGCTGCGGAACCGCTCACTTCAACAAGGGTGTGCAGAAGCTCCTTGACGCTGTCATCGAGTACATGCCCTCCCCGCTGGACATCCCGGCTATCAAAGGCTGGACGCTGGACGGCGAGGAAGACGAGCGCAAGGCTTCGGATGACGAGCCGTTCTCCGCACTCGCATTCAAGATTATTTCCGACCCGTTTGTCGGCCGTCTTGCATTCTTCCGTGTCTACTCGGGCACGCTGAATACCGGTTCCTACGTCCTCAACTCCTCCAAGGAGAAGAAGGAGCGTGTCGGCCGTATTCTGCAGATGCACGCAGACAAGAGAATGGAGCTCGACAAGGTCTTCTCCGGCGATATCGCGGCTGCGGTCGGCTTCAAGGCGACCTCGACCGGTGACACGATCTGCGATGAGCAGCATCCGATCATCCTCGAGTCCCTGGATATTCCGAAGCCGGTTATCGACATCGCAATCGAGCCGAAAACCAAGGCGGGCCAGACCAAGATGATCGACGCGCTGCAGAAGCTCGCGGAGGAGGATCCGACCTTCCACGCAACGACCAACGCGGAGACCGGTCAGACCATCATCTCCGGAATGGGCGAGCTGCACCTCGAGATCATTGTCGACCGTCTGCTTCGCGAGTTCAACGTCGAGGCAAATGTCGGCGCTCCGCAGGTTGCTTACAAGGAGACCTTCACCAAGGCAGTGGATGTCGAGTCCAAGTATGTCAAGCAGTCCGGCGGTAAGGGTCAGTACGGACATTGTAAGGTTAAGTTCGAGCCGATGGATGCGAACTCCGAGAAGACCTACGAGTTTGTCAACGCCGTGACCGGCGGTGCAATCCCGAAGGAGTACATCGGGCCGATCGACGAGGGTATCCAGGAAGCTGCAAAGAGCGGTATTCTCGGCGGCTACCCGGTGCTCGGTGTCAAGGCAACCGTTTACGACGGTTCCTACCACGAGGTCGACTCCTCGGAGATGGCCTTCCACATCGCAGGCTCCCTCGCATTCAAGGATGCGATGAACAAGGGCGGCGCAGTGCTGCTTGAGCCGATCATGAAGGTCGAGGTCACGATCCCGGAGGATTACATGGGCTTCGTCGTCGGCGACATCAACTCCCGTCGCGGTCGCGTCGAGGGCTTTGAGGATATCTCCGGCGGTAAGATGATCAAGGCATTCGTTCCGCTTTCCGAGATGTTCGGTTATTCCACGGATCTCCGTTCCGGTACCCAGGGCCGCGGTAACTACTCGATGTTCTTCGAGAAGTACGAGCAGGTTCCGAAGAACATCGCAGACAAGGTGCTCAACGACAAGAAGTGAGCCGGTAGCGGGTATTGATTAAATCCCAAGCATGGGATATAATTCAGACTAGTATATTTTGTAATCTGAGATTTCATTTCGGATTTCACCAAGGAGGAAATATCAATGGCAAAGGCTAAATTTGACAGAACTAAGCCCCACTGCAACATCGGCACCATCGGCCACGTCGACCACGGCAAGACCACTCTGACTGCGGCAATCACGAAGGTTCTCGCAACCAGACTGCCCTCCGACACCAACAAGATCATCGCTTTCGAGAACATCGATAAGGCTCCGGAGGAGAGAGAGCGTGGAATCACGATCAACACCTCCCACGTCGAGTACGAGACCAACGCGCGTCACTACGCTCACGTTGACTGCCCCGGCCACGCTGACTATGTCAAGAACATGATCACCGGTGCTGCACAGATGGACGGCGCTATCCTTGTCGTCGCTGCAACCGACGGTGTTATGGCACAGACCCGCGAGCACATCCTGCTTGCACGTCAGGTTAACGTTCCGTACATCGTTGTCTTCATGAACAAGTGCGACATGGTCGACGATGAGGAGCTTCTTGACCTCGTCGAGATGGAGATCAGAGAGCTCCTGAACGACTATGACTTCCCGGGCGATGATGTCCCGATCATCCGCGGTTCCGCTCTCAAGGCTCTTGAGGATCCGAACGGCCCGTGGGGCGACAAGATCATGGACCTCATGGCAGCAGTCGATGAGGCAATTCCGGAGCCGGAGCACGAGAACGACAAGCCGTTCCTGATGCCGGTCGAGGACGTCTTCACGATCACCGGTCGTGGTACCGTTGCTACCGGTCGTGTGGAGAGAGGTACGCTGAAGCTCAACGACGAAGTCGAGCTCATCGGTATCAAGGAGGACAGCAGAAAGACTGTCGTTACCGGTATCGAGATGTTCAGAAAGCTTCTTGACTACGCTGAGGCAGGCGACAACGTCGGTCTTCTTCTCCGCGGTGTCAACAGAGAGGACATCCTTCGCGGACAGGTCCTTGCGAAGCCGGGCTCCGTTACCTGCCACACCAAGTTCACGGCTCAGGTTTACGTCCTGACCAAGGACGAGGGTGGTCGTCACACCCCGTTCTTCAACAACTATCGTCCGCAGTTCTACTTCAGAACCACCGACGTTACCGGCGTTTGCGTTCTTCCGGAAGGCACCGAGATGTGCATGCCGGGCGACAACGTTGAGATGACGGTTGAGCTGATTCACCCGATCGCTATGGAGCAGGGTCTCCGCTTCGCTATCCGCGAGGGCGGCAGAACCGTCGGTTCCGGCAGAGTCGTTAAGATCATCGAGTAATCAGATCTGATTTAAATTAACATCGCCATGCGGCGATTACGATCCTACGGTGAAGAGGCCGGGAGCGAAAGCTCCCGGCCTCTTTGTTTTTAGCAAGCAACGATTGACGTAACCGGCTCCTTGACCTATGATAGAACCACATAGTGGTACTAAAACAGAGGTGCGAAATGCCGACAAAGGAGAAGTTATGGACTTGAGTGCATTGATGGCTCAGTGCGCTTGTCTCAAAGGGCAGGGAGGAAGAGGCTCGGGAATCCGCTTTTTTCATGAAAGGAGCGGAAGAATTTTGGCATTTGATGAACCGCATCCGGAAATGAATTGTACCCGTACCAGATTAAGCTGGTGCGACAATTTCTTCGGGAAATCGGAGAGTACACAGAGGATAAAACAAATGATGGAATATAAAGGCTATCATGCAGAAATCAAATATTCGGATGAAGATAGGTTATTTGTGGGGCAAGTAGTCGGGGTGAGCGATACGCTGGCATTTCACGGTGCTTCCGTAAGCGAGTTGGAGGAAATGTTTCATCAATCGATTGACAACTATCTGGAGCTTTGCAGAGAGTTTGGGAAGACGCCCGAGAAAGAGTATAAGGGAAGATTTAATGTGCGGATTCCGGCGGCCTTGCATCGGACCGCAGTCCTTTGTGCAAAGCAGAGGGAAATGTCCTTGAATGATTTTGTGACGAGAGCTCTGGAAGAGGAGTGCGCGAAACTTACGGCAGGAGCCTAAAAGCCCTTGCACAAAGGTGAAAAAAGCGTATAATATGCCCTATATAATTTAGTGCGTTAAAGCGGAAAAGTAATTGCAAAACAGGGGGAAAAGGGGATGAACCCAATGGTAACAGTCATTGAGAGTATGACAAAGTTTTTGTGGGGCGATTTGCTTCGAATTCCGCTGCCGGGAGGCAGCTCGATCGGGCTCTCGCTCATGGTGTTGTTGCTGATTCCGGCGGGCATATTCTATACGATACGGACGCGGATTTTGCCGCTCCGCCTGTTTCCGGAGATGATTTCCGTGTTGCTTGAAAAGCAGGAGGGCAAGGACGCGGCGGATCCCGCGAGCGGAAGGCTCTCGGGCATGCAGGCGCTCATCGTCTCGACCGCGACGCGCGTTGGCATGGGCAACCTGGTCGGCGTGGTCGCGGCCATCTCGGCGGGTGGCGCCGGTGCGGTCTTTTGGATGTGGGTCACTGCGATCATCGGCGCTTCGACGGCCTTTGTCGAGGCGACACTCGCGCAGCTCTACAAGAAAAAAGATCCGCTCTACGGCGGTTACTGGGGCGGCCCGGCTTACTATATTCATGACTTCTTTGCAAAGCGGCGCGTCCCGGCGGGAGAGCGCTCGGAGGCGGAGATCGCGGCGCAGAGCGAATTCCGCGGTAAGCGCAATATCGTGTCGATTCTCTTTGCGGTCTCTGCGCTGATTTGCTGGGGCGGTATCAGCCAGGTAATCGGCAACTCGGTTTCCTCGGCCTTTGAGAATGCCTTTCGCATTCCGCCGCTCTACTCGACCATTGTGTTGGTCGCAATCGCGGCAGTGATTGTTCTGAGAAAGCATGCAACGGCAAAGGTGCTGGATTTGATTGTGCCCTTCATGGCGGGCATCTATTTTGCAATGACAGTCTTTGTGATTGTGCGAAACATAGGGCTTCTGCCCTCGGTTTTTGGGCGCATCTTCGCCGAGGCCTTCGGCCTTCGCCAGATGGTTGCGGGCGGTTTCGGCGCGGTGCTGATGAACGGTGTGAAGCGCGGTCTCTTCTCGAATGAGGCGGGCAGCGGCTCCGCACCCTGCGCGGCTGCTGCGGCGGATGCAAGTCATCCGGTCAAGATGGGGCTTTTTCAGGCGGCGGGCGTCTTTATTGACACCCTGGTCATTTGCTCCTGCACGGCCTTCCTCATGCTGCTGGCACCTCAGGAAAGACTTGCAAATCTCGGCGGCATGGATTTGCTCCAGACCGCGATGCAGTACCACTTCGGCAAGTTTGGTGTCTTCTTTATTGCGTTGATTCTCTGGCTCTTCAGTTTCTCGACCTTCCTCGGGATACTCTTTTACGCGCACAGCAACATTGCCTACCTCTTCGGCGCGAACTGGGGCTCGCAGTTCGGCTATAAGATTTTTGCCCTCGTCATGCTCTTTGTGGGAGGTCTCGCGCAGTACTCGGTGGTATGGGATCTCGGCGATGTGGGCATAGGCCTCATGACCATCTTTAACCTGATTGTCATGTACCCGCTCAGCAAGGATGCAATCACCGCGCTTCGCGACTACGAGAAGGGCATGAAAGATCGGAAAGCTTGAAAAGAACATTCCGAAATGGTACGATAGTACGCGTTGAAAACAGAATGTTTTTATAAGGGGGAAAATAGTATGGATCAGCATACGATGACTTTGGTTGTCACCGGTATCTGCGCGCTGCTTCTGGTCGGACAGATTGTCATGATTAAGCTCGCGAACGAGAAGGGTTGGAGCATTCGCATTCGTCCGCTCAACATTCTGGCTTGCGCCATTGTGGTGGTGCTCGGCCTGTATTCGCTGGTCACCGGAAATTATCTGCTGAAATAAGGATTTGTAAAGGAAAAAGCGCCTCGCCCGGCGAATACCGGGCGGGGCGCTTTTTGTAAGCGTAGATTCATAAAACCGTAATGGGGGTGTCATTGATTAAAGAAAGCTAATTGATATAATAAAGGTGTCGGATAAATTCAAGGATAACTGAAATCGATGAAGACAAGCAATCGAAATCGAAAAGCCAATAAATGATCAGGTGGGGGCAGAGAAGAGACGAAAATAAAGCAGGCTGTAGGAGGAAAGCACTATGGATCATGGATGTCCGGATTGGTGATAAGCAGAATTCGGAGTCGGATAGAAAGAACGGAAAAAATAAAGAGAATCGCAGAAGGAGGTATACGATGAGCGGAAGGAAAGCACAAACGATAGAGAAACTGGCAGATGGGATTTTGAGCTTATCGGTTGCCTTAAGGGCACTGACTGCGGTAAAGGTACTTCCGACTATTTCGGAGAGCTTTCAGATATGGTGCATTCTCATTTTTAATAGTGCAATCGGGCTGGGATGGCTTCTGGGCTCGGCGCGAATGTGGAAAAAAGTAGTTGCTGTTTTGCTTCTGCTGCTTTGTGTACTCGGACTGCTTGTGAACAGAGCATTTCTTTTTTGATGGGGAGAAAAGCGATGACGGATGAGAAACTGACGCGTAGCCTGACAAAGGTCTCGCGTATGCTTGCCCTTTTCTTACTTTTGTTTGCGATTGAGGATGCGTTTGTGTTGAAGTATGGCTTGGTGCGGTACGGAGGGCCATACTCCGCTGTATATCTGGGGCTTTTTGCGCTGAGCGGCTTTCTTGGAAAGACAGACTGGTGGCAGAAAGTGCTAAGCGCAGTGTTGCTGGTGTTTCTCTGCCTGGAGCTTGCGGGATTTCGGTTTTGATTCAACTTATTTGTGCACAGGGTAACAGAGAGAGGGAAGCGGCAATCGTCGCTTCCCTCTCTCTGTTTTGTCTGATTTTAAATTCTCTTATTCCCCGGGCGCGTGCCCCACGCTGGCACGCCGCGAAGGAGCACTCACATTGAGCGCGGGAACTTCTTCGGTCGGAACCTTGAGTTCTGCCTGCGTTTCTTCCGCGGGGGCGGAAAGTACGGCGCGGCTCTCCGTCTTGGGCGCTTTGCCGATCTTTGCGCCTGCGGAGACGGTGAGCTGTTCCGCGCTTTCGTTGTTTCCGCTTGCGGGTGCGTTCTTGGGTACTTCCGTCATTGCGCCGTCCGCGCCGACTCTCCAGTGCTTTTCGCCGTAGTCGATTTCGGTGTCGGTAAGCAGGACGCCGTTGCCGCCGAGCGCGTAGAGCGTTCCGCCAACATCTGTGACGCCGCTCCGCATCACGCCGTCGCTGCCCAGGTAGTACCAGTTGCCGTCCGGCTGTATCCAGCCGGTCTTCATGGCGCCGCTGCCGTTTAAGTAGTACCAGCTGCCGCCGATTTTCTGCCAGCCGTTTTGCATGATGCCGTTCGCGTCAAAGTAATACCACTTGCCGCTGTCCTGCACCCAACCGGTCTTCATGGCGCCGCTGCCGTTTAAGTAGTACCAGCTGCCGCCGATTTTCTGCCAGCCGTTCTGCATGACACCGTTCGCATCGAAGTAGTACCACTTGCCGCTGTCCTGTACCCAGCCGGTCTTCATGACACCGCTCTGTCCGAGGAAGTACCACTTGCCGTCTAGCTTCAGCCAGCCGGTCTGCATGACGCCGTCCGCGCCGAAGTAGTAGTTGAGCGAATCGACTGTCTGCCGGCCTTTTTCCATGACGCCGTCGTCGCCGAGGAAGTACCAGTTGCCCGCGAGCATGAGCCAGCGGGTCTGCATCGAACCGTCCTTATTGAGGTAGTAGAGGCTGCCGCTATCATCAAGCCATCCGGTCTGCATCGTGCCGTCCGGAGCTGCGTAGTAGAACTTGTCGCCGTCGGAGAACCAGCCGATTTGAAGCGCGCCGCTTTCGGAGAAGTGATACCACTCGCCGTCAATCTGCTGCCAGCCGATGCGCATCTTGCCGTTTGTAGGCTCAAAATAGCGCTTGGCACCATCGACCTCTTTAAAACCGCCGGTGAACACGGTGCCGTCGTCCTGCATATAGTAGGAGGCCTTGCCGTCAAATATCAGCGCGTTCTTTTGCATGCGGTAGTTCTGATAGTAGTACCAGACACCGTCGAATTTCTTCCAGCTGTCCGCCGGAATTTTATCCGAGAAGTCCACGAACTGGAGGTCAATGTCCACATTGCCCTGCACGCCCGCCACACTGCCGGAGTCCGTGCCCTGCCACATCACATAGCGGTCGTACTTCGGCATGCGCTCGTAGGCGGCGACCCAGACCGGGTACTGCGAGAGGGCGTTCATGTCAAGCTTGTTCTGCAACCAGTAGTCGTTCGCGTAGAGTATGGGGTAGTAGCCCGCATCGCTGATCTTCTTGCAAAAAGTGTGGACAATCTCGGTCATCTGATCTTTCGAGAGAGCACCGAGCGTTTTTTCATTTTCCGCGTCGAAGGCAATCGGATAGGAGATGGGATAGTCCTTGACGAGCTTCAGGATGAAGTCCGCCTCCTTTGCCGCCTCCTCGGGTGTGGTCGCATAGGAGTAAATGTAGGCGCCCAGTTTGACGCCTGCCTTGACGGCGTTGTCCGCGTTCTCGCGGAACTTCGGGTCGGTGTCCCCTTTGTAGCGGGTGCCGAGCATCACGAAGTCCACATCGTCCGCGGCTGCTTTCTGCCAGTCGATATCGCCCTGCCAGTGACTCACATCCACACCGCGGTGTCTAACGCCGTCAATCGTGGCACTTCCGTCAAAGAGACGGTAAGTGCCCTTCGACTGGCGGGTCAGCTTATTTGCGCCGTAGGCGCTCAGGCAGAGAGAAAAGAGCAGGGTAGCGCTCAGCGCTGCGGCCGAGAGCCGTTTGACCGTTCTCTGCATGAGAGCCTCAATTCTTCTTTACGCCGGGGCCTGTGGTCTTGTCGCTCGGAAGGCCTTTTTTGCCGCCGGTACTCGCGCTTGCGGTCTCTGCCTCCTGCTTCGGCTCCTTGTAGATGCTCACTTCGGTTGCCGGAACGCTCTCGTTTCCGGTGTAAGCGCCGTTGCCGTCGAAGGTATAGCTCACGCCGTTCAGCGTAAGGGTCGTATTGCTGACCATCTTGCCGTCTGTGCCGAGGTAGTAGTAGTGATCGTTCACGTGAATCCAACCGGTCATCATGTGGCCGTTTGCGTCAAAGAACATCCACGCGTTGTTAATCTGCTTCCAGTTGTGGACCATCTTGCCGCTCTCCGGATCCATGTAGTAGCGGTTGGTGCCGTCGGAGAGCCAGCCGGACTTCATCTTGCCGTCCTGACCGAAGTAGTAGTAGATGCCGTCAATCTGCTGCCAGCCGGTCTTCATTTTGCCGTCCGTGCCCATCCAGAACCAGTCGTTGCCGATCTTCATCCACTTGAACGCGCAGCGCCCGTCTGCCTTGAAGTAGTACCAACTGTTGTTCATGTTGCGCCAGCCCACCGCAAGTTCACCGGTGCCGCGCATAAAGAAGTAGTTGTCACCGACCTTGAGCCAGTTTTCCTGCACCAGAACACCGTCCTCGAGGCAGTAGTACCACTTGCCCTCGTCCTTGATCCAACCGGTCTGCATGAGGCCGTCGCTGCTGAAGTAGTACCACTTGCCGTCGATTTTCTGGAAGCCCTTGAGCATAACACCGCTCGAAGGATCCATGTAGTAGTAGCCGTCCTTGGTCTGAATCCAGCCCTTGTGGCGGTTGCCGCTGTTGTCGTAGTAGACCCAGTTGCCGTTTTCGGATGTCCAACCGCTCGCGGCAAAACTGTTCATTGCCGGGGTGAGCGCAAGCGCCGCAAGGAGTGCTGCGGCAGCGAGATATTTGCGTTTCATAAAAAGTCCTCCTTCTTATTAACTTTGAACCTAATCTTCCTCATTGTAACATTTATTTGAAGTGCGAGAAAGCTTCCGCAGCGGAAGAATCCTTACAGTTCTTTGACGGTTTTCGCAAGATGGGCGTAGCCCTCCTTTGCGTAGCGGTACTGCGTGAGCGGATAGGTGCCGAAAGATACGCCGAGGGCCTCTTTGTAGACCGCCCAGAGTGCCCAGAGAAAACCGCCGAGCGCCATATAGGCGATTACAAGCTGCTCTGCCCGCTCCCGCGGCACATCGGTGTCGCCGTAGTAGTCAAGCAGGCGTTTTGCATAGGCAAAGTCCTTTTCTGCGTAGATGGTTGCCATCGCGAAGTCAATCAGCGGATCCGCCATGCCGGCATATTCCCAGTCGATGAGCCGTATGCCCTCTCCGGTAAAAAGAAAGTTTGCATAGACAGGATCGATGTGCGAGAGGGTCTCGGGGCGATGTAAGCCGTGAATCCAGCTGAGCAGGCGGTTCATTTTTTCGCGGACCTCCGCATAATCGAGGAAGGGAATCTCTCCCTTTTCCAGGCAGAGGGACTCGTAAAACGCAATGCGCTCACCGAGGTCAAAGCGCTGAGATACGCGGCAGGGCGCGGAATGCAGCTTTTTTAAGACAGCCATTGAGGCGCGGAGATCTGCTTCGGAATCCGGGTCCGCGCTCCGTGCGTCTTCGTAGTAGACCGAAATTTTATAGCCGTTCTCCGGGTTGAAGTAAATGAGTTCCTCTGCGAGGCCGAGCGGCGCAATGGCGCGGTAACTCTCGCCCTCCGCGCGGCGATCGATCAGCTTTTCGGTGCCCTCGCCCGGAATGCGGCAGATGTAGGCCCTGCCCTTGACCCGGAATAAGAAGGAACGGTTGGTCATGCCGGCTTTTAGGCACTCGATGCCGGTAATCTCGGATTCGGGAACCTGAAACACTTCGGAGATCAGGGCCATGGCCTTGCTGTCCGAATGGTCGCGGTAGGAGACATCGAAGGCGCGGAGCTCTTCCAAATTTTCAAACTCGTAGATGACGCCGTCCGGCTGCAAATTCACGCTGAGCGGCGGTGCCTTCTTTGCGGCGAGCAAATCAAGATAGACATTCTCCCAGTAGTACTGCTCTTTTCCGGGCGTGCGATAGGCCTCTTTCAGCGCCGGGAGCAGCGCAGCGCTGAATTCGCGGGACAGATAAACCGGGCCGTACATGACATCCGCATCGCGACCGCCGACCTCGACCCCGGTAATCACTTCTTTCTTATTATAGTGAAGCACCCACTCCCGGGTCTCACCGCTCACGTGAACCGCGGCATACCAGCTGCCCGGCTCGTAAGTGTGAAACAGATTTTCCTGCATCCAGTTGTCGGAGGAGAGGAGGTACATGTTGCGCCCCTCAAAGAGGGAGGCAGCATGATAGACCGAGGAAATATTGTTCATGGTCGAAAAATCGGGGTTATAGAGGAGCTTCACGCCGTATAGATCGATCAGATACTCGAAGGCTTCTTTTAAATAGCCGACCACGAGGGTGATGTCGGTGATGCCGACTTCACGGAGCTGCCGAATCTGGCGCTCTATCATGCGCTCACCGTTTACCTTGAGGAGACCCTTCGGGCGTTCGTAGGTGAGCGGAACGAAGCGCGAGCCGAAACCGGCCGCTAAAATCACGGCACCGTCCACCCGAAAGGGTTCGAGATACTTCTGTCCGGCTGGGGTCAGCGTGGCGTCTTCGTTGAGGAGACCGGCGCTCTTCGCCTCCGAAAGCAGAGCGTTTACACTGCCGAGCGAAGTGCGCACGCGGGAAGCGAGGGCGCGCTGGGTGAGGCCGGGTTCGTTTGAGAGCTCCCGAAGGAGCAGGGCAAGTTTATCGGTCATGGCAAAAACCTCCTTGCGAGAGAGTGTGTGTTCATATAACTGTGATAAATTAAATATATGAACAGTATAGCAGGGCGGAGGGAAAGCGCAAGCATCGCAGCCGGGAAATGCAAAAGAAAGCAAAAGCCGGAGGAAGAAGCGGCGAAAGAAAACGAAGCGGGAGAAACGGATGGCAAGGGAAACGCAGCGCGCAGCCGAGAAGTGTGCCCGCCGTAACAATGAAGGCAGAAAGATGCGGCCGGCGGAAAGGAGATGTAGCAAGAAAGAAACAGAAAAGAGACAAAGAACAGTTGCGGGCAGGAGGCGCGGGGAAGGAGAGCAAAGGCAAAACGCAGCGCGGGGCATGCAAAAATGTGCCTGTGCGAAAAAAAATCAAATAGACGGAGCTGTGGAGAATACTTGGGAAAAAGCGTTGACAGAGAAGACTTATCCACAGTTTCGGGCATGAAAAACAAGGATTGTACGCAAATCAGTACAATTTATAAGGGCAAACGAAGGTTTGTAATATTTCCGTAAGAAAATAGCCAGAGAAAAGGTATGGAAATTTCATGAAGGAAGGTCTATACTGTGCACTGTAAGAAAGAGAGGAACTGCTGTAAGGCATTTGTAAGTTGATTTTTGCGCCAAAGAGCGGTAAAATCTCTTCGTACGCAATTAGGGATTTCAGTGGTTTCAAAACAACAGTGAAAAGGAGAGTGCATTTATTATGAGAAAGCAGACCAAAATTGCTGCAATCGTTTCCGCAGCGGCGCTTCTTGCGATCGGTGCATCCATGACTTCTTTCGCAGCTACCGGCTGGCAGGAAGAGGACGGAACTTGGGTGTACTACAACAGAGCAGGTGAGAAGGTTGCAAACAGCTGGGAGTACTCCGGCGACAACCGTTTCTACCTTGACGACGCTGGCAACATGGCTACCGACAGCCTGATCGAGGACAACGACGATTACTACTACGTTGACGCTAACGGCGCAATGGTTCGTAACCGTTGGGTTGCTATCGACAACGAGAGCGCTGGCGAAGACAACCAGCCGGATGTTTGGTGGTACTACTTCCAGGCAAACGGTAAGGCTTACAAGAACAGCCACGCATCCGGCACCATCTTCAAGAGAGTCATCAACGGCAAGACCTATTGCTTCGATGAGGACGGCAAGATGCAGTACGGCTGGGTTAAGAAGGACGACGGTGTCACGGATTACGATGACAACGCGTACCAGGAGGCTGAGTACTACTTCGGCGACGAGAACGACGGCGCTATGAGCATCGGCTGGAGAGAGATCGCTCTGAGCGACGTTGCTGACGCTGAGGACGAGCAGCCGGGCGATTCCTACTGGGATTCCGACCAGGTTCGTTGGTTCTACTTCAAGGCTTCTGGCGCTAAGCAGACCAGCAGCACCAACAAGACCATCAACGGCAGAAAGTACGGCTTCGATCAGTACGGCCGTATGATCGCTGACTGGCACAACAACAGCCTCGGCGCTGCTACCTACCAGAACGCAAGCAGAAGAGGTTCCAGCAACAACGCTGAGTCGACCGCTACCGCTTCCTATGCGAAGGACTTCATGTACTTCTCTTCTCCGGAAGACGGCGCTCGCTTCACCAAGGGCTGGTTCAAGGTTGTTCCGGGTTACTACCTCAACTATGCTGATTACGACAACGGTACCGACAGATGGTACTATGCAGACGGCAACGGCAACCTCTATGCCGGCCAGATCAAGACCATCAAGGGCAAGAAGTATGCATTCGATCTTAAGGGCGGCATGATTTACGGCCTTGCACTGCTTCGCACCGATGGCAACACCATCTACGAGTACGCAGATGATGAGAACAAGTACGACAGCCAGGATAAATTCATGGAGACCGCTCGCAACATGAGCAGCGACTGGGCGTTCTACTACTTCTCCGATAACGAGGATAAGGACGGCTCCATGAAGACCGGTACGCAGAAGATCTCTCTTGACGGCGAGAGCTTCAGCTTCAACTTCAGAAAGGGCGGCACGAAGAAGGGCCAGGGTGTCACCGGCCTCAGCGAGAAGAAGTACTACCTCGGCGGTATGCTCCTCACGGCTGATGCTGACAACAAGATTGAGGTTGTCAACAAGACCACGCTTGAGAAGATCACTGTCAGCAAGCTCATCTCCGATCTTGGACTGACCGGTGTCGATGCTAGCAAGAAGATCGGCCAGGCTAACAAGGGCGATGTTATCTACACCAACACCGGTGTTGATACGGACGGCGCAAACCTTACGGCTCTTACCGGCAACTACGTTGTTGTCAACGTTTCCGGTACGGTTGTGAAGAGCGGCTCCAAGGTTGACGGCGACGGCTTCAAGGTTGTGCTTGACGGCAACAACAACATCAAGCAGATCATCGCTACCAACTAATTCCGACTGCATTAAGTTAAGTATCATCATTTCGAAATGAAATACTAATTGCGGCGACAGGAGGGCGGAAACGCCCTCCTGTTTTGCTTGCGTAAAAATTGTGAAGTTTCTGTGGGCTTAAGCTTGCAAAACTCTTACGAAACAGGGAAGAGGTCTTACAATCTCTGAAACTTCCTTGAGTTAAGGCGCTTTGTCCGCTATAATGCGGGCAGTACCGGCGTGGGTCGGTGATTGACAGGAGGATATCAAACATGAGAAAAATTTTTGCAGTTGCAGCGGCTACGGCGCTGACCTTTGTGATGAGCACCACGGCGTTTGCTGCATGGAAGCAGGATAAGACCGGTCAGTGGCGTTATATGACGAGCGACAGCACTTGGCTCACGAGCCAGGTCACGCCGGACGGCTACAAGGTGGATGTGAACGGCTACTGGGACGGCCAGCCGAGCACCAAGGCGGCACAGCAGGCGAGCGGCAATGTGAAGGATCAGGGCGAGAGCGCGGTCTCGCAGTACCGCATCGGCGGCACCCGTATCTTTAAGATTACGGATGCGAGCTTCGATGAGGCGGCAAATACCTACAATGTGAAGGTCTCCCTCTTTGACACGGCGTTCAAGACGAGCGAAGAGATTCAGAACATCAAGAAGGGCGATGTCATCGAGCTTCCGAGTGTCGGCAAGCTGACGGCGGAGAACAATGCAAGCCGCGGTGTAATCCGCACCGGTCGCAAGACCACCAAGGACGGCACCTATGTGAAGGATTCCGGCTATTCGGTGCGTTTGAGCGACGCTGCGGGCAACCACTACATGCTCTCGGGACAGCGTCTCCGCAAGGTCAACGCGGACAATTCGACCTCCGAGACCATTCTTCGCCCGGTTGCAACCGAGATTGCACTCACGATTCCGGGTTACAGAACCACCGTGCGCGTCAACGGCACGAGCCGCTACAGCTCCTTAAAGAAGATCATCGAGAACAAGATGATGTTTGAGGCGACGCTGAGCGGCAACGAGGTCGCTGAGCTCAAGGATACGGTTTACAACTACGACACGACCACGACGCCGGTCTACAGCGAGGATGCGGCGCACGGCAACCTGACCAACAAGGATCAGTACTAAAGCCATGGCGGATGCGGCGCGCGAGCCCGGCAAGGTGATACGGAAAAAGCGCGAGCTCGCCTATGAGGGGACCATACTGAAGGTCTATCGGGATTTCGTGGAGGCCAACGGCCGTGAGGCGGTCTGGGATTACATTCATCACGACGGTGCGGCAGCGGTTGTGCCGGTGTTGCCGGACGGACGCATCCTGATGGTGCGCCAGTACCGAAATGCGCTGGATCGCTTTACGCTGGAACTTCCTGCCGGTAAGGTGGATAGCCCGGATGAGCCGCGCGTGCTCTGTGCCTTCCGCGAACTTGCGGAGGAGACCGGCATGCAGGCAAAGAGCCCGGAGGCGCTGGAGTTTCTGATTCGTATCGACACGACAGTTGCCTTTTGCGACGAGGAGATTGATATCTTTGTCGCGCGGGAGCTCTTACCCGGGGAACAGCACTTGGACCCCGATGAGGAGATTGCGGTGCAGGCCTACGAACTCTCGGATTTGATTGCGCGCATTTACAGCGGTGAGATACGGGACGGGAAGACCGTCGCCGGGCTCACGGCCTATGCGCTGCAGCAGAACCGATAAAACAGAACTTTACGAAACACCCGGAATCGCCGGTAAGTGACGGCGCCCGGGTGCTTTTTTCTGTCCTTCTTTCGGTGGGCCCTGTATTACATACGGGAAGAATCAGCGCAGCAACGCAGGGTGACACCGCACGGCTTTGTCTGTGCGCTTAGCCGGAAAAGAAGTTTAAAAAAATAATGTCGATTTTCCCGGACGAAATTAAGAACAAAAGCGCAAGATATGAGGTTTACATAAAAGAAAGCACTACATTTTGGAGTGTGACGAAAAAACCGCGTGAAAGCCGCAAAAAAGCGGGCTTCGTGCGGTTTGCTTTTTGCCCTTGCTATGGCTATACTTAGGGGACGATAGAGGGGTGAGGGGGCGATGAGATGGAAGAAGCTTTGAGGGGGTTTTTGCGCTCACTCAGAGAAGAGCGGCACATGGCAGAGAATACGCTGCTCTCTTATGAGCGTGATTTAAAAAAGTTATTTGCGTGGTTCCGACAGGAGGGCATAACCTCCCTTTCGACGGTCAGCGAACTGCGATTGAATTCCTATTTGCTATGGCTGGAGCGCGAAGGCTTTTCGCCGGCGACCATTAACCGTGCGGCGGCTTCCATTCGCGCTTTTTTTGCCTATGAGACGGCGGCGGGACATTTGGAAGCCTCGCCGGCCGAGGGACTGCGACGCCCGCGTCAGGAGAGAAGGGATCCTTATATTCTTGAGGAAGAGGAGATTCGCAGCTTTCTTCGCGAGACCGAGGGAAGCAGCGCGAAACAACTGCGCGACCGCGCGATGCTCGGTCTGCTCTGTGCGACCGGACTCCGTGTCTCGGAACTCATTGCGCTGAAGACCGAGGATGTGGATGTGCAAATCGGCTATGTGCGGCAACAGTCGCGGGGGCAGGAGCGCGTGGTCTCCTTTGACGAGGAGTTGAGGTTAGCACTCTGTCTGTATCTGGAGTCCGGACGTCCGCTGCTCTTAAAAGAGGCGGAAGAGGAGCATTTGTTCTTTAATCTGAGCGGCGGCGCACTGAGCCGTCAGGGCGTGTGGAAGATGATACGCGCCTACGGGCAAAAAGCGGGCATTGCGGGCGAGGTGACGCCCCAGTCCTTAAAGAACAGCTATGCCGTACATCGCCTCCTCCGGGAGAGCAGAGCGGTGAAGCAGAGAGCGGTGAGACAGCGGAGCGGGGGAAGAAGATGAAATTTGAACTGCACAGCGAGTTTCAGCCGACGGGAGACCAGCCGCAGGCCATACGGCAACTGGTCGAAGGCTTTCGGGAGGGCAATCAGTTTGAGACGCTGGTCGGCGTGACGGGTTCCGGTAAGACCTTCACGATGGCAAATGTGATTCAAGAGTTGCAGAAGCCGACGCTCATCATCTCCCACAATAAGACGCTCGCGGCGCAGCTTTACAGCGAGATGAAGGAGTTCTTCCCGAAGAATGCGGTGGAGTACTTTGTCTCCTACTACGACTACTACCAGCCGGAGGCCTATGTGCCGCAGACGGACACCTACATCGAGAAGGATGCCGCGACCAACGAAGAGATAGACCGGCTGCGAAATTCGGCGACGAGCGCCCTTCTCGAGCGGGAGGATGTGATTGTTGTCGCGAGTGTCTCCTGCATTTACGGCCTCGGCAGCCCGACGGACTATAAAAACATGATGGTCAGTCTGCGCCCGGGACAGGAGAAGGATAGGGATGAGGTCATCGCCGAGCTCATCAATATCCAGTACAGCCGAAATGACCTCGACTTTCACCGCGGCACCTTCCGTGTGCGCGGCGACGTGATAGAGATTTTTCCGGCGGATCAGGATAAGCTTGCCTACCGCGTGGAGTTCTTCGGCGACGAGATCGATAAAATCACGGAGACAGATGTGCTGACCGGAAACCCGCTTGCGGAGGTGCTTCACATTTCGATTTACCCGGCGAACCACTACGTGGTGCCGCGCGAAAAGATCGAGCGTGCGGCCCGGGAGATACTCGCCGAATGCGAGGACTATGTGAAGCTCTTAAAGAGCGAGGATAAGCTCCTTGAGGCGCAGCGCATTGAAGAGCGGACGCACTACGATGTCGAGATGTTAAGGGAAACGGGTTTTTGCTCCGGCATTGAGAACTACACCCGCTTTTTGACGGAGCAGAAGCCGGGCGAACCGCCGTTTACCTTGATTGACTATTTTCCGAAGGACTTTCTCACGATTGTCGACGAGAGCCACATCACGATATCGCAAATCGGCGGCATGTTTAACGGCAACTTTGCGCGAAAGTCAACGTTAGTAAAGTACGGCTTCCGCCTGCCGAGTTCCATGGACAACCGTCCCCTGAACTTTACGGAGTTCGAGGAGCGCATGAACCAGATGCTCTTTGTCTCGGCGACACCGAGTCGCTACGAGGCGGAGCACGAGCTGCTTCGCGCGGAACAGCTGATACGTCCGACCGGTCTTCTGGACCCCGAAATTTCGGTGCGCCCGGTCGAGGGCCAGATTGACGATTTGCTCTGCGAAATCAACAAAGAGATTGAGAAGAAGAATAAGGTCCTGGTCACAACACTCACCAAGCGCATGGCGGAGGACTTAACAAGCTACCTCCGGGAGGTCGGTGTGCGGGTGCGCTATCTGCACTCGGACATTGACACTTTGGAGCGCGCGCAGATCATCCGCGCCATGCGCCTCGATGAGTTCGATGTGCTTGTCGGCATCAATCTGCTCCGCGAGGGTCTTGATATCCCGGAGATTTCTTTGGTCGCGATTCTGGATGCCGACAAGGAGGGCTTCCTGCGCTCGGAGACCTCGCTCGTGCAGACCATAGGCCGTGCGGCGAGAAATGCCGAGGGGCACGTGATTATGTATGCCGATAACATGACGGACTCCATGCGCCGCGCCATTTCGGAGACAGAGCGCCGCCGCACGATTCAGGAGGCTTACAACAAGGCACACGGCATCACACCGACCACCATCAAAAAGGCGGTTCGAGATGTGATTATGATGACCAAAGCCGTCATTGCGGACCAAAAGCACTGGGACAAGGATCCGGAGTCCATGAGCGACGAGGAACTGCGTCGTCTCTCGAAGGAGCTCGAGAAGAAGATGCGCCAGGCGGCGGCCGAACTCAACTTCGAGGAGGCAGCGCGACTCAGAGACCGCATGGGAGAGGTACTGCGCCTTCGCAGCGACCCCGAGAGCCGGGAGAAAGCGGCCGAGGTACAGCGCGCCGTCGCGGGTAAATTCGAGAAACCTGCGGAGCATAAGCGCAATCGGCGGGGCTAAAAGATAACCTTGCCCTGCGACACAAAACAGAGTATAGTAGTAGAGTACTTTGTGTTTGTAGCGCAGCTGGATAGCGCGTCAGACTCCGACTCTGAAGGTCGCGGGTTCGAATCCCGCCAGACACAGACCGAGAGAAGCCCGGAAACGGGCTTCTCTTTTTTTGCGCCGCAAGTGCAACCGATGCGCAAGCTATGTCTGTGCAAAAGAGGAAAATCCGAGTATTTGCCCCTGCGCTTACCCTGACGGCGGCTTGTGCCTTTGCGTTTGGCGTAGCTGCTGCGCCGCTGTGTGACAATCTGCTTCCGTGAAGCGAGGATTGCATTCAGATATACAGAGCGCTGCGGGATAAAATTGTGGACTGGAGTCTCCCTTAAAATCATGCTAAAATGGTAGGATTACAAGGGAGGATAAACGAGTGCGTTACGAAAAGAACAGAAAGATCTTTGGAATCGATGAGCTCACGCTGCAGCGTTTCGGGCGATTTCTCCTGTTGCCGCTGGCGGCGCTCATTCTGATTCTTGTGATTCTCGCGCTGGATCACAAAAAGACGGCAAAGCCGAAAGAAAGCAAGGCGGAGACGGCAGGCTACGATTATGCGTCGGCTGCGCCCGAAAAGACTTCGGACACGGAAATTCATACTCTGGTGCAGGACTATCTGACGGCGCGGGCCCAGGGCGATGCAGAGGAGCTCTATCAGATTTTCGGACTCTCCGACGAAGAGGGGCTCGCAAAATTAAAGGAGCAGATGGCGGCGGAAAAGAAGCTCTATGAGTCCTTTGAGAACACCTCAATCTATGTGATTCCGGGGGTGGAGAGCGGAAGCTATATCGCCTACATCGAGACCCAGGCTTGGTTCCGCAAGATTCAGACCCCGGCGCCGGTCCTGCTCCGCGCCTACATCGTAAAGACCGATGAGGGTCTTCGGATGAAGACGGATGAGATGCTGAACGAGGCAGAGACGGCTGCGGTCAAGGCGGCCGAGGGCAGTGAGGCGGTCAAGAAGATGAACAACGACTACCGCACGGCGCTCGCGAAGGCAATTGTGAGCGATGCAAAGCTCGGTTCGCTCTACCAGAAACTCCGTGCGGGCGGCGGCGCAGCCGCGGCCGCAGATGCGGAAGAAGAGGAGAGCACCGAGGCGGTGACCGATGCGGTCATTGAAATTCCCGGCCGAGCAGGCACGGAGTCAGCAGAGACGAGCGCGGAGAGCGCCGCTCCGGCGGAAACGGCGGCGGAGACCGGCGCCGCGGCTTCGGAAGGGACGGAAGGCTGATGGAGTTAAAAGATTTTTACTACGAGTTGCCGGAGGAACTGATTGCACAGGATCCGCTCGAGGACAGAGCTTCCTCGCGCCTCATGGTGTTGCACAAGGAGAGCGGTGAAATTGAGCACAGACACTTCCGGGATATCACAGAGTACTTAAAACCCGGCGACTGTCTGGTCTTAAACGACACGAAGGTAATCCCGGCGCGCCTCATCGGCGAAAAGGTGGGCACGGGAGCCAAGGTGGAGGTTCTGCTCCTCACGCGGAAAGAGGACAGAACCTGGGAGACTCTGGTGAAGCCCGGCAGAAAGTGCCCCATCGGAACGAAGATCAGCTTCGGCGCAGGGAAACTCATCGGCGAGATTGTGGGACAGACCGAGGACGGCAATCGCTTTGTGCGCTTCTCCTACGAGGGCGTCTTTGAGGAAATCTTGGATGAACTCGGACAGATGCCTCTGCCGCCCTACATCCACCATCAGTTAAAAGACAAGAACCGCTACCAGACGGTCTATGCGGCGCACGAGGGCAGTGCGGCGGCGCCGACGGCGGGACTTCATTTTACCGAGGAGCTTTTAAAGCGTCTTGCGGAGAAGGGCATTATCATTGTGCGTGTGACCCTCCATGTGGGACTCGGCACCTTCCGCCCGGTGAAGGAGCAGGACATTCTGAAGCACCATATGCACGAGGAGTTCTATGTGGTGAGCGAGGAAGCCGCAGAGGCCGTGAACCGCGCAAAGGCGGCGGGCGGTCGCATTGTATGTGTCGGCACGACGAGCTGCCGCACCCTCGAATCCGCGGCGAATGAGGACGGAACACTGCGCGCGGAGAGCGGCTACACCAAAATCTTCATCTACCCCGGTTATCGCTTCCGCATTCTGGACTGCCTGATTACCAACTTCCATCTCCCCGAGTCCACACTGGTCATGCTGGTCAGTGCGCTCGCCGGGCGAGAGAAAATTCTGCATGCCTATCGCGAGGCGGTGAGGGAGCGCTACCGCTTCTTCAGCTTCGGGGATGCGATGTTCATCGAGTAAATCGGAGTTTCGATATTGTCAAAGGACCTGGGCGTTAGCTCCGGTCCTTTGCTTATGCGCGGGGGAGAGCGCTAAACTTGACTGAATAGGCTCGCTTTGCCTATAATTGTAAGTTACAGCGGTATAACAGAGGCGTGAATCGGCGCCGGAGGGGGAGAACAGTGAATCAGAGCGAGGAAATGCGCATCAACAAGTTCTTGAGTGCGGCGGGCGTTTGCTCGCGCCGTGAGGCGGACCGGCTCATTGCGGCCGGCAAGGTGACGGTCGCGGGAGAGGCGGCGGAACTCGGGACGCTGGTCTCTGCCGGCATGGAAGTCAAGGTAAACGGCAAGCGGGTCGGCGCGGTCGAGGAGCTGGCCTCCAAAAAGAAGATTTTGATCGCGGTCAATAAGCCGGTCGGTGTGGTCTGCACGACGACGGACAATGACCGCGCGCCGAATATCGTGGACATGCTCGAGTACCCGGAGCGCATTTACCCGATCGGGCGGCTTGATAAGGACTCGGAGGGACTCCTGCTTCTCACGAATCAGGGCGAACTCGTGAACCAAATTTTGCGCTGTGAGAACGGGCATGAAAAGGAGTACCTTGTCCGCGTGGACAAGGCGTTGACCGAGAATTTTCTGGACAAGCTGCGCCGCGGCGTGCACCTTGAGGAACTGCAGGTCACGACCCTGCCCTGCAAGGTAGAACCGCGGGATAAGACAAGCTTTGCGATTACCCTGACCCAGGGCTTAAACCGGCAGATTCGCCGCATGTGCGAGGCCTGCGGTTTTCACGTGATCAGCCTAAAGCGCATCCGCATCATGAACATACGTCTCAATAATCTTCACAGCGGTGCGTACCGCAATGTGACGGCATCGGAGCTTAAGACCCTGCTCGCGCTGCTTCAGGAGAAGCCGCGGAATCAGCAGAGCAAGACGGCGAAGACGGTGCGCACGGAGCAGCGGCGCAAGAAAAACTATGAAGCGCGGCAAAAGGCATATTTTAAGAGCCGCGGAAAGGAGGCGGGATCGTGGAAGAAAAAAAACTGAGAGAAAAGATGCAGGCCCTGATTGATACCCTGCTTCCGGCGGCGCGCGCCTACTATCAGGAGAGCCGCGAGATTATGAGTAACTTCGACTACGACCGCGCCTATGACGAATTGAAGCGCCTCGAAGAGGAGAGCGGCATTGTGCTCTCGGGTTCCCCGACGCAGAGCGTCGGCTATGAAGTGCTGTCCTCGCTCCCCAAGGTAACCCATGAGCAGCCCATGCTCTCGCTCGACAAGACCAAGAGCGTGGACGAGTTGATTTCCTGGCTCGGAACGCAGAAGGCACTGCTCTCTTGGAAGATGGACGGCCTCACGATAGTACTGCGCTACCGGGACGGCGAGCTCTATCAGGCGGTGACGCGCGGCAACGGCTATATCGGCGAGCTTGTGACAGGAACCGTGCGGGCGTTTCGCAATGTGCCGCTCCGCATCCCGTTCAAGGGGGAACTTCTGCTCCGCGGCGAAGCCCTGATGCGCTACTCGGATTTTGCGCGCATCAATGCGGAACTGCCGGAGACAGAGGCAAAGTATAAGAACCCGCGGAACCTCTGCACGGGCACGGTGCGCCAGCTGGACCCCGCGGTGACGGCGGCGCGCGGCGTTTACTTCCACGCCTTCTCCTTGGTGGAGGCGGAGGGTGTCGAGTTCAACAACTCCCGCGCGGCGCAGTTTGCGTGGCTTAGCGACCAGGGCTTTGAGGTGGTCGAATACGAGACCGTGACCGCGGATACCCTGCGGGACAGCGTGCTCCGTTTTGAAGCGAAGATTCCGGAGAACGACTTCCCCTCGGACGGCCTCGTGCTCTTGCTTGATGACATTGCGTACGGCGAGTCGCTGGGGCGCACGGCAAAGTTTCCGCGAAACGCGATTGCCTTCAAGTGGCAGGATGAGCAGGCGGAGACAGTGCTCCGCGAAATCGAGTGGAGTCCCTCGCGGACGGGGCTCATTAACCCGGTTGCGATTTTTGACCCGGTGGATCTTGAGGGCACCGAAGTGCGGCGCGCAAGCGTCCACAATGTGAGTGTGCTCCGCGGCTTAAAACTCGGCATAGGCGACCGCATTCGGGTCTACAAGGCAAATATGATCATTCCGCAGATTGCGGAGAACCTCACCAAGAGCGGAACGGCCGAGCCGCCCGCACACTGTCCGGTCTGCGGCACGGAGACGGAGATACGCAAAGAGAACGATGCGGAAACCCTCTACTGTGTGAACCCGGACTGCGCGATTAAGCGCGTGAAGCGCTTTGCGCTGATGACGAGCCGCGACGCCTTTCACATCGAGGGACTCTCGGAGACCACGCTCGAAAAGCTGATTCAGGAGGGTTTCATCCACCGCTATGCGGATCTCTTTCACTTAAAGCGTGCGGAGGCGGATATCGCTGCGATGAAGGGGTTCGGCGAGGCCTCCGCGGCAAAGCTCATCGAGGCGGCCGAGAAGGCGAGAAGCATGCCCTTGTCCCGCTTTGTCTACGGCCTCGGCATTCCGGGTGTCGGTGTACAGAATGCGAAGGTGCTCGCAAAAGCCTTTCACGGCGATTTTGCGGCGCTTCGCGCGGCGAGCGCGGAAGCGCTCACCGAGGTGGACGGCATCGGCGAAGTCATGGCGGCGGATATCGTGAATTTCTTTGCGGATCCGCGGGAGCAAGAGATTATCGACGAGCTCCTAAAGGAAGTGACGCTGGAACCCGAGGCGAGCGCCGGAGCAGCGTCCGAGCTCTACGCCGGAAAGGTCTTTGTGATTACGGGAAGCCTCACACAGTTCCCGAATCGCACGGCGTTAAAGGACTATATCACGGCGCGGGGCGGCAAGGTCGCGGGGGAGGTCTCCGCAAAGACCACGGCGCTCATCAATAACGACATTACTTCCGGCTCAAGCAAAAACAAAAAGGCGCGGGAACTCGGCATTCCGATCATCAGTGAGGCCGATTTCCTCGCAGGATTGGGGTAAAGCGCAAGCCGGAGTAACAGATAGAGCAGCGAACAGGAGGTGCAGCGATGCCCATACGCATTCAAAACGATTTGCCGGCGAAAGCCATTTTGGAACAGGAAAACATCTTTGTGATGGATGAGAAACGCGCAATGGCGCAGGACATACGACCGCTGCAGATTCTGATTTTAAATCTGATGCCGCTGAAAGAAGACACGGAGCTCCAGCTGCTCCGCGCGCTCTCCAACACGCCGCTCCAGGTGGACTGCACCTTTTTGATGACCAGTTCCCACGAGGCGACGCACACAAGTAAGAGTCATATCTCGAATTTCTATGTTTTCTTTGATGAGGTGAAACATCGCCACTTTGACGGCCTCATCATCACGGGGGCACCGGTCGAAAACCTGCCCTATGAGGAAGTGAGTTATTGGGAGGAACTCTGCGGTATCATGGAATGGTCGAAGACCCATGTCACCTCGACCTTCCACATCTGCTGGGGCGCGCAGGCGGGTCTCTACTACCACTACGGCATTCAGAAGTACCCGCGGAAGGAGAAACTCTCGGGTGTCTACGAGCACCGGGTGCTGCATCACTCGGTGCCGCTTGTTCGGAGCATGGACGACTATATGAACTGCCCGCACTCCCGCTGGACCGAGGTGCGGCGCGAGGATATTTTAAAGCACCCGGAACTCTGCATCCTCGCGGAGTCCGAGGAGGCGGGCGTCCTGCTCATCACGGACAAGGAGGGGCGGCAGATTTTCGTGCAGGGTCACCCGGAGTACGACCGCATGACCTTGGACAGCGAATATCGGCGCGACATGGGGCGGGGCAAGAACCCGAAGCTTCCGCTGCATTATTACGAGAACGATGATCCGAGCGGGCGCCCGACGCTCTCCTGGCGAAATATGGCGAACACACTGTACACGAACTGGTTGAACTATTATGTCTACCAGGTGACACCCTATCTGCTCGAAGAGGGAGAGAAGTCGTGATTTATCTGGACCACGCGGCGACTGTGTCGCTCTGCCCCGAGGCGCTTGAGGCCATGCTCCCCTTTTTGACGGAGCAGTACGGAAACCCTTCGGCACTCTACGAGAGCGGCAGAAGAGCGCGGCAGGCGCTCGCCGGAGCGCGGAATAGTCTCGCGGAAACCCTTGGTTGCCTGCCCGAGGAACTCTATTTCACTTCCGGGGGAACCGAGGCGAATAACTGGGCGCTGCTCGCCATGGCGGAAGCGGCGCGGGAGCGCGGGGACAAGCCTTTCCTCATTGCCACGGAGATTGAGCACCACGCGGTACTGGAGACCCTGCGCTACGGAAAGCAGGCGGGGCTCCTTGATTATGCGCTGCTTCCGGTTTCGCGGGAGGGGCGAACGGATCTCACGGCGGCGGAGGCGCTGCTCGAAAAAAGACCGGCGCTCGTCTCCTGCATGGGAGCCAACAATGAGACCGGGACCCTGCAGCCGCTCCGGGAACTGCTGGCAACATGTCGCGAGCGGAATATTCCGTTGCACAGCGATCTCGTGCAGGTCTACGGCCAGCTGCCGCTCGGAGAACTTCTCGGGGAGGAACTCCCGGATCTCTTTTCGGTGAGCGCGCATAAGTTCGGCGGGCCGAAGGGCGTAGGCTTTCTCTACATCCGCCGCGGGCTCAAGGTCGGCGCCCTGCTGCACGGCGGCGCGCAGGAGAGAGGGCGACGCGCCGGAACCGAGAATGTCGCCGGCATCGTCGGCATGGCGGCGGCCGCGCAGGCGGCCCATGCGGCGCTTACAAAGCGCGGCGAAAAAAAGCGCCGACTTTCGGAACTCTTTTTCGCGCTGCTTCGGGAAGGAATTCCCGGTCTTCGGCAAAACGGGAGCGCGGTGAAGCGCCTCCCCGGGCACTTGAATCTCTGCTTTCCGGGTATCTCGGCGGAGCTCTTGCTCATCCTGCTCGATCAGGCGGGCATTGCGGCGAGCGCGGGAGCTGCCTGCGCCTCCGGGGCGCTGGAGCCCTCCCATGTGCTCCTTGCGATGGGCTGCAGCGAGCGGGAGGCAAGGTCTTCGCTCCGCTTCAGCTTCGGCTGGGAGAATACGGAGGAAGAAGTGAGAGAAGCGGCGGCCATCGTCATCGACCGCGCAAATAAACTGAAGGAGGATGCGGCACCATGATCAGAGATTTTCAAATTGCACTGTTTCGACTTCGGGATTACGGAAAACTGCTGCGGCGGAGCCTCGGGCGCTTTATCGCTTTTTGCCTGATGCTCAGCATGTTTACTTGGCTCGCGATCTATGTGATTCCGGTCGGCTCGGCCTGGATTCGCGTGGGCGGCGTGCGTCACTTCTTGGATGAGCACATTCCGGACTTCACGCTGGAGAACGGAAAGCTCTCGATGCCGAAGGGCTTACACCTCGAGGGCGCGGACTATTACATTGACATCAACACGAGCCCGGAGAATAAGATTAATCTCGAGGCGCAGGAGACCCGCACGCTGATGGCGCTTAAGTCGGTTGTGTTGCTCGGCGACGCCGATCAGCTCATCATGCAGAGCGAGGGAACTGGAATCGGGAGTCGGTATCAGCAGATTCGCTTTAACGAAATCTCGGGCTATTTGAACAAGGACGTTCTGCTCTCGCTCACGCGCTATCTCTATGTGCCTATGGTGCTGGTAGGCATTTTTCTCTTCGTTGTGACGCTGATCGGCTTCTTTTTCTTCAACATGGTTGAGGCGTTACTCGGGCTTATCATCGCACGAGTGATGCGGGTACCGCTTCGCTACGGGGAGAGCTACCGGCTTGCGGCGTATGCGAGGGCAACTTCCACCATTTTGGTAGGATTGATTAATCTTGCGGGCTTCGATACGGAGCTCTTGCTCTACCCGGCACTGGTGCTGGATCTCTTCATCTTTTACCGCGCGCTGCAGGCGGGACTTGTGCGCGACGAGGAGGCGGAGAGCGCGCAGTCTGCGCGGGAGCTCAGCATACGCACCGCGCCCCGCGATGCGGCGGAAACTGCGGTCGATGTAAGAGATACGGAATATAACGAGGCAGCGACAGGTACGGAGCCGACTGCGGAAGCGGAGAAGCCGGAGAGCGGCGCAGCGCACACGCCGGAAGCGGAAGGGAACAGCGAGTCGCACACAGCGGAATCCGGAGAGCCTGAGCCGCAGGATGCGGCTTTGCCGGGCGGCGGGACAGAGGAAGAAGACAAAACGACCCGCGAGGACATCACGCCGAGCGACGGCTGGAGTTTTTGAGTTTTAGGATACGGAGAGGAAGAACGAATGGGCAAGAAGGTGGTAGTCGGCATGTCCGGCGGTGTGGACAGCTCGGTCGCTGCCTACCTCCTGAAGGAGCAGGGATACGAAGTGATCGGCGTGACCATGCAGATCTGGCAGAGCGAGACACAGTGCGAGGTGGAGAAAAAGGGCGGTTGCTGCGGCATTTCCGCCGTGGAAGATGCGCGCCGTGTGGCAGAGGTGCTGGACATCCCCTACTATGTGATGAACTTTCGCGCGGAATTCAAGCGCGATGTCATTGATTATTTTGTGCGAGAGTACCGCCTGGGGCGCACGCCGAATCCTTGCATTGCCTGCAATCGCTATGTGAAGTGGGAGGCGCTGCTTACGCGCAGCCTCATGCTCGGGGCGGATTACATTGCGACCGGACACTACGCGCGGGTGCTGACGCTTGAAAACGGGCGCTATGCACTCGCAAGCTCCAAGACCGCCGCGAAGGATCAGAGCTATGCGCTCTATAACCTCACGCAGCGCCAGCTTGCCCATACCCTGATGCCGATCGGCGAATATGAGAAGCCGGAAGTGCGCGCCATCGCGGCGGCGGCCGGGCTTCCGGTCGCATCGAAGCCGGACAGCCAGGAAATCTGCTTTGTGCCGGACGGCGACTATGCGCGTTTTATCGATGAGAGCACGGGGGAAACGGCGCTGCCGGGCAAGTTTGTGCGCGCGGACGGAACGGTGCTCGGTGAGCACAAGGGGCTCACGCACTACACTGTAGGCCAGCGGAAGGGGCTCGGAATCGCTTTCGGCGAACCCATGTATGTGATTGAGCTTCGCCCGGAGCGGAACGAAGTGGTACTCGGCACGGGGGATGAAGTGTACGCGGAAGAACTGATTGCGGGAGATGTGAACTGGATGGCCGTTGCGCCGCCGCCCGCAGGCGAAATTCTGCATTGCCGCGCCAAGATACGCTATAACCACGGCGGCGCGGCCTGTCGGGTCACCGTGCTGCCGGACGGAAAGATTCGGGTTGCCTTTCCCACGCCGCAGCGCGCGGTGACTCCGGGACAGGCGGTTGTGCTCTACACGGATTCGGGAGCCGTGCTCGGAGGAGGAACCATTGAAGCGGAATAAAACAGCGCTTGTAATCGGAATTACACTCGCAATCGCGGGACTCAGCGCTTGCGGAAATAAGAAACCCATGGAAATGACACTCGAGGAGAGCAGTGTCATTGACCTGCATCAGACGGAGACAACGGCGAGCGGCGGGACCGTGGAGGCGCGGCCGGAGGATATCGTGAACGGCTACCGCTTCAGCGGGAACAAGCAAATACTCTACTGCACGGCAGAGGAGGCGGTACTTCGCGACAGACCGGGTACGGACGGCAATCCGGTCGGCAAGGTGAAGAAGGGAGATGCGCTCCGCTGTACGGCGGTCAATGTGCGCTGGCTTCGCTTTTCGTGGAAGGATAAGACCGTCTACGGCGCGGCGGAAGAGTTTGCCCCGGCGAATGCGGGAGAGACGAGCGAGAGCATAGACTGGAATCGAGAGAGCGCGGAGGTCGGTGTGGCACCGAACTGAGAATTGTAAAGTTTTGCGTGACAAAGCGCGCAAGCTTTGCTATAATTTTCTGGTGTTTGGAGAGTTACCCAAGCGGTTCAAGGGGGCGCACTCGAAATGCGTTAGGCCGGGTGACCGGTGCGTGGGTTCGAATCCCATGCTCTCCGCGAAGAAAAAGAGCTGTAGAGAAGCCTTCTCTACAGCTCTATTTGTATCATGCGTCGTATCGGCAAATCAGAGCAGGACATGTCGCAGCTTGGGGGAGGTTCATACAGATTCGCTTGCCGAAAAGCGTATCCCGGTCTTGTTCCGCTTCGTCGCGGAGAGAGGCGTATGCTTCCTCGTTGCGGCTTGTCTGCCGTCTTGGAAACTGCGCCGCAGCGTGCTAGAATGAAACGGACAACAGAGCGTTTCAGACAAGAGCGCAGAGCGCGGAGGAAAGAACATGGGAGATATCGCAGAGATTGTCGAGATGTTTGAGCGGGAGATGCCGATTAAGCTCTTTTGGATGGATGAGGACAAGCGGGAGCATGAGGAAGAAGCGCCGCTCCGTATGATAGAGGCGGTGAATCTGCTCGGCTACATTGCCCCCTCGGTTAAGACCCTGGACTGGCTCTTTGACGAACTCAGAAACCGCGTTTCGCGGCGTTTTATCCGGGCACAGGAAAACGGCAGTCTGGAGCGTGCCTTTGTGGACGGCAAAGTGCGCATCGACAATGAGGCGGTCTATAAGTACCTGGACGCCTTTGATGCAATTGTCCTGGAACTCCGCGACAATATTACCTTTGTGCGCCTCTCGGAGCGCGGACGGAAGATTTACCGCGAAGCAGCGGTGCGGGAATTCCGCGACAGGGTACAGTGACGCGAGAAAGAAAAAGAAAATGTCCGGGCGGAACGATAGAAGTTCCGCCCGGTTTTTTGGTTTAAAAAACTACCGTACCGTCATCCCCTTTGTCCTCTGAGCCGCTATAATAAAAGGCAAACAGTCTCGGAGGAGGAATCCATGTACAGCACAAGTCTATGCTATCTGGAGCGCGACGGGAAGTGGCTCATGCTTCACCGCGTGACCAAGCAGAACGATATCAACGAGGGTAAGTATGTCGGTATCGGCGGCAAGTTTTTGGAAGGGGAGAGCCCGGAGGAGTGCGCTGCGCGCGAGGTTTTTGAGGAGACGGGCTATACCCTCACGAGCTACCGCTATGCGGGTATCGTGACCTTTGTGTCCGATCGCTACGAGGCGGAACACATGCACCTCTTTTCGGCGGACGGCTTCACGGGGGAATATCACGACACGGAAGAGGGCATTTCTTCCTGGGTCCCGAAGGAAGAAGTTTTAAAGCTGCCGCTCTGGGAGGGGGACCGCATTTTTCTGCCGCTGTTACGGCAGAATATCCCGTTCTTTTCGCTGAAACTCTGCTATGAGGGCGATACCTTGGTGTCCGCGAAGTTAAACGGAACGCCGCTGCCCCTTTGAACTCGGCAAAAAGAGACAGAAGCGGGGAACATACGCGCACAAAAAACGTTCTTTTGCGAACTTGCACAGCAAAACAGAGCTATGCTACACTGAGCCCGTAACCGGCAAAACTGGGCGGGTTGTTTGACCCGCGGGGGGGCTATGCTCGACAATATTACAAATCTGTTTCTCTTTATCGGAGGACTGGGGATGTTCCTCTACGGCATGCATGTCATGGCGGAAGGAACACAAAAGTCGGTCGGCAACAAAATGAAGGACTTCCTGGGGATGCTGACTTCGAACCGGCTGAAAGCTGTGCTGGTCGGAACCCTGATCACCGGCATCATCCAGAGTTCGGGTGCGACCACGGTCATGGTTGTCGGTTTTGTCAGCGCGGGTCTCATGACCCTGAGTCAGGCGGTCGGTGTCATCATGGGTGCGAACATCGGTACCACGGTGACCGCATGGATTGTCTCGCTGAGTCAGATCGGCGATTCCATGAAGATGCTGAATCCGGAGTTCTATGCACCGGTCTTGATCGGCATCGGCGCGGGCATCATCATGTTCTCCAAGTCGGAGACAAAAAAGAGCCGCGCGGAGATTATCATCGGTTTCGGACTCCTGTTCCAGGGTCTCAAGTTCATGTCGGAGGCGGTTGCGCCCTACACGGATGCGCCTATCTTTGCGACGGTGTTTACAACCCTCGGCTCGAACCCGTTCCTCGGCATGCTTGCCGGTGCGGTTGTCACGGCCATCTTACAGAGTTCCTCGGTCTCGGTCGGTATTTTGCAGATGCTCGCCGGCAACGGGCTCATCATGACCAATGCGGCAATCTTCATCACCCTCGGTGAGAACATCGGCTCCTGCGTGACTGCGATGCTCTCCTCAATCGGCGGTTCGCGCGATGCGCGCCGTGCGGCGGTCATGCACCTTTCCTTCAACATGATCGGTGCGATTCTCTTTACGGTGCTCAGCATTGTGCTCTTTGCGATGAAGCCGGCACTTGCGCACTACCACATCAGCCCCGTGCAGATTTCTCTGTTCCACACGGGCTTTAAGCTCATCATGACTGTATTGCTCTTCCCCTTCGGCGAGCAGCTGGTCTCGCTCTCCGGCGTTCTGGTTCCGGAAAAGAAGGGCGAAGCGCTTGCGGATGTGAAGAAGGAAGAGGAACTTGTGACGCGTTTGGATCCGCGTATCTTTGAGCAGCCGGCCATTGCGGTCGCTGCGCTCTCGAACGAGGTTGCGGCAATGGGCAAGCTCACGCTCCGAAATGTGGAGCGTGCCTGCGAAGTTTGCTTTACGCAGGATGAGACGGTCATGGCGGAGATCAAAGAGACAGAGCGGAAGATCAACGCGATGAACCGGGAACTCTCCGAGTATTTGATTAAGGCAAATACCTTGCCGGTCAACGAACACCAGAGACTGGTCATCACGGATCTCTTTAACACGCTGACCGACTTTGAGCGTTCCGGTGATCATGCCGAGAATATCGCAAAGGGCGTGCGGATTCTAAAGTCCCGCGATCTGGTGCTCTCGGAGACCGGAAAGAAAGACCTTCGCGAACTCTCGGATGCGGTGCTCGAGGCCTACCGCAATGCGGTCAAGGCGAGAGAGGAGCACAGTGTCGCGAGTGCGCGCAAGGTGAGCGCCTGTGAGGATCTCGTGGACTCCCTGCGCGATGAGCAGAAGGAGCGTCACATGGAACGGCTCTCGAAGGGCGAGTGCAAGCCCGAGGCGGGTCATGTTTTCATTGAGATCATCGATAACCTGGAGCGTATTTCCGACCACGCGCAAAATGTGGCGGAATATATCATGAATGAGATATAAATCTTAAAATATTCTTGAGATTTTGCACAACAAATGTTAGGATGAAAACAAGAGTCCTAGCAAAGTTGCCGGATTTTGTGAGAGGCGTCTGTGTCTTTTGGGCACAGACGTCTTTTTGTATTCCGGTGTGGGACGGGGAACAGAGTCAAATGCCTGCAGACTGAGTAAAGGGGGATGTGAACATGGGTAGATGCAAGCATTGCGGCAGTGAAGTGGGCGAAGGTGAGCTCTTTTGCGGAAACTGCGGTACCCGGCTTTCGGAGGAGACAACAAAGGAGGCGGCGGGCGCTGCCGTAGATGCGGCGGAACAAACTGCGGATACAGAGCCGGAGGAAAGTCAGGCGGAGTCCCCTGAGCCGGAAACGACGGCGCAGACGGAACCGGTCGGAAATGCAGCGCAGACGGCAGCGGACGGAAACGAAGCGCCGCGCGGAGTGGCGGAAGAGACGACGCAGACGGCAGCGGCCGAGCGCGAGGTGCAGGCAGCACCTCCGCAGGAAAGAGCCGGAAAGAAGAAAAAGGGCGGGATCTTTGCAATCATCGGCGCGGCAGCGCTCGCACTTTTATTGATCGGCTTCGGCCTTAGAACGGCACTGAAAACGACGGAGCCGGTCGGGCAGCGTTTTCTTAGGATGCAACTCGCAACACTGGAGCGTGAGGGCAAGGCGTTTGACGGCATGGATAAGGTCTTTGAGAACGGCTTTTCGAGTGACTTTCTGCTCACCGCGAAGCTCAGCGAGAGCCGCATGATTGCACTCTCTCGGAGCGGCATACTCTCGGAGAACGGCATGCGTATTTTGCGAGACGGCATACGCGCGCGCTTCTATCTCGGGAAAAAGTTCGAGAAGGCCGTGCTCAACCTGGAATTTGCAAGCGGGGAAAACCCGGTGCTGAATGTGGACTGCTTTATCGATCCGGATCGCCTCGGCTTTCACATTCCGCAGCAGAGCAAGAAGGTCTATGTGACGCGCTATCCGGAGGTCCTTAAGGAGATGGGAAGCGAGTCGCGTATCAGCACTTCTCTCTTTGCAGAGTTGCGCTTCCCGAAGGAGCTCGGCAGAGCTTCGGCGAAGCGCTACGGAAAACTCGTGGCGGATGCAATCAACCGCAACAATTTGGAGGTTGAAAAGCGGAGCTATCGCTCGCGGGTCCTAAAGCCCGAGTTAAAACACTCGCTCGACAAGGACTATACCGTGTACAGCTGGGAGCCGCAAGCGGCGGAACTGGAGCGCCTCTTCCGGAACATTGCGGATGCCATGGAGAAGGACAGCGAACTTGCGGCCTGGTTTGACCGGCGGCAGGAAATTGGCGAGCAGTTTGCACAGGCCATGGGAGTGTCACAGGGACAAGGCGCCAAGTTCCGAGACCTCGCGGATACGCTTCGAGACAATGCGGAAACGTACGCCGAGAATCTGGAGGAGCGCAAGTTCGCCTGGAAGCTTGTGACGGAGGGGAAGGAAGTCCGCGCGATTCTGCTGCAGCTCGACGGGGGAGATACCACGCTCCTTTGCTATGAGCGCGATACGGATAAAGACAAGCTGTACCGCGGACTCGCTCTGCCGGGATTTATGCTGACCGAGAAGCGTGACCGCGAGAAGAGCGGCTACTACGGCACCGTGGCAGGGCGTGTTTATTGGGATTACGAAACGAAGGAGTTTGCGCTGAAGTACAACAACCTGGACTTTAAGAAAGGGAGTGTGCTCGGCCTGCCCTGCGGAAAGTACCGTCTGAATGTAAACGACGGCGGTTCGGCGGCAGAGCTTAAGTTCGAGGTGAGAGATGAAGGCGGTTTCTCTTACTATGAGCTGAAGAACGATTACGGCAGCTTCACCCTGAAAGCATCGAAGTCCGGAAGCGCAACCCTTCCGGAGGGGGAGGAAGTGAATATCGACGACGAACTGCTGGACGGCAATGTGCCGCAGCAGCGAATTTCGGATTTTATCAGTGAGCTCTGAGAAAAACGGGGGAAAAGAGATGTATTGCAGGTATTGCGGGGCCGAGTTAAAGCCCGAGGCAAAGTTTTGTACGAGTTGCGGCATGAAGATACAGCCTATCGGTAAAGCGGAAGAGGCAAAAGCGGAACAGCCGAAGACAGAGCAGACAGGCGTCGCGGCTGGAGCGGCGGCCGTAAATGCGGAGACAACGGAAGCGGCGGCACCCAAGGCGGAACAGCCGCTGCCCGCTGCGAAGACGCCGCCGGAAGAGAAAAAGCCGGAGGGCGGAAAGTCGAAAAAGGGCTTGCTTCTCATTCCGCTCTTCTTACTGCTCGCGGGACTCGGCGTGGGTGTCGGCATTTTCATCGGTTCCCGGCAGGGCGGCGGCAAAGAGAGCGACCCCTTCGCGAAGCGCGAGACCCGGGAGAGCAGCGAGACGAGCGCGGAAGGAAGCGGTGAGAGCACTGCGGCGGAAGCTGCCTCCGAGAGCGGCGCAGACGAGGACGGCGAGGCGACGGAGAAGACGGAAAAATTGGTTCTCGCGGATGAAAACACCGAGCTCGGCGCCCTGCAGCGCAGCATTGCGACTTTAAACAGCGAAGCGGCTGCGGGACAGCGCATTGCAATCAATGAGATCAAGCACAGTGTGGGCGTGCGGAATCCGGGAGAAAGCTGGAACTCGGATGTCTTCTACACCCTCGAGGGCTATGAGAACCGGCCCGGTTATGTGAATAAGAACCTCTGCCGCCTCGAGCAAAAGCAGCTCATCAATGCGGACACGGGAAATCTCATCGATTACACGGTATACATCAACCCGAACGACGGCGTTGCGAATAAGATTGTCGCAATCGAATATCTGGTCAGCGGAGGGTTACAGGTCACGGAGTATTACTATGACGCGAACCGCATGCCGCGCTTTGTCTACCAGTATCTCATCGACAACTATGTCGCGGGCTACGCGGTGCCGGACAAGGCCGGTGAACGCTTCCTTTTCGGCAGCGATACCCTGCTCACCTGGCGCGCGGTCCGGGACGGCGGCTTTAAGTGGAACTGCGCGGCAAACGCAAGCGAGGCAGAGCGTCTCCGAAAGTCCTGGCCCGCCAATACGATATTCCTCTATCAGAACGAAAATGCGGATATGCGGCGCGCCTTCGACGAGCGGGAATCCATCATGCTGAATGCCGCGTACAATACCTATGAGACCGTCATGAATGCGCAGAACCTGACGGGCATCAGCGGCTATGCCTATGACGAGCAAGGGCAGGGCGTTGAGAATGCGAGAGTCCTGCTGTATCGCAGCGAGGACAGAAAGCTGCTCTATGAGGGCAAGACCGATGCGGACGGTCGCTACCGTATTGTGGTTCCGGGCGAAAGCAGACAGTACGAACTTCGCCTTGTGAAGGCACCCTACCGGTCCTGCGAGATCTACGGCATCAACGTGGACAGCGAGCAGCTCGCGGCTTATCAGACACCGGTTTACTTTTTGCCGCGCGGCGGCGCTGCGACCGACTACCGCCTGCGTCTCGGCGATGCGCTCCACTACAACGAGAGCGGCAGCGGCATGCGCACCGTGTTTGCCTCGGTCATCAATGTGCGCGCGGGCATCAACAACCGCACGGGCCGCATTGTGAGTACGGCGCAGACGGACGGCTCCGGTGTTGCGAATGTGAAGCTGCGTCCCGGTGTATACACGGTAGAACTGGTTGCGGACGGCTATGAGACGGTTTATGACACCCTGGTTGCGCGAAGCGACGGTGAGACCGAGAGAGAGTTCTTTGCGGCGCCGACCGTGGGCTCGGGGCAGGTCTCGATTGTTCTGACCTGGGGCGCGGTTCCCGCGGACCTCGACTCTCACCTCTTCACGCAGCGCGGCGCGGAAAGTTCACACGTCTGGTTCGGCGGCAAGGTGGACAGCTTCGGGAACGATCTTGACGTGGACGATGTGAGCTCCTACGGCCCGGAGACCGTGACCATCAAGCAGTTCTCCGCGCAGGATTACTACAAGTACTGCGTCGTGGACTTTACGAACAGTGTGTACAACAACTTCCAGAGCTACGAGCTCTCGAACTCGGGGGCAACCGTTCAGGTCTACACGGATCAGGGACTCGCTGCGACCTACCACGTGCCGACCAACCGCCCGGGTGTGGTCTGGGAGATCTTTGAAATCCGCAACGGCAGAATTACGCCGATTCAGCGCTACTACAATTATGCGAGCACGCAGGATTGGTGGATGCACGATTGAGTGCCCATTTCCTTCCTTGCATTTTTACGGGCACAAAGGTAGAATGAAATAGAAAATATCAGTTTGGTTCCGCAGCAGATACAGGAGGATAAAAGCCATGGTTAAAGTTGCGATTAACGGATTTGGACGTATCGGACGCCTTGCGTTCCGCCAGATGTTTGAGACGGAGGGCTATGAGGTTGTTGCGATCAACGATCTCACGAAGCCGGAGATGCTGGCGCACTTGCTGAAGTATGATACTTCGCAGGGCAGCTTCCTCGGAAAGTACGGCGAGGGCAAGCATACGGTCGAGGCGGGTGAGGATTCCATCACCGTTGACGGCAAGAAGATTACGATTTACAAGGAAGCGGACGCAAAGAACCTTCCGTGGAAGGCGCTGGATGTCGATGTCGTCCTGGAGTGCACCGGTTTCTACACCTCGAAGGAGAAGGCTTCGGCTCACCTTGAGGCAGGCGCAAAGAAGGTTGTCATTTCCGCACCGGCAGGCAACGATCTGCCGACCATCGTGTACAACGTCAACGAGAAGACGCTGACCAAGGAGGACAAGATCATCTCCGCAGCTTCCTGCACCACGAACTGCCTCGCACCGATGGCAAAGGCTCTGAATGACTACGCGCCGATTCAGTCCGGCATCATGAGCACCATTCACGCATACACCGGCGATCAGATGATTCTCGACGGCCCGCAGAGAAAGGGCGATCTCAGAAGATCGAGAGCAGGCGCTGCGAACATTGTCCCGAACTCCACCGGCGCTGCGAAGGCGATTGGCCTGGTTATTCCGGAGCTGAACGGCAAGCTCATCGGTTCCGCACAGCGTGTCCCGGTCACGACCGGTTCCACGACCATTCTGGTCGCGGTTGTCGCGAAGGATGAGGTCACGAAGGAAGAGATCAACGCGGCAATGAAGGCGGCGGCAAACGAGTCCTTCGGCTACAACACGGATGAGATTGTCTCCTCCGATGTCATCGGCATGCGCTACGGCTCCCTCTTCGATGCAACCCAGACCATGGTCAGCAAGATCGCGGACGGTTGCTATCAGGTGCAGGTTGTCTCTTGGTATGACAACGAGAACTCCTACACGAGCCAGATGGTTCGCACGATCAAGTACTTCGCAGAGCTGTAAGCATCTGCTTTTGCAAGGCGACTCTCGCGGGTCCGGTCTTTGGACCGGGCCCGCTTTTTTATGACTTAGACGGAGGAAAAGCATGTTAAACAAGAAGACCGTAGACGATCTCAAAGACTTAAAGGGCAAAAAAGTACTGGTGCGCTGCGACTTTAACGTTCCGCTGAAGGACGGCGTGATCCAGAACTTTAACCGCATCGACGGCGCGCTGCCGACCATCAAGAAGCTCCTCGATCAGGGCGCAAAGGTGATTCTCTGCTCCCATCTCGGCAAGCCGAAGGGCGAGCCGCTGCCGGAGATGAGCCTTTCCCCGGTCGCACCGGCACTTTCCGAGCGCCTCGGGGTCCCGGTCAAGTTTATCTCGGATCCGGTCGTGACCGGCGAAGAGACCCGGAAGGCAGCTGCGGACTTAAAGGACGGCGAGGTGCTGCTCCTTGAAAATACGCGCTACCGCGTCGAGGAGACCAAGTACGGCAAGGATGAGGCAGCCGAGAAGTACGCGGAAGAGCTCGCGGCGCTCTGCGACGACGGCATTTTTGTCGATGACGCCTTCGGCACCGCACACCGCGCACACTGCTCGAATGTCGGCGTCACGAAGCACTGCAAGGAGAACGTGGTCGGCTACCTCATGGAGAAGGAGATTCGCTTCCTCGGTCAGGCGGTCGAGAACCCGGTGCGCCCCTTTGTCGCAATTCTCGGCGGCGCAAAGGTCTCGGACAAGCTGAACGTCATCAACAATCTGCTCGACAAGGTGGATACGCTGATCATCGGCGGCGGTATGGCATATACCTTCTTAAAGGCAGAGGGACAGAGCATAGGTAACTCGCTCTGCGAAGAGGATAAGCTTTCTTACTGCCTCGACATGCTGAAGAAGGCGGAAGAGAAGGGCGTTAAGCTCCTGCTTCCGGTGGACCATGTTGCGGCGGAGAAGTTTGCGGCCGATGCACCGCACAAGGTGGTGGATGAGATTCCGGAGGGCTACATGGGCCTCGATATCGGACCGAAGAGCATTGCGCGCTTTACCGAGGCGCTTAAGGGCGCGAAGACCGTGGTCTGGAACGGCCCGATGGGCGTCTTCGAGTTTGAGGCATTTGCGGCGGGCACCCTGGCTGTCTGCAAGGCGGTCGCGGAGCTGAAAGACGCGACAACCGTGGTCGGCGGCGGTGACTCCGTGAACGCGGTGAAGCGCCTCGGCTTTGCGGATCGCATGACGCACATTTCGACCGGCGGCGGCGCTTCGCTCGAGTTCCTGGAGGGCAAGGAGCTCCCGGGTGTTGCGGCGGCGGATAACAAGGACTGAAGGAGCGGAACATGAGAAGAAAGATTATTGCGGGAAACTGGAAGATGAACATGACGCCGAGCGAGGCGAAGGCACTGGCGACCACGCTGGCACCGCTCGTTAAGAACCCGGAGGTCGACGTGGTCTACTGCGTGCCCTTTATCGACATCTTCCCGGTCAAAGAAGTGATTGCGGGCACGGCGGTGCACCTCGGCGCGGAGAATGTCTACTTTGAGGAGAAGGGCGCCTTTACCGGCGAGACCTCTCCGGCCATGTTAAAGGACGCGGGTGTCGAGTATGTGATTATCGGCCACTCCGAGCGGAGAGAGTACTTCCACGAGACCGATGAGATCATCAACAAGAAACTCTTAAAGCTCCTCGAGCATCAGTTTAAGCCGATTCTCTGCTGCGGCGAGAGCCTTGCGCAGCGCGAGGCGGGTGTCACGATGGACTTCATCCGGATGCAGTTAAAGCTCGCGTTTCAGGGCGTCAGCGCTTCGGATGCGGCAAAGGTCACGATTGCCTATGAGCCGATTTGGGCCATCGGCACCGGTAAGACCGCAACCGTCGCACAGGCAGAGGAAGTGTGCCGCGGCATCCGTGAGGCCGTGAAGGAGCTCTACGGCGAGAAGGTCTCGGAGGAGATTCGCATTCAGTACGGCGGCTCCATGAACGAGAAGAACTGCAAGGAACTCCTTGCAGAGCCGGACATCGACGGCGGCCTGATCGGCGGCGCGTCCTTAAAGCCGGAATTCGGAAAGATTGTAAATTACAAGGCACTCTGAGCCTTTTGGTGGGCTTCATACAGAGGGCGGCATCGCTTCGGCGGTGCCGCCCTTTTTTTGTCGGAAAACAAGCTGCTGTCTTGTATTCGAAGCGGTAAGGCATAAGAGAAAGGAATCGGAAGGAGAGCCGCGCGTCCGGTATGGGAGATAAGGCGTGGCAAAGTATGTTGACAGGGACAGAGTAACGGTGTATTATTCGGATAGTAAGCTATTTCACAAGGCAACATGCGGCGGGTTCACGAAAAGTTTACGGACTTTCGATGACAGTTTTTGATGGATGCTTGTTATTTATGGTAAAATGGCTTCGTTATAACGGATTAACAACAGCAAAGCGAGGTACCGGAATGATTCGTGGAAGAAAATCCCTTGCATGCCTGCTGAGTGCGGTCGCGGTGGTAAGCACCGTGGCATCGCCGCTCAGTGTCTATGCAAATACAAGCAGTAACTTTGCTTATCGCCGTCAGGTCATAGCGCTCTCGGGCATTATGCCGACCACCGGCGGCATGTCGGAAAAGGTGACGCGCGCGCAGTTCGCGCAGATGTTGGTCAGAGCCTCCGCCTACCGCAGTGTGCTCACGAAGACCAGCAATGTATCGGTCTTCGCGGATGTGAAGTCCGGCGATGAATATGCGGCTTCAATTCGTCTTGCGGCGGAGCAGGGCTGGATGACCGGCTATCTCGGCGGCAAGTTTAAGCCGTCCGAGCCCGTGCGCTTAAACGAGGCGGCAAAGGGCGTGCTGGGGCTGCTCGGCTACACGGCGGATGACTTTGCGGGCGATCAGTTCAACAAGCGCATGGCGCAGTATGCAAGCTCGGATTTAAACGAGAACATCGGCTACAGCGACCCGCAGACCGAGCTCACGAAGGCGGACTGCGTGAACCTCTTCTATAACCTCCTGAAGGCAAAGCAGAAGAGCGGCGGCGTCTATGCGAGTGTGCTGAACGCCGAGGTGGATGCGCACGGCGAGGTGAACGCCCTCAAGATGGCGGACAACACGACGCGCGGCCCGAAGGTCGCGGAGAGCCGCACGCAGGTGGACAATATCATCCCCTTCCGTTTAGACGATGCGACCATCTTCATGAACGGCAGAGAGGTGCAGAAAGAGGCGCTCTACGCCGCGGCGGCGCAGTACGCGGTCATTTACTACAGCTCGCAGACCAAGACGGTCTGGGCTTACAATGCGGACACGGATTCCGATGCCGACAAGCGCGTGGCGCGCGGTGTGGTCGAGGCCATCTATTATCAGAATACAAATACGCTCACGCCGAGCGCGGTCAAGCTGGACGACGGAAATGTCTATCAGCTCAATTCGACCGAGATGCAGTTTGTGTTCTCGGTCTACGGCAGCGTGAAGGTCGGTGACCATGTGGTATTGATTTATCAGGCTTCTTCCGGCGGCGCGGCCGCCGAGGGCGAAGAGGGAAGCCAGAGCTTCAGCGTTGTGGACTACGTGGAACCGTAAGCGAGAAGGGGGCAGACAGTGGCAGAAGAAGTAAAGCCGAAGAAGGGGCTCGGGAAAAAGGCAAAGAGAAACATACGCCGCGCGGTCATTGCGCTGGCGGTCATCGGCATCGGCGGCGCTGTGGTGCACCAGCGCATGGAGGCGAGCCGACGGGCGGCCATGGCAAGCACGGCGGTTACGACGGGCACGGCAACCATAGAGGATATCACACAAAAGCTGTCCTCGACCGGCACCATTGCCGCGAAGGATACCTACTCGATCACCTCTCTGGTATCGAGCGGCACGATCACCGAGGCAAATTTTGAGGTCGGCGATCATGTCACCAAGGATCAGGTCCTCTATCGCATCGACGATAAGCTTGCGGCCTCGGAGATGAAGAGCGCGCAGAGTGCCTTGGACCGCGCAAAGAAGAGCTTGGATTCCGCGACGGTTGACTTAAACGACGCGAGAAGCAAGTACGGAGACGGTGTCTATAAAGCAACGCGCGCGGGCTATGTGACCAAGGTCTATGTGACGGACGGCGAGAAGATTTCGGGCGGCGGGACCCTTGTGGATTTGACGGACGACACGAGCATGACGGTGCGCATCCCCTTCCTCTCGGGCGAGGCAGACCTCATTCAGGTCGGCAACCCGGCGACCTTAACGCTCTCCGACACCATGGAGCAAGTCGAGGGCACGGTACTCGCGGTGGGTGCCCAGGAGAAGAGCTTAACCGGCGGCCGCCTCGTGAAAGAAGTGACCATCTCGGTGAAGAACCCGGGCGGACTGACGACCGACACTTCGGTCAGCGCGACCGTGAACGGCTTCAAATGTGTCGCGGAGGCAAAGTTCGAAGCGCATTACACCAGCAATATGGCGGCGGATCTTCCGGGTGCTGTGGACAGCATCAAGGTCTTGGTCCATGTGGGCGACTACATTCAGCCCGGCACGCCGATTTTTACCATGACGCCGAAGTCCGTAAAGGACATGCTTGAGACCTATTCGGACAAGGTGGACAGCGCGCAGACCGGGCTCGAGGCGGCGCAAAAGGCGGTCGACAGTGCCAAGGAGACGCTTGACAATTACACCATCAAATCCCCGATCGACGGTGAGGTCATCACAAAGGGTTATAAGGCCGGCGATAAGCTCGGCGGTTCGGGACAGAGTGCGGGTAAGTCCGCAACGACGCTTGCGACCATCTACGACATGAGCGCCTACACCTTTAAGATGGCCATCGACGAGACGGATATCTCGAAAATTCAGGTGGGGCAGAAGGTCGAAATCACCGCGGACGCAATGCCGGGTGAGACCTTCGGCGGCACGGTCACGAACATCAGCTTAGAGGGCAGTTCTCAGGGCGGCGTCTCGACCTATCCGGTGACCGTCACGCTTGACAACACGGACAAACTCCTGCCCGGCATGAACATCAACGCGAAAATCGTAATCGGCAGCGCAAGCGGCGTGCTCTGCATTCCGGCGGATGCGCTCATGCGGGACAATCAGGTCTATGTGAAGGATGACTCCGTTACCGAGGCTCAGGGCGAAGTGCCGGCGGGCTTCCGCGCGGTCACGGTCGAAACCGGACTCATCACCGCAGATAAGGTGCAAATCACCTCCGACAACATCAAGGTGGGCGATGAAGTCTTTGTGCAGCCCAAGGTTTTGAATACGCCCGACGCCATGAGTATGTATATCAACGGCGATCAGGGCGCAGAGGCCGACCAGGGCGCGGCGGGTGACACGGGCGCAGCGGACGCCGATCAGGGCGGTGATGCGAATGGGCAGAATTAAGACCGTCCAAATTCCGCAGGGCGAGGTACTGATTGAGATCAAGGATCTCTGCAAGACCTATGTGATGGGCGATGAGATTATCCACGCGAACGATCACTTGAACTTGACGATACGGATGGGCGAGTTTGTTGCGATTGTCGGTAAGTCCGGTTCCGGTAAGTCCACGCTGATGAACATCATCGGTGCGCTGGATGTGCCGACTTCCGGAAGTTATCTGCTCGGCGGCGAAGATGTCGGCGATATGACGCAGAACGAACTCGCGGACATCCGAAACCGCATGATAGGCTTTATCTTCCAGCAGTACAACCTATTGCCGAAACTCAATATTTTGGAAAATGTGGAGCTCCCGCTGCTCTATGCCCATGTTTCGGGCGAGGAGAGAAAGGAGCGCGCCCTTAGACAATTGGAGCGCGTCGGCTTAAAGGACAAGGCGAAGAACATGCCGAATCAGCTCTCGGGCGGTCAGCAGCAGCGTGTCTCGATTGCGCGTGCGCTCGCCGGCAATCCCTCCCTTTTGCTTGCCGATGAGCCGACCGGCGCACTGGACTCGAAGACCAGCCGCCAGATTCTGGACTTTTTTCAGGAACTCCACAAGGAGGGCAACACGATTGTCATGATTACGCACGACAATTCGATTGCGGTGAAGGCAAAGCGGGTCGTGCGGATACAGGACGGACAAATCAACTTTGACGGGAAGGCGGAGGACTATGCTGCAATCATTTAAGCTCGCCTTAAAGAGCATTTGGAGCAACAAAGTGCGCTCGGCCCTCACGATGTTCGGCATCATCATCGGTGTCTCTTCCGTCATCATTCTGGTCAGTCTGATGAACGGTTACCTGAACAGCCAGATTTCCCAGTGGGGGGATCTCGGCGCGAACAATATCAACGTGTCGGTCATCAATCAGCCGAGCCGTTCGGTCACGATGGACGAGATGTATGCTTATCTCGATGAGCACAAGGACTTGTTTGCGGGCATGAGCCCCACGGTCACGCCGGGCGGCGGAACCATTAAGGTGGGCAGCAAGAAGCTCGAGAATACCGGGCTCACCGGTGTCAGCGAGAGTTATGCGGATCTGGTCGACAAGAAGATTGCAAAGGGCCGCTTTTTAAGCTATGCGGATGTCGCCTCGAAGCAGGAGGTCTGCGTGCTCGGCGCTTATACGGCGCAGAGACTCTTTGGTTCGGGCGGTGCGGCACTCGGCGAGAAGGTAAGTTTCGCCGGTGTGAACTTGACGGTGGTCGGTGTTTTAGAGCAGAAGAGCAAGGGCAAGATGGAAGAGAGCGGAACGGATGATGTCCTCCTGCTCCCGTATTCCACAGCGCTCAAGATGGCGCACACGGCACAGCCTTCCGCCTATCTCTTTGCCTCCAAGAGCACGGACAAGGCAGCCGTGCTGAGTGCGAAGAAGAGTCTGCAGGAATATCTCTACTCGGTATTCCGCAATAAGAAAAATTACAATTTGATGGCCATGGCCGAAATGCTCGACCAGATTAACCGGATGATGGCGCAGATGTCGGTCCTGATCGGCGGCATTGCGGGTATCTCGCTCTTTGTCGCGGGTGTCGGCGTCATGAACATCATGCTGGTCTCGGTCACGGAGCGAACGCGGGAAATCGGTATTCGTAAGGCACTCGGCGCGCGCCCGGGTGTTATCCTGCAGCAGTTCGTGCTCGAGGCGATTACCACCTCGGTGCTCGGCGGACTGATCGGTATCGGGATCGGCAGCGGTATCCTGAACATCGTCACGATGTTTGTGGGCTACAGCGTTGCGGCGACACCGAATGCCGTGTTCATCTCGTTTACGGTTTCGGTCGCCATCGGTCTGATTTTCGGTTACATGCCGGCAAAGCGCGCGGCATCCTTAAACCCGATCGATGCGCTGCGGAGTGAATAACAAAAAGTGTCAGGTCCTTCGACCTGACACTTTTTTGTTTGTGCACTTCGTATCCTGCGTTTTGAAAGGCCTCATGCGTTCGCAGGCGTTTCCGGCGCGCCTGTTTTCGTTTCACTGTCCGCAGCGGGGACTATCTCGGCTTCTTGACCGGCATCCGCTTCGGGCGTGGGTGTCGTGTCTGCCGCGCGCTCGGGCATTTCGCTGACCGCTTCGTTGCCTTCTGCTTCACTTGCCGACTTTACGTCGCTTTCGGCATTCCGGGTGGCTTTTGCTTCGGCTTCTTCTGCGGCGCGAAGCTCTGCTTCGGACTTTTCGCCGATTTCCTCTTTGTCGGCGGAATCGGGCTCCGAGACTGTGCTTGTCTCAGCTTCCGCTTCGTCGCTTTCTTGAAATCCGGCAGCGTCCCCCGACTCCGCGGGGGCCGCTGCCGTCGCACAAGCGGCGTGGGCGGAAGCATCGGGCAGGGTCTCTGCGTTGTCCGCTGCCTCCTCAGGCGTCGCTGTGTTGACGGGGTTCATGCCGCTCTCGAATAATTTCTTGTAGAGCTCCTCGGAGAGCGCTTCGATATAGCCTTCGTCCATGCCCTCATAGCGCTTCAGGAAGCAGTCCTGGATAAAGTCAAAGCGCTTTAGGGCCAGGGCTTCGGGGCGCAGCGGGCGGCGGTTTGCGCCGAAAATCTGAAGATCGATCTGTCCCGGCGTATAAGAAGAGAGAAACCAGGCTTCCAGTTCTTCGGTGATGCGCTGTTCTTCTTCGATACGAGCGTAGGTCTTTGCGGCCTCGCGGCGGGTCTTAATGTAGATGACAAAGGAGCCGATCGCAAAGAAGATGAAAAAGAAACGCATCATGGGTGTCGCGGGAATCGAGAACGGCAGGTGCAGGCTGCTTCCGAAACTGAAGAGCGAAAGCAGGGACATCACAACACAGACAATCATAAAAGCGGAGGCGGAAGACTGTAAATCCTCATAGCGGTCTTCCTGGCGCACATAAATGCGCGGCGTTTCCCGAACGGAATCGCCGGTCTTGGGTTCGTTTAAAGGCATGGCTTCATCCTTTCGCACGGCATACGACAGCCGTTGTTTTTCAAAAGTATACTACAAAAAGCGCTTTTTGTCGCCGCTCCCTGTGCAGCTTTCCTTTTTTCCGGAAGCTGTGTACAATGAAAGAAAGATGTCCTCCGCTGCGCAGAGCGCCGGAGAAAGGAGAAGCCGAGATGCCGCCCCGTCCGCCGTTTATGAAAAAAATGCCGCCGTTGCGGCTCAAAAACATGCTCGTCGTCCTCTTTCTGCTCTTTGGGATTTTGCCGCTCTTGTTTGCAAACCTCGTGGCAACGAACAGCTTTCGGCAGAGCATACTGGATGCCCACAAGGCAGAGATGCAGGAGAGGAGCGGCATACTTGCGACCAAGTTGACGCGCACGGGGTATTTGAGGAGTCGGGACAAGAAAGACAGCAATCTCAATACGGAAATCGAGGCCATTGCCCAAAATCTCCGCGGCCGTGTTATCGTGGTCGACCAGAACTACCGCATCATTGCGGACAGTTTTCACCTCACGGAGGGGCGTTACCATGTGGCGCCCGAGGTGGTGCGCGGTTTTCGCGGCGAAAACGGCACAAGCTACAATGCGGACAAGTACTATATGATACAGACCACGCCGATTTACAATAACCTCGATGCCAAGGCGGACGACAGACAGGTAGAAGGCGTATTGCTCTTTATGTCTTCGACGGAGCCGCAGCGCTCGGAATTGCAGAGCGCAAAAGAGACCCTCCGCATTTTCATGGTCGTTGTGGCGGTCCTGCTCGCGCTACTCAGTATCCTGCTCACCTCGATGATCATGCGTCCGTTTGCGGAACTCCGCACGGCGCTTCGCAAGGTGTCTGCCGGAGACCTAAACCAGACGGTCGAGCAGCACAGCTATCTTGTGACCTCGCAGATCAGCGAGGATGTGAATACAACGCTGAGAAAGCTTCGCACCTTGAATGAGTCGCGCGAAGAATTTGTCTCGAATGTCTCGCACGAGCTGAAGACGCCGATTACTTCGATGCGTGTGCTCGCGGATTCGCTGATCGGCATGGGAGATGCACCGCTGGAACTCTATAAAGAGTTTATGAGCGACATCTCGAAGGAGATTGACCGAGAGGCAAAGATCATTGACGATCTTCTCAGTCTGGTCCGTATGGATCGCGCCGCGACAGTCCTGAGCCGGAAAGAGACCAATATGCACGAGATGCTCGAGCAGATTTTGAAGCGCCTCCGCCCGCTCGCCAAGGTGAATCAGATAGAGCTCACCCTGCACACGGTGCGGGAAGTCTCGGCGGATGTGGATGAGGTGAAGTTCTCGCTCGCCATTATGAACTTAGTCGAAAACGGCATTAAGTACAACGGCAAGCAGAAGGACGGCTATGTGCAAGTCTCGCTGGATGCGGACCACCAGTTCTGCTACATTCGCGTTGAGGACAACGGCATCGGCATCCCGGAGGATCAGCAGGAACTGGTCTTTGAGCGCTTTCACCGCGTGGACAAGGCGCGCTCCCGCGAGACCGGCGGCACGGGCCTCGGACTTGCCATCACCAAGGAAATTATACTGTTGCACCAGGGCATGATACGCCTGAGCAGCGAAGAGGGGAAGGGGACTACCTTCCAGGTGCGCATTCCGCTCAAGTATATCGAGAGCAGTACGCCGGCGCAGGCGGCCTCTCAGAAAGAAAAGAACCGGAAAGAAGAAAACCGGAAAGAAGAGAAAAACCGGAAGGAGAAGAAAGGGGGAGAGAAACGTGCAAAATAAGCTGCGTCGCATGCTCCTGTTTGCCCTCTGTGTTCTCTTTTTCGGTGCTTGTCGCGCGGAGACGAAGACAGCGGATCCTTCGGCGGGGCGCTATGCGATCTACTATCTCGATAAGACCGCGACCAAACTGACACCGCTCATCTATGAGACCCAGACCACGGACAAGAACCGACTGGTCGCAGAGCTCATGCAGCAGCTTTTGCATGTGCCGAGCGAGGAAGATTTGATTACGCCGACCGGAGACCGAACGCGCTACGAGTCCTTCAGCTTTGACGATCAAGTGCTCTACCTGTACTTTGACGACGGCTATCGCGAATTAAAGATAGATCGGAAGACGCTTTGCTCGGCAGCCCTGACCGAGACCCTCGCGCAGATTCCGGGCGTGGACCATGTCGGCATATACAGCGGCGGGAAACCGCTTGCGGGAGCGGACGGGAGCCTGCTAGGCCCCTTCAGCGCAAACGACTTCATCAACAGCGTCTCGGATGTGAACAGCTATGAGACGGTGGATTTAACGCTCTACTTTGCGAGCGATGACGGGAAGAAGTTTTCGGAGGAGATGCGGAATGTGACCTATCGCGCGGACACCCTGCTTGAGCAGGTCGCCGTGGAACAACTGATTGCGGGGCCCAGAAACGGCGGGCGCGCTGTCCTTCCGCCGGAGACCAAGATACTCTCGGTCTCGGTGAACGAAAACATCTGTTATCTGAATTTCAGCAAGGAGTTTTTGAATCCGGTGAGCGGGGTGAGCCCCGATGTGAGTATCTACGCCCTTGTGGACACGCTCACGGGCCTCAAAACCGTGCAGCGCGTGCGTATTTCGGTCGAGGGATCGCAGACCGTGCTCTTCCGGGATACCGTTTCGCTCGATGCCCTGTTTGAACAGAACTTGGATTATGTCGGGAAGACTGCGGCGTCCCTGTCGGAGAGCGAAGAGAGCAGCGCTGAGAACTGAGAGGCGCTTTGCTTGCAAAAGAGAGCCTCGCGCAGCGAAGGGAAGCGCAAGTTTCGGTCGTAACATCTGTGTCATCGGTACAACTGTGTTATTTGGAGAAAATCGAATATGAAACGTCCGTTGGAAGTACTTGCGGTCGGGTTTGTGCTTGGAGAGCTGTTTCGGCTTGCCGGTTTCCGCGGATTCTTTCTCGTTGTGCTCTGCTGTCCCCTGCTTTTCTTCCTTTGGAAGCGGCGGGCGGGACAGCGGCGCGTAATCTTAACCATGCTTACGGGCGCGCTTCTCGGCGCACTTTGTTTGCATGTCGCCGTGCTGCCCGGAAGAGAGGAGCAAAAACTTGAGCGGCTTGCGGGGGCTTTTGCCGAATACCGCGGGCGCATCGATGCGATCGAAGCGCGCGGCGGGGGCGTTCGCGTGCGGAGCGGCGGGCTCTATCTGAGCATCGCCGAGGAGGGCGGCGTGCCGCTTGCAGTCGGTCAAACCATAGTTGCGAGCGGTACCCTGCAGGAAATCAAAGCCCCCACGAACCCGGGTGAGTTCGATTACCGTTCGTACTGCCGGGCGCGCGGCGTGACCCACCGCATGCAGGTGCGAACGTACCGGGCGGAGGGCAGAGCGGATCCGCTCGGCGAAGGGCTGAGAGAGCTGCGAATAAGGGCGGCGGAACGTTTGCAACAGAACTGTCCCGCAGAGGTGTCCGCGTATCTCGGCGCCCTTTTACTCGGCGACAAACAGGGCTTAAGCGAGGACTTTTACGCCCGCTACCGAAGAAACGGTCTCGCACACCTGCTTGCGATCAGCGGCCTCCATACGGGCTTCCTCGGGCTTGCGCTCTACCGCCTGCTGCGCCGCATGGGGGCGGGACTTTGGGCAAGCGCCCTGTCGGCGGCTTTCTTCCTTGGGTTTTACGCCCTGCTCACCGGAGCGGATACGGGTGTCCTTCGGAGCGGTCTCATGCTGGGGCTCGGCTTTCTGGCGCTATGCCTCGGCAGGAGCTATGACCTTCGGAGCGCGGCCTCGTTGGCTCTCTTCCTCTTATTGCTGCGCTCGCCCTTACAACTCTTTCAGTGCGGCTTTCAACTTTCCTTTCTCGCGGTTTTTGCGATCGGCGGTCCGGGACAAGCGCTCGTTCGGCGCTATGCCGCCAAACGAAAGCTTCTCGCAGCCCTTCTTCAGAGTCTCACGGTCTTTTTGGTAACCCTTCCCGTCATAGCCTACTGGTTCTTTTCCCTTCCGCCCTACGGCATACTTCTCAATTTAGCGCTGATTCCGATGACAGGCTTCATGCTTTTCCTCGGGCTGTTGACGCTCGCTGCGGCAAGTCTTGTTCCGCCGCTTGCCGCGCTGCCGGCCCTTTTTCTGGAATGCGGACTCGCGCTTCAGAACGCGCTCTGTGCGCTTGCGGAGTGCCTCCCCTTTCACCGCCTGCTCATCGGGCGGCCGCGACTTTGGCAGCTCCTTCTCTACAGCCTCTTTCTCTGCCTCTGCTTCGGCCTCCTACTCGACAAGGTTCCGAGGCGCGGGAAGGTTAGCGAAAAACAGTTTCGACGGGCGCTGACACTCGGTGCCGCGTTTGCCGCGGCGCTGAGTCTTTTGCCGCTTCGAAGTCGGGTACCACGCATCTGGCTACTCGACATCGGACAGGGAGACGCCATCGTCATCGAGCAGGGCAGCCGCTGCATTACGATAGACGGCGGCAGTACCTCGCGGCCCGACTGCGGGAAGCGTATCCTGGAGCCCTTTCTCGAGAGCCGTGCGCTCGGCACGGTGGATGCGGCCTTTCTGACCCATGCGGATCTGGATCACACGAACGGACTAAGCTACCTTGCAAGCAAGGGCTCGGGGATATTGGTGAAGCGCGTCATTTTGAATCCGGCGGCGGAGACCGATGCGCATTATGCGAAATTGATGGCTGCGCTCAGAGAGAATCCGGAGACAGAACTCTGTTTTATGGGCGCGGGCGATGTCTACGGGAATTTTCACTGTCTCTGGCCGTCGCGGGAAGCGCTGCCGGAGGAAGTCAACGAGCAGTCCCTGATTCTCCTCTTTCATGCGAACGGGAAACGCTGTCTTTTCACCGGAGACGCCGGAACGGAGAGCGAAGAGAAGCTGCTTTCGGAACTCAACGCGCCCGGACATGAGACGGAACGGGCGGCTCTTTCCGAGATTTATTTGCTGAAAGTCGGGCACCACGGTTCCCGCAGCGCGAGCAGCGAGGATTTCTTAGAACTTCTCTCGCCGGAGTGCGCGCTCATTTCCTGCGGCCGGGGGAATTCCTACGGACATCCGCACGCCGAGGCCATGGAGCGGCTTCACCGCCATGCCGGACAGGTTCACAGCACGGCAAACGAGGGAGCGCTCTCGGTGGAGCTGCACACTGCCGGGCGAAACAAGGCTTTAAAAGAAGGTGAAAGAAAGTGAAAAAATTAGCACTCATCTATTGACAGTGCTAATAACGGCTGATATACTGGGAGCATATTAAGAGTGTTATATATCAAGTATAGCAATCTTGCAAAGCGAGGTGAAGTGCATGAAGATCAGCAAGTTTACACAAAAGTCTCAGGAAGCGATTGCTGCGGCGGAGAAGCTGGCGGTACAGAACGGCAACCAGCAGATCGATGAGGAGCATCTCCTCGTTGCGCTGCTTAACATTTCGGACTCCCTGATTGCAAGCCTCGTCGCAAAGATGGGGATACAGAAGGAAGCATTTGTCAATGAGGCAGAGGGTCTCATTCAGAAACTCCCGAAGGTGAGCGGCGGACAGGAATATGTGAGTGCGGATTTAAACCGCGCCTTAAACGGTGCGGAAGATGAGGCAAAGGCCATGGGAGACGACTATGTCTCCGTGGAGCATCTCTTCCTCAGTATGCTCGCGCATCCGAACCGCGCCATCAAGGAACTCTTCCGGGCGTACGGCATAAGCCGCGAGAAGTTCTTGCAGGCGCTCTCCACGGTGCGCGGCAACCAGCGTGTCACCTCGGATAACCCCGAGGCAACCTACGACACACTGAATAAGTACGGTTACGACCTTGTGGAGCGCGCGCGGGATCAGAAACTCGATCCCGTCATCGGCCGCGACGAGGAGATTCGGAACGCGGTTCGCATCCTGAGCCGTAAGACCAAGAATAACCCGGTTTTGATCGGTGAACCCGGCGTCGGTAAGACGGCGGTCGTCGAGGGGCTTGCACAGCGCATTGTGCGCGGCGACGTGCCCGAGGGACTCAAGGACAAGCGTCTCTTTGCGCTCGACATGGGCTCTCTGGTCGCGGGTGCCAAGTACCGCGGCGAGTTTGAGGAGAGATTGAAGGCCGTGCTCGAGGAAGTCAAGAAGAGCGAGGGCGAGGTGATCCTCTTCATCGATGAGCTCCACACCATTGTGGGCGCGGGCGCTTCCGAGGGCAGCATGGACGCCGGCAATATGTTAAAGCCCATGCTGGCACGCGGCGAGCTGCACTGCATCGGCGCGACGACCCTCGACGAGTACCGGAAGTACATCGAGAAGGACCCGGCGCTTGAGCGGCGTTTTCAGCCTATCCTCGTGGACCAGCCGACCGTGGAAGATACGATTTCAATCCTCCGCGGTTTAAAGGAGCGCTACGAGAACTACCACCACGTGAAAATTCAGGACGGCGCACTGGTCAGCGCGGCCGTGCTTTCGGACCGCTATATCACCGACCGCTTCCTGCCCGACAAGGCAATCGACCTGGTCGATGAAGCCTGCGCAATGATTAAGACCGAGCTCGACTCCCTTCCGGCGGAGCTGGATGAGATGAACCGCCGCCGCATGCAGCTTGAAATCGAGGCGACGGCACTCAGGAAGGAGACCGACAATCTCTCGAAGGAGAGACTTGCGGCCATCGAGAAGGAGCTTGCGGAGAAGAAGGAAGCCTTTGCCGAGGCGAAGGCAAAGTGGGAGAACGAGAAGGCGAGTGTCTCGAGACTCGCGGAAATCCGTCAGCAGATCGAGGACACGAACCGCGAGATTCAGAGCGCACAGCAGAGCTATGACCTCAATAAGGCGGCCGAGCTCCAGTACGGCAAGCTCCCGGAGCTTAAAAAGCAGCTCGAAGAGGAGGAGGCCAAGGTGCAGGGGCAGGAATTTACGCTTGTGCATGAGGCAGTCACGGAGAACGAGATTGCAAAGATCATCTCCCGCTGGACCAATATCCCGGTGACTAAGCTCACCGAGTCGGAGAAGAATAAGACTCTCCACCTGGACGACACCCTGCATCAGCGGGTCGTGGGTCAGGATGAGGCCGTGCAGAAGGTCGCGGAGGCCATTCAGAGAAGCAAGGCGGGCATCAAGGATCCCTCGAAGCCCATCGGCTCCTTCCTCTTCCTCGGACCGACCGGTGTCGGTAAGACCGAGCTCGCGAAGAGCCTCGCGGCGGCGCTCTTTGACGATGAGAGCGCCATGGTGCGGCTCGACATGTCGGAGTACATGGAGAAGTTCTCCGTGTCGCGCTTAATCGGAGCGCCTCCGGGCTATGTGGGCTACGACGAGGGCGGTCAGCTGACCGAGGCAGTCAGAAGAAAGCCCTATTCCGTGGTGCTCTTTGACGAGGTCGAGAAGGCACATCCGGATGTGTTTAACGTGCTCCTTCAGGTGCTGGACGACGGCCGTATCACCGACTCGCTCGGAAAGACCGTGGACTTTAAGAACACCATTATCATCATGACGAGCAACCTGGGCTCTCAGTATCTCCTGGACGGCATCGACGAGCAGGGCGAAGTTAAGCCCGAAGCGGCGGCTGCGGTCGATGCGGAAGTTCGGGCGCACTTCCGCCCCGAGTTCCTGAATCGACTGGATGAAATCATCATGTTCAAGCCGCTGACCCGGCAGAACATCGGCGGCATCGTGGACCTTCTGCTCGAGGAGACCAACCGTCGCCTCGCGGATCAGGAGCTCTCCATTGAGCTCACGCCGGCGGCAAAGCAGTACATCGCGGACGAGGGTTACGACCCCGCTTTCGGTGCGAGACCTCTAAAGCGTTTCCTGCAGAAGCATGTCGAGACGCAGGCTGCAAAGCTCATTTTGAGCAGCGACAGCGGTCTTCGCAAGGGCTCTGTGATTCGCATGGACTTCGACGAAAAAGAGGGCGGCTTAAAGGCGGAAGTCAAGGCCTGAGCGCTGTGATTCGCACCGCAGCGGCACAAAAAAAGAAGCGGCAGCTTGGCTGCCGCTTCTTTTTTTGTGCCGGGGGGCTCCGTATCGTCAATTCACGCACAATGTGGTAAAATGAACACAAGATTACCCATTGAGGGAAGGAGTTACGGTATGATACGGACAGGCGTTTGCCTTCTTGAAATTTTTCTGTTTTTGGTGCTGGGACTTCCGGTGCTGCTGGTACTCTGGATTTATAAAATGATAGACCCGAAGCGCGCCGCGGAACTGGGACAGCGCTACGGGGGCTGGATACTCGGTGTCATCACGAAAACCGCGCTGGGCAATCATAAACTGACGGTGCTGGGACTGGAGAATATACCCCGGGACGAAGGTGTTCTGTTCATCGGCAACCACAGAAGCTATTTTGATATCATCTGCTCCTATCCGATACTCCCGGTGCAGACGGGTTTCCTCGCAAAGGACGGCCTGTACCGCGTGCCCTCGCTTCGCCGCTGGATGCAGCTTCTGAACTGCCAGTTCCTGGATCGGAAAGACATCCGTAAGGGCATGGAGACCATTAAGACCTGCACGGAACTCGTGAAAAACGGCACTTCGATTTGGGTATTCCCGGAGGGCAGCCGCACGAAAGATCCGGACCGGACCGCAATGCGCCCCTTCCACGAGGGCAGTTTCAAGATTGCGGAGCGCGCGAACGCCTACATTGTTCCGGTTGCGATCTACGGCGCGGATGATGTGCTTGAGAACCACTTTCCGGCCGTGCACCCGAGCGATGTCACGATTGCGTTCGGAAAGCCCTTCCGCGCATCCGAGCTGCCGCCGGAGATGAAGAAAAAGACCGGTGTCTACACCGCAGAGCGCATTCGGGCCATGCTTCGGGAAGAGGAGCAGCGGCGCGCATGAGCGGGGAAACATTCGGGCACCGACGCGAGAAGCGGCTTCCGCACGCGGCACGCATTGTATACCAGGGCCTGGAGGGCGCTTACAGCAACCTCGCCGCCGTACAGATCTTTCGGGACTATGAGGAGGCGAGCTTTTCGCATGTCAAGAGCTTTGACGCGGCGGTACGCGCGGTCGATGAGGGCACGGGCGACTATGCCGTAATCCCGATTGAAAATTCGACGGCGGGCAGCGTGGCGGACAGTTACGATGCGCTCGCAAAGCGCGAGGTCTCTGTGGTCGGGGAGTATCTCTTGCCGGTGAAACACGCGCTCCTCGCCGCGGCGGGCACGGAACTCTCGGAGATCAGGACCGTTTACTCGCATCCGCAGGGGCTAAAGCAATGCGCGCAGTTTTTCGAGGAACACCCGGAGATCGAGGCCGTCGCGGTCTCAAACACCGCGGTAGCGGCCCAGCTTGTGCAGGCCATGGGAAAGCGGGATACAGCAGCCATTGCCTCCGCGTACGCGGGACAGATTTACGGCCTCAAGGTGTTGATTCCGGCGCTCAATTACCGCGCGGAGAATACGACCCGCTTCTTGGTCATCGGGAAGGAAAAACTGTATTTGGAAGGCGCAAAGACCGTGAGTCTCATGATGGAGACCAAGCATGAGGCCGGCGCGCTCTATCATGTGCTCGGCGCTCTTTACGGGGAGGGCATTAACCTGCTCCGCCTCGCGGCGCGCCCCGTGCCGGAAATCAGCTGGGCCTACCGCTTCTTCTTGGATTGCGCCGGCAGTCTCGAAGATGTGGCCGTACAGCGGGCGCTTCGGGAAGTGGAGCGCCTCAGCACGAACCTTCGCATTCTGGGTTGCTTCTAGGAGGAACTATGGCGTTAAAACGCTTTGCTTCAATCGATGTGGGTTCATTTGAAATCGAACTCGGGATTTACGAACTCGGCGCCGGGGGCGGTATACGCTTGGTGGACAACCTCCGCCACGTGATTGCGCTCGGCTCCGACAGCTACCGGGACGGCGAAATCAGCTTTCCGCTCGTACAGGAGCTGATTGCGGTCTTAAAGGATTTTACGCGCGTCATTGCGGAGTATCGCTGCACGGACTACCGTGCGATTGCGACCTCCGCGCTCCGAGAGGCCACCAACAGCGCCATTGTGCTGGATCAGATTAAGACCCGCACCGGTCTCGACGTGCAGATACTTTCGAACGCGGAGCAGCGCATGCTGGTCTTAAAGGCACTGGCGGCCTGCGGCGAACGCTTTGAGACCCTGGTACAGGAGGGCGCGGCGGTCGTCGAAGTGGGCTTCGGCTCCATGCAGGTGAGCCTCTATGAGGCGGGAAAGATGCGCAGCACCCAGAACCTGCGTCTCGGCGCGCTCAGGCTTCGCGACACCCTGCAGCAGCTCAATTCCGCGCGGGATGACAGAGAGTGCATTTTGCAGGAGACCGTTGCGCACGAGTTGGAGATTTACGAAAACCTGCACCTTTTGGGGCGCAAGGTCAAAAATATGATTGCAATCGGCGATCCGATTCGCGTGCTCTACGACAAAATCATGCGGGCGCGGAACAGGGACCCGGAGGCCGAGGATTTCGCGGACAAACAGCGGGTGGAAGAACTGTACCGCTATGTGGTGGAACGCACCGATGCGGAGCTCGAGGAGACCCTGGACATTAACCCCGCGGCAACGGGGGTGTTGCTCCCGGCGGCGGTACTCTATCAGCGCATGGCGGAAACCGTCGGTGCGGAAATGGTCTGGTTCCCGGGAACCCGGCTCATTGACGGCCTCGCCGCGGAGTATGCGGTCGCGAATTCCCTCATGCACCGCGGACACGATTTTGATGCGGACATCCTGGCCGCCGTACAGGAAATTGCGGCGCGCTACGGCGAGGGCACGGTGCACCGCGCCTGCACCGTGAAGATCGCGCTTCAGATTTTCGATGCGCTCAAAAAAGCGCAGGGCTTTACGGCGCGGGACCGCATTCTCCTCGAAATCGGCGCGACCCTGCACCACTGCGGCCGCTATCTCAACATGGGAAATGCGAGCGGTTCGAGTGCGGATATCATCCGCGCGACCGAGATTGTGGGGCTCTCGAAGGCGGAGCACGCGCTGATTGTACAGATTTTACGGAACGAAGAAGAGGTCTTCGAGCGCAGAGAGGTGCCGCTTAAGGCGGCTAAGTTTGCTGCGATGATACGGCTTGCGAGTGCGCTGGACCGTTCGGCCAAGCAGAAAGCGGGCGAATTCCGCGTGCGGCTCAAGGAAGACGGAACCCTTCTCTTCACAACGGCCTACGGCGGTGACATGACCTTGGAGCGCCTCAGCTTCCTTCAGTGTACCCCCTCGTTCAGCAATGTATTCGGCATTCGTCCGGAGTTTCGGCAGAGAAGAAGCCTTGGGAGCGGCGTCGTATGAAAAAAGACAACGAGAAGAAGACCAAGAAACAGGAAAAGAACCGGGAGAAGCGTGCGGAGCGGAACCGCGGAAACAGTGCGGCAGCGTCTCCGGACCTTGCCAATCCGGCCTACTACGTGTGCCGCGAACTCTCCTGGCTTCAGTTTAACCTGCGTGTTTTAAACGAGGCGCGCGATAAGAACATTCCGCTCTTTGAGCGCCTCAAGTTCCTTAGCATCGTGAGTTCGAATCTGGATGAATTCTTCATGGTGCGCGTGGCCTCTCTAAAGGAGCAGGTGCTCGCGGACTTTACGCGGCGCGACATTGCGGGCTTAACGGCGGCGGAACAGTTAAAGAAGATCTCCGAGGAGACCCACGAGATGGTCTCCCTCCAGTACCGCAGCTTAAAGCGCAGCGTGATTCCCTCGCTCGAAAAGGAGGGATTACACCTCATTTCGAGCCACGAGGAACTCTCGGAAAAAGAGCAAAACTTTGTGGACCGCTATTTTAAGGACACCATTTACCCGGTGCTCACACCGATGGCGGTGGATTCCTCGCGGCCCTTCCCGCTTATTCGGAATAAGACTTTGAATATCGCGGCGCTGATACGGAAAAAGGAGCATGCAAAGCCGCTTATCCGCATCGAAGAGAAGAAGAAAAAGGGCGGCCTGCGCCCGGACTTTGCGATTGTGCAGGTGCCCTCGGTGCTGCCGCGCCTCGTGGAACTTCCGCCCGAGGTCACTGGGCGGCCCGCGGAGGAGAAGAGCTTTATTCTGCTCGAGGAAATCATTGAGCGGAACATCAGCTCCCTCTTCTTAAACTACGACATCCTCGCGGCACATCCCTTCCGCATCATGCGAAACGCGGAGTTTGAGCTGGATGAAGAGGAGGCGGCAGACCTTCTGGTTGAAATCCAGAAAAAGTTAAAGCGCCGCCAGTGGGGCGAGGCCATTCGTCTGGAAGTCGAAGAGGGCATGGACGAAGAGCTCTTACAGATTCTGCAGAGCGAACTGGAAATCGAGCCGGACGATCTCTTCCTGATCAACGGTCCGCTCGACTTAACCGTACTCATGAAGCTCTACGGCGTGAGCGGCTTTGAGCGCTTAAAGCTTCCGAAACACGTGCCGCAGCCGGTTCCGGCGCTTGTGAACGAGAAGAGCATATTCGCGAACATCCGCGAGGGCGATATTCTCCTAAGTCACCCCTATCAGTCCTTTGACCCGGTCGTGAACTTCATTCAGGAAGCGGCAAAGGATCCTGATGTGCTCGCCATCAAGCAGACCCTGTACCGCGTGAGCGGCAACTCGCCCATTGTTCAGGCGCTCGCCAAGGCGGCGGATAACGGCAAGCAGGTCACGGTGCTGGTCGAGCTAAAGGCGCGCTTTGACGAGGAAAACAACATTGTCTGGGCAAAGATGCTTGAGAAAGCGGGCTGCCACGTGATTTACGGCCTGCTCGGCTTAAAGACCCACTCGAAGATTACGCTTGTGGTGCGCTCCGAGGAGGACGGCATACGCCGCTACGTGCATCTCGGCACGGGTAACTATAACGACTCGACCGCAAAGCTCTATACGGATTTGGGACTGCTGACCTGCAGGCGTGAATTCGGCGAGGATGCGACCGCAGTCTTTAACATGCTCTCGGGTTATTCCGAGCCGCTCTTCTGGAACCGCCTCGTTGTGGCACCGCTCTGGATGCGCGATAAGTTTGTTCGCGAAATCGAAAAGGTGCGTGCGGCGGCGCGCGCCGGTAAGCCCGCCTTCATCATGGCGAAGATGAATTCGCTCTCGGATCCCGGCATGATACGGGAACTGTACCGCGCGAGCATGGACGGCGTTCAGATAGACCTTATCATCCGCGGCATCTGCTGCCTTCGGGTCGGCATCCCGGGCGTTTCGGAGAACATTCGTGTGCGCTCCATTGTCGGCAACTTCTTAGAGCACGCGCGCATTTTCCGCTTCCATGCGGACGGCGAAGAGAGCCTCTACCTCGGCTCCGCCGACTGGATGACAAGAAATCTGGACAACCGCGTCGAGATTGTATTCCCGATTGTGGACAGCGAAATACGCGCGGAAGTGCAGCATTATCTCGATATCGAGCTCCGGGACAATGTAAAGGCGAGCATCTATTGCCCGGACGGCAGCTACGAGAAGGAAGACCGCCGCGGAAAGCTTGCGTTCAACTCGCAGGAGGTCTTTGCGGAAGAGGCGGTCAAGGCGGCAGAAGCGGCGCAGCTTGCGGAAAAACGCCGCGGACAGCAGGAGGAGCGGGGCTTTACGCCCTTACTCTGAGCGCATAAGGGGGAACATGGCTAAGAAAAAGAAGATAACAGGAAGCGCCGAGGCGCCGAAGAAGCAGGAGAACGCGGTTGCAAACACAAGTGCGCGGAAGATGCAGAGCGACACGCGCCCCGCATGGCTTGCGGGTGCATGGCTCATGCTCATATTCGGACTCTTCCCGCTGATTTTTACGGATCGCTATTTTAATATGCTGGAAACCAAGCTGGTCACCTTTGTCACGGTGTCCCTGCTCCTCTTGCTCTGCATGGGCGTGGTGTACTTGGACGGCGGACGGCAGTTTAAGCCTTTCGGAGATCGGAGCGATATGAACCGTGCCGATTGGGCGGTACTTGCCTTTTTCGGCTTTTCGTTGCTTGCGACCCTGCTCTCCGGGAAGTTCATGTACCAGGCACTGACCGGCATTGATGGGCGCTATGTGGGCTTTCTTTACATTGTGTTAATCACGCTGGTGTATTTTCTGGTGTCGCGAAATCTTGAATATTCGAAAAAGTACCTGACGATCTTTCTCGCGGTGGGTCTCGCGGTCTGCCTCCTCGGCTACAGCGATTTCTACAATCTGGATCTCCTGAACTTCCGGGCGGAGATGCTGCCGGAACAGTACGGTATGTTTATGTCAACCTTCGGCAACATCAACACCTACACGGTCTATGTGGCGTTGGTGGTCGCGGTTTCGGGCACCCTCTTTGCGCTGAGTGAGGAGAAGACAGGGCGCATCGGCTTTTACTACCTGGTCTATTTGGTATCGACCCTTGCGCTGATTACCGGCGCTTCGGACAACGCCTATTTAAGCCTTGCGGGCCTCTTCGGCGCACTGCCGTTCGCTGCCTTCCGAAGCAGAAAGGGAAGAGCGCGCTACTTCCTGCTGCTCTCGACCCTCATCCTCGCAATCTGCTACATTGCGGGTGTCAGCGTATCCATGGCGGGCAAGGTGCTTCCGCTCTACGGTCTGTTTCGCGTGCTCGGCGGCATACGCCCGCTTCCTTATCTCGGCGCGGTGCTCTGCATTGTTTCGCTTGCCCTTCTCTACCGGGAGCGGAACAAAGAAATCACGGAGAGCGCACACGCAAAACGCTGGATTCGCGGCTATATCGCCGTGCTCTGCCTTTCGCTGCTCGCGTTCATCGCAGTCTTCGCCTATGCGAACAGCCTGCCCTATGAGACGGTCAAAGAGAAGTTCGGCGGTCTCGCGGACTATTTAAAATTCCGCGACGAGTGGGGGACTTTCCGCGGCTACGTGTGGCGCGCAGGTATCGACGAGTACCTGCATCTCCCGATTTTAAACCGCATCTTCGGCAGCGGGCCCGATACCTTTGTGAGTTACATGGTCACGCACCGCTGGAACGAGATGAACTACATTGCGGGGCAGTACTATGATTCGGCCCACAACGAGTACATTCAGTATCTCTTTACCGTTGGCCCCTTCGGTCTGCTTGCGCACCTTAGCATCCTCGTGTTCAGCGTGAAGGCAGCCTTTCAAAAGGCGAGAGCGCTGAATGAAAAGCGGGACGGCAGCCTGCCGCGCGCGAACAGCGCCTATCTCTATGCAATCGGTGTTGCCATTGTCTGCTATGCCTGCCAGGCGTTTGTCAACATCAATGTCCCGGTTGCGGCACCGGTATTCTGGGGCCTCATTGCACTCGGACGAGCGGCGGAGTGATGTATGGAACAGATGGAACGCTATAAACGCCTGATTAAATTCGCGGCGGCGGCAGTTATCCTCGCCGTGGAAATCGGGCTCTACTACGTCCTTTGGACGCACTACTATAACCGCATCATCACGATGCCCTTCTGGCGCCGCGGCAACTGGTTTATGACCGGTCTCTACGCAATCATGCTGTTTGTCTTTCACAACCTCTACGGCGGCTTGAAGATAGGCTTCTTCCGGAAGAACAACATCATCTACTCGCAGTTCCTTGCGATACTCGCGACCAATGTATTCGGCTACCTCTTGCTCGCACTGGTGGAACGCCACTGGTACGTGCCGCTGCCCTTTGCCATTCTGACCGCAGTGGATATGGTGCTGGTCTTCTTCTGGGCCACCCTCTTCCAGTGGACCTATAACCTGCTCTTTCCGCCGCGGCAGCTCCTTTTAATCTACGGGAAGCGCTCGGTTGCGCACGTGCTTGAGAAGATGAACTCGCGGGACGATAAATACGTGCTCACCGCGGCCATCCATATCAGCGAGGGCGTAGAGCGCATCATGAAGGAAGTGCCGAAGTACGGCGGTGTGATTATAGGCGACCTCGGAAGCCATGATCGCAATCTGATCTTCAAGCGCTGTTATGACATGGATAAGCGCGTCTACATGATTCCGAAGATCAGCGATGTGCTGGTTAGGAGCTCGGATGAGCTAAAGCTCTTTGACACCGTGCTCTTGCTCTCAAGGAACGACGGCCTGCAGGTGGATCAGCTCTTCTGTAAGCGCGTGCTGGACATAATGAGCGCGGGTGCGCTCTTGCTCGTCAGCCTGCCATTTTTCCTCTTTATCGCAGTCGCGATTAAGCTTGAGGACGGCGGTCCGGTCTTCTATAAGCAGTGTCGCCTGACAAAGGGCGGAAAGACTTTTGATATCTTGAAGTTCCGCACCATGCGGGTCAACGCGGAGGCAGACGGCGTTGCCCGGCTCGCCGCGCAGGGCGATAACCGCATTACGAGAGTGGGCAACCTACTGCGTGCAACCAGACTCGATGAGCTCCCGCAGGTCCTCAATATCCTGAAAGGGGAGATGAGCATGGTAGGCCCGCGGCCGGAGCGCCCGGAAATTGCGGCCGAGTACAAGAAGGAAATTCCGGAGTTTGATTACCGTCTCAAGCTAAAGGCGGGACTCACCGGCTACGCGCAGATTTACGGCGTCTACAATACGACGCCCTATGACAAGCTGAAGCTCGATTTGATTTATATTCGCAACTATTCGATCTTTCTGGATTTAAAGCTCATTTTCATGACGCCGAAAATCCTCTTCATGAAAGAGAAGACCGAGGGCGTTGCGGAGGGGCAGCTTACAGCGGTGCAACAGACGGAGGATTTGAGCGGCGAGCTCAAACTCTGAGCGAAGCGTGAACTGCGAAAAGAGGAGGGAAAGAGATGAGCGGGAGCAAAAAGGCGCTGCTGGTCACAACCGTGAGCGGTTTTGTGCCGCAGTTTGAGATGAACAATGTGCGCCTCCTGCAGGAAAGAGGTTACGAAGTACATTACGCCTCCAATTTTGACATGCCCTCCTACGGGGACAATAACGACAGGTTAAAGGGCACCGGCATACGCTGTCACCAGATTGCGTTTGCGCGGGAGCCCTGGAACCGAAAGAATATGAGCGCCGTGCGAGAACTCACGGCGCTCATTCGCCGTGAGGGGGTTCACTTACTCCACTGTCACACCCCTATGGGAGCCGCCTGTGCGCGGATTGCGGCCGCACGAGCGAGTTTACATAACGTGATTTATACGGCGCACGGCTTTCATTTTTTTGACGGCGCGCCGAAGAAAAACTGGCTCATCTACTATCCGGTCGAAAAATTTTTGTCGCGCTACACGGACAGCCTGCTCTTAATTAATCGCGAGGACTATGTGCGCGCCAAGAAAAAGTTCTCTGCCCGCCACACAGATCTCCTGCCGGGCGTCGGCATCGACATAGAGGCCGTACAGCGCGGCAGTGCGGAAAGCGCAGGGCTCCGGGAGGAACTCGGCATTCTGCGGACGCAGCGCGTGCTGCTGACAGCCGGGGAGATGATACCGCGAAAAAACCAGGTGCTGCTCCTCGAAGTCTTGCGGCGCCTTAACGATACAACGTTATCGCTGGTCATCCTGGGACACGGAAAATTGCAGGATGAATTAAAGGCGAAAGCCAAGGCGCTCGGCGTGGAAGCGCAGGTGATATTTCCGGGCTACCGCACGGATGTGTTCCGCTTCTACGGAATAGCGGATTTATTCCTATTCCCCTCGTTGCAGGAGGGGCTGCCGGTTGCGGTCATGGAGGCGATGGCGGCAGGACTGCCGGTTCTTGCCTCCGCTGTGCGCGGAAACCGGGATTTAATACTGCCCGGTGAGGGCGGCGAATTACTGCCGCCGCACGCTGCGGAAGCCTGGGAGAAAAACGTAAGCATTTTGCTTCGGGATTGTAAGAAACGGGAGGCCTACGGACAGTATAATAGACTGCGGATCGGCGCGTTTTCCCGCGAAGAAAACGAAAAGAAAATGAGGGAAATTTATGCGCGCTACGACTGAGCATAAAGCTCTGGTGTTTCTGAAGTGCGAGGAGGACGGCTCTTCCTATTACCGCCTTTACCAATACCTTGCGGATAAACCCTGTCGTATGGTCAATATGACGCCGCGGTGGGTGTACCGCCTCTTTTACGGGCGGCGTTACGGCAAGGCAATGAAGCTTGCGCTAAAGCTCTTCATGGGAGGCATCACCTTCGGCACGACGCTCGGCGCAATGGCGCTGGATGCCCTTGTTTGGAAGTCGGAGGTTGTGATTTTAAACCGGCGCTTTTTTCCGCGTGCCTGTCCGCCTCTTCTCGCGGGACTTTTAAAACGCTATCTCCGCGGTAAGAAATTCTACTGGGACTTTGACGATAATATTGCGCTGGACGGCGAACTCTCTCGGGCCGAGAAGGCAGTGCTCGAAGAAGCGGCACGCAAAATCACCGTGACCGGCGATTACCTTAGGGAAACCGTAAGCGAAACCGCGCGAGAGAAGGTAGAGCTGCTTCCTACCACGGACCTCGCCTTTCGGCGCGAGGAGACAGAGAGTCTCCTTGCAAGCAAGGGAAGTGACGGTGCAGCGTTAAAACTACTCTGGCTCGGCACCCGCGATAACCTAAAGTATCTCGAAGCACTCATTCCGGCACTGGAGCAAGCCGCCGAAACGATTGTGCGGGATACAGGAAAGCGCCCGGAGTTACAGGTGGTCTCAAATGCACCGCTTACCGAGGAGACCAAGCAGCTTAAACTGCGAAACGTACCCTGGAGCCGCGAGCGCGGCATAGCAGCCCTCCGCGAAGCGGAGATAGGACTCATGCCGCTCGCGGAGAGCGCCTACACGCTCGGCAAGGGCGGCTTTAAGGCAATTCAATATATGTCGGCCGGAGTTGTTCCGATTCTCTCTCCGGTGGGCTATAATAAAACCGTGATAGAAGACGGCGTGAGCGGCTGTTTTGCCGCGGATAGCGGCGCGTTTGCGGCGCGCATTGCGGAACTCGCGGCGAATCCCGCGCGGCTTAAAACCATGGCGCGCGCGGCAAGAGAGCGCTTTGACAGCTGCTTTTCGCCGGAAGAGATACAGGCATTTTGGAATCGGGCAATTGGGGAGAGTGAATGAACAGACTTCGCGTTTTTTTTCAAAAAGATAAAAAGATGATCGGGAAGCTCATAAAGAACGACTTCAAGGCGCGGTACAGCGGCTCCTACCTCGGCGTGGTCTGGGGCATTGTGCAGCCGCTCATCACGGTACTCATTTACTGGTTTGTCTTTACCGTCGGCTTGCGGAACGGCGAGCGCCCGGACGGCACCCCCTATATCATCTGGATGATATCCGGTATTGTGGCCTGGTTTTTCTTTTCGGATGCGCTCGGCGCGGGCACCAATGCCTTTCTCGAGTACTCCTATCTCGTGAAAAAACTGAACTTCAACGTGGGGCTCATTCCGCTCGTGAAGGTAGGCACCTCGCTGATCATTCACGGCATCTTTCTCGGCATTGTGACCGTCATCCTGAACTTTTCGGGCTTTACGGCGGACTGGTACTATTTGCAACTCGCCTATTATATTTTCTGTAACTTCATGCTGGTCTTCGCCGTGGTGCTCTTTACTTCTTCGGTCACGGTCTACATGCGGGATGCTAGTCAGCTGGTGGGCATCTTCATCCAGATCGGTTTCTGGGCCATTCCGATTGTATGGGGCCCGGAGGTGCTGAGCGGCAAGCTGCGTCTTATTTTTCAGCTGAACCCGGTTTATTACCTGGTTGAGGGCTACCGGGATTCGCTCTATGCGCACATCCCCTTCTGGACCAAGCCCCTTTATACGCTCTACTTCTGGGCGGTCACAGGCGCGATTTTTGCGCTCGGTATGTACACCTTCCGGAAATTAAAACCGTACTTTGCAGACGTGCTCTGAGGATAAGCGATGAATCAAAACGAAAATGCCATTGAAGTGAGAGGCGTAAGCAAGTTCTATAACCTCTACGAGAGACCGCAGGACAGGGTCAAGGAACTGTTCTCGCTCACCAAGAAAAAATATCACACGCTCTATAAAGCCTTGGATCAGGTTTCCTTCACGGTGAAGAAGGGAGAGACCCTGGGTATCATCGGGCGGAACGGTGCGGGCAAGTCGACGCTCTTAAAGCTCATCACCGGTGTCATCACGCCGAGCGAGGGCAGCATAGAGACACATGGCGAAATTTCCGCTCTGCTCGAGCTCGGCACCGGTTTTAATCCGGAGTACACGGGCTATGAGAACATCTTCCTGAACGGCTCCATGCGCGGCTTCTCCGACGAGGAGATGCAGGAGAAAGTCAAGGAAATCGTGGACTTCGCGGACATCGGCGAGTACATGGGACAGCCGGTCAAGACCTATTCGAGCGGTATGTTTGCCCGTCTCGCCTTTGCGGTCATGATTAGCTTCAAACCGGAAATTCTGATTGTCGATGAGGCGCTTTCGGTCGGCGATATCTTCTTCCAGCAGAAGTGCAATACCTTCATGAAGGAGGAGATGAAGGGCGTCACCAAGCTCCTTGTGACCCACGACATGAACAGCATCGCGAATATGGCGGATCGCGTGATTTTAATCGATCGCGGAAAAATAATCCGCGAGGGTAAGCCGCTCGAGGTCATTGAGGATTATTTAAAGCTGCTCCACACGAGCGTATTTCAGAGCGAGGAGGCTGCCGCGAAGGATGAGGATGCGCGCTTAAACGCTGCCACAGAGGCAGAGGCGGAAGCACTCGCTTTGGAGGCCGCGGCCCGCGAAAAAGAAAAGGCGGAAATCGGCTGGGTCGATGCGCCGAAGGAGAGCATAGGCGGTGCGCAGGATATTTTAATCGATCGCTGTCGCATGCTGATTAACGGCGAGGCGGTGGATGTTGTAAAGCCGGGCGATGCGGTGCGGATCGAGCTTTTACTGCACGCGAAAAAAGATGCAGACAATATCATAATCGGCTATACTTTTAAGGATAAGTACGGAAACAGTATTTTTGCGCAGAGCACCCTCGGCGAGAATATTATGATAGAGGGTGTAAAGCAGGGTGAAGTGAGAAAAGCTTCTCTTTCCTTCCATTGGCCTGAAGTCAAGGAGGGCGATTATTTCCTGACCCTCGGCATAGGCGAGGGTTATGACCAGATGGTGCATACCGTGCAGTGTTGGGTGCACAGCGTGTTGCACGTGCAGGCAATCGCCTTAAAGCCCATGCACGGCATCATCAACCACGTGATTGAAGAATTCAAAATCGAGAGGATAGAGCATGAACCATGAAACCGACTGGGTCGTCTCAGACCCGCGATATGACGCAGATCAGTTAAACCCGAAGCTTAAATTTGCCTACTGGGAAGGGCATCGGGATTTTGCCTATGATTTATTGCAGTTTGTGCGGCCGGAGCGTCTGGTGGAACTCGGCAGTCAGTACGGCTGCTCGCTCTTTAGCTTCTGTCAGGCCGTGCGAGATTTTAAGCTGAATACCGAAATCAATGCAGTGGATATGTGGAGCGGCGATATCGGCGCGGAAATTACCGGCGAGGAAGTCTATGCACTCGTGCAGAAGACCGCCGCGACCTATTATCCGGAGGTAAACCTGCACCTCTTCCAGATGTGCTTTGACGATGCGCGCCCGAACTTTGCGGACAATTCAATCGACATTCTGCACATCGACGGCGGACACACCTTTGAGGACGTGGAGCACGACTTTACGACCTGGCTGCCCAAGCTAAAGGAGAACGGCATCGTCCTCTTCCACGATGTGTACAGCCCGATCGACCAGGGCTCCTGCGACCACTGGGAAAAGACCAAGAAGGAGTACGACTGCTACTTTGACTTTACGCACAGCTGCGGCCTCGGCATCCTCTTCCCGAAGGGACGCTACTGGTATGACAGACTCGAGGCAGCGGGCTTTTTCAAGTACTATAAGGACCTCTACTTCTACCGCTCCAAGTACAAGTACACGCAGGCGCGCTTTGACGAGTTGAAGGGCCTTTACGAGGAACGCTACCGCGCGATTGAGCAGCAGTCGAAGATGATTGATGAGCGGGATGCGCGGATTGCGGCGGATGAAAGATTGGTCGCCGAGAAGGATGCAGCGATTGCAAGCCAGACCAAGCTCATTGAGGAGCGCGATGCAACCATTGCGAGCCAGACCAAGATGATCGATGAGCGGGATGCGCGGATTGCGGCGGATGAGAAGCTGGTCGCCGAGAAGGATGCGGCGATTGCAAATCAATCTAAGATGATAGACGAGCGAGATGCGCGGATTGCGGCGGACGAAAAATTGGTCGCTGAAAAGGATGCGGCCATTGAGGCGCAGGCAAAGCTAATCGACGAGCGCGACCGCAGCTTAAACGAGGCACACAAGATTGCGGAGGAGAGACTCGGCATTGTGCAGCAGCAGGGCAATATCATTCTTACCCTGCAGCAGCAGAATGCGGAGTATGAGGCAATGATCAAGCGGCATTGGATGTCGCGTCTTGAGTTTCGGAGAAAGTACGGGGAGAAAAAATGAGAGCTGCGTGGGTACTGCCGTCGCTGATCGAGGGCTCCGGGGGACACAGAACCATACTCCAGAACGTGCAATACTTGATTCGCAAGGGTTATGAGTGCGATGTCTATGTGGAAGATAAGGGAGAAGTCAAGAATTCCGAGGAACTCCGCCGCCAGGCAGAGACCCTCTTCGGAAAGCACGACTGCCGCTTTATTCTGGGCTACGACATTCAGGGAGAGTACGACATCATCTTCGCGACTGCCTGGTTTACGGCCAAGGTGGTGCGGGACTGCAACAGTAAGGCTGTAAAAGCCTACTTCATTCAGGACTTTGAGGCGCTCTTTAACCCCATGGGCGACGGCTACATTCTCGCCTGCAATTCCTACGGCTACGGCTTAAAACCGGTCACCATAGGCCGTTGGCTTTCGCACAAGATGCAGACAGAGTACCACACGCCTTCCCGCTATTTCGATTTCTGCGCCGACCGGCGCATCTACCGTCCGCTGCCGGAAGCAAAGAAGGAACACGCCATCTGCTTTGTCTATCAGCCCGATAAGCCGCGCCGCTGCAGTGTGCTCGGCATTGAGGCGCTCGGCATTGTGAAGTTCCTGCGCCCGGATGTGAAAATCTATCTCTACGGCTCGAACATCAAGGGGAATGTCTGGTTTGAACACGAGAACCTGGGCATCATCCCGCTTGAAAAGTGCAATGCGCTTTACAATAAGTGCGAGGTGGGACTCTGCATCAGCTCTTCGAACCCCTCGCGCATTCCCTTTGAGATGATGGCGGCCGGTCTGCCGGTCGTGGATCTCTACATGGAAAATAACTTCTTCGACATGCCGAACGAGGGCGTGCGCCTCGCGCACACCACGCCGGAGTCGATTGCCCAGGCTTTGATTGAGATTTTAGATCACCCGGAACAAGCGGCCCAAATGTCCGAGGCGGGCAAGCGCTACATGGCGGATAAGGATCTGGAGTACGGCTTTGAGCAGTTCTATGCGGCGGTCAGCGACATGGCGGCGCGCCGGGAACCGGCAGAGCCCGCGGTTTACGACAGAAGCTATACGCGCCCTGCCGTCTCGGCGGATGTGGTCATGGACGAGAAACTTGCGGAGCAGAGCTATGCACCGCCGGTCATCGTTGATAATTCGCTCTTCGGGCGCCTCAAGCGGGTCGGCTTTATTCGTAAGAGCAAACTGCTCCGCAAGCTCTGGTATAAGCTGCGGGGACTGTAAACAAGGAAAGGAGCTTCGCGCAAATGCAAAGCTATGAGCTCATATCACTGGATATCTGGGATACCATCTTGCGGAGAGATTGCCATCCGGATGCCATCAAGGTGGAGACCGCGGCCGCACTTTTGGAGCAGCGCGGGGACTTACTCAAGGAGGAGTACCGGAGTGCAAGGGCGCTGTTTCGTCTGCGCCAGACGGTAGAGCGTGATTTGGGGCAGCAGAGCACTGCGCAGGGCTTTGACGATGAGTACGAGATTCACGCGGTTTTCCGCGAAGTATTGGTGCGCGCGTTTCTTGAGACCCATCCCGAGGAAGAACTGAGCGCGCTGACCGAGCGCCTCGTGGCGGAGGAACTCGCCGCAGAGAAGCGGCACATCTACCTGGATCCCGGCATTGAGGCAAAGATTGACAGCATTCCCCACAAGAGACTGGTCTGTATTTCGGATTTTTATGCGGGCGAAGCATTCCTTCGGGAGTTAATTGAGGCGGCGGGTTTTTCGAAGCCCTTGGAGCGGGTGCTGGTGTCCTGCGATTTTCGCGTCAATAAGCGCTCGGGACGCCTTTTTGAGGAGGCAGAGAAGCTGCTCGGCGTCACACCGGCGGAGCACATGCACCTCGGAGACAATGCCTACAGCGATGCGGAAGTCCCGAAGCGGCTCGGCATTGCGGCAGAGCGCTATCTGCCCGCGGAGGAGCACAAAAGAAGAGAGGAGCGGGAGCGGAACTTTGTCGGAGACACGAAAAAGCCGCTGCAGTACCCGGGCGCGCCGCTCAGCGGCAGCGATGATGTGAGCCTCTTCTTCTACGGCTTTGTCCGGAACCTCGCGGAAGAGGTAAGGGCAAGGGACATCAAGAAAATTTACTTCTTTACGCGCGAGGGCGAGTTCTACAAGGAGATTTACGACGCGATGGCCGCAGTCTCAAAGCGCGCCTACCCGAAGTCCTATCTCCTTGAGGTGAGCCGCCTTGCGACCTTCATGCCCTCACTCCGCGAAATCAGCACAAAGGAACTCATGCGGCTCTGGAACCAGTATTCCGTGCAGTCCATGCAGGCGCTCTTCACCTCGCTCGGCGTGGATTTGGAGTCTGTGCGGGAGTTCCTTCAAAAGCATGAAATTCCGGCGGAAGAGGTGATCACCTATCCCTGGCAGGATGAAAGAGTACAGGCGCTCTTTGCGGATCAGGCTTTTTTAGAGTGCATGGAAGCGGAGCGGGACGAAAAGCGTGCGCTTCTGCTTTCCTACTGCGCGGAGCGGGATTTATGCGGCGCGGAAGAGGAAATTGCGATTGTGGACATCGGCTGGAGGGGCACCATTCAGGATAACCTCTGTCACCTCTTCCCGAAGACCAAGATGCTGGGCTTCTATATCGGCTTGATTCCCTTCCTGAACGAGCAGCCCGAGAACGCGGAAAAGCGCGGTTACATTGACGCCTTCCGCTCGGCACGGGCACTCATGACGGTTTCCACGCCCTTTGAGATGATATGCAATTCGCCGAACGGCAGCACCGTCGGCTATAGCGCGAAGGATGGGAAAATCGTGGCACTTCGAAACTGCGAGCAGGAGGAGGATGCCATCTTCTTCTCTTACACAAAAGCACTGCAAAAACACATTATCGAAACCTGCGCGGCGCTGTGCATTTACTGCGAAAATCAGCTTGTGACCGAGTTTGAACTCCGTCCGCTCGCCTGGGAGTCTTTAAAGCGCTTCATCTACGAGCCGAAGCGGGAGACCGTGAATGCCTACTTTGCGCTGCGCCACAACGAGGAGTTCGGTGTTGGCAGCTATGTGGACCGGAGCACACGCTTCCGCCCGGTCTTAATGGCGCTTGCGCTGGTCAGTAAAAAGAAGCGGCAGGAATTCAAGGACTTTCTCCGCGACACAACCTGGCCGCAGGGCTATCTCACCAAGTACCGGCTGTATCCGCTGATCGGTATGTACAACCGCATTTTGGAACAATATTACTGAGGGAGAGCTATGAAGAAGAAAATAGCAATGGCATTCTTGCTGGCGACGCTCGCGGCGACGCCTGCATACGCAGCGGAAGTACAGGATTTCGGCACGGCGGGAAATGTCAGCGTGCAGCAGCAGCCGAATGACAACGGCGGGAGCGATGACTGGATTGTCGTGAGCCCGGGCGAGAGCGGCAGAGGCGTCAAGATTGTCGATGAGAACGGCAAGGCTGTGGTCTCCGTGGACCGCTACGGCGGTGTCTACGTGGACGGCAAGCTCTATGTGAACGGCAAAGAGTACAAGGAAGATGACAGCATGAAGGCTGTTTTTACGCCGATTAACGGCTTTCTGTATGCGGCGGTGATATTTTCTCTTTTGCTGAATCTGATTCGGTTCTCAAAGAAAGGATGACAGAATTTTTGTCTTTCGGTGGGGAATGATGGGATGGAAGAGGCTTTCAAAAACAGATCTTGTTCGTTTAGCGGTTCTGTTGGTTTATTTGCCTTTCTCGCTATATTTCGATTGGCAGCATTTTAACTTTTCGGAGAGAAGTTCATACCTGTTATATGCAGTGTGTAAATTAGTGCAGCTTTTTTTGCTGTACCTATTTTTGGGACAGGCAATAACTGCTTTGCGGAAGAAGCGAATAGAAGATAAGTTTCGCTTGGCATTGTTGATTTTCGCGGTACTTCTTGTGGGGCTGCTTCTGCTTTGGCCCGGTAATTGGGTGGAAGTCGACGAATTCAGTATTTTGAAGCACTCTGCACTTGTTTTAAAAGTTCATTACAATCAAGGACTGTTTGCAACTGCTATCCATATTGTGGCACTGATGTTTTTCTTCCATCGAGGTTCGATTGTGTTATTTCAATGTGCGCTGGCCTCATGGATTTATGCAGATTTGATTCAGCAATGTAGAGTCATAACAGGCAGAAAAGCTCGTTTTATATCAGTACTGCTGTTTAGTCCGGTTTCATTGTACTATCTGTACCAGCCTATGAGGACTTTCCTTTTTGGAATTCTGCTTATCCTGTTTCTCCAGCGTTATCTGGTACTTTGGAATTGTGGGGAAAAGATAGAATTTCGACGAGAGATTCTGTGGCTTAATTTGTTGGTCAGTGGACTTGTGTGTATACGAACGGAGATTAAATTCTTGCTTGTTTTTTATCCGTTCATGTTGGCTGCTCTCTTGTTGAAGAGAAAGCGTACGTTTGTAAAGCCTGTACTGACGGCAATGATGATTATGCTGTTGAGCATTACGGGTTATTCAGTCTGCGAGAGAAGCTTTGCAGGAGGAGATTCGCCGGTTGCCCTCAGTTTCATTATGCCGATTTATACTATATTTCAGGATCCGAAGTTTAACTGGGAAGAACATCGGGAGGAAGTGGAGGCAATCGATAAGGTCTATGCGATAGAAGATATCATGACCAAGACAAACCGGGCTTATACGCTGGTAAAACCGAGAACGAACTATACAGAGAGGGACATGACTCGGTTTTTGCGGAGCAGTACAAAGCTGATCATGAGCTACCCGCAAGATTTTTTGCGCTGCCGTTGGAATGAATTTGTGATTTCCGTAGGCTTTGATAGCGAAGCAGGGTATCTGCAGACGACAGAAAATGTGAATGCGGAAAATTTGAAGGACTGGGATGTCGACATTTCGCCGCTGAAGGTTAAGACATTGAATTCAGGGCTACGTAATAGAGTATCGAAATTTCTGGGGGGACAGTTCACTGTATTCGGAATAAACATAAATTTTGTGTTTTGGGCATTATGGATTCCGATTGTATTGACCGCAGAGTTATTCTTGGTATCTCTATGGGAGCGACGTTTCGATTTTTCGCTGGTTCTCCTCGTCTTGTTAATTGAACTTATCTGCATTATCTTAACAGCGCCGGTGAAATATGCGATGTACTATTTCGCAAATTATTTGGGAGGATGGTACTTCCTCTATTTATATTGCCACGTTCCCAAAAGAAGCGAATCAGACTTGCCGTGATTCTATTTTAAGTACAGGAAAACCCATGAGGCATGAAAATAACGGATACTATAGAGTTGAGACAAAATTGGAAGGAAAGACAAACAATGAAAAAAGGTTTGGTAATCGGCTTGTTGGCTGGAATGCTTGTGGCAACTCCGGCTCATGCCGCAACTGTGCAGGACTTTGGTAGTGCGGGGAGTGTTCGAATCGAACAAGAGTCCGATGGAAACGATAGTGGTGATGAGTGGATTGTTATTACTCCCGGCGAGAGCGGTAGGGGGGTGCAGATTTTAAACGAGACCGGGAAAGCCTCCGTTGTTGTGGATAGGTACGGCGGAATTTACGTGAATGGCAAATTTGTTGTGAACGGCCAAGAATACCGTGAGCATGATGATACGCGAGCGATATTTACTCCGATTAACGGAATGTTATATGCAGCGGTACTATTCTCAATTTTGATGAGTTTTATGCGTTTTAGAAGGAAAGATTAATTAGCAAAGATGGTGTCTTTCCTACGAGGGGTGTCTACAAAGGGGGGTAAGAATCATGGAGATGAAAAGTAAGCAAGAGGATGGTTTGATGCTACTGCTAGCCGCTGGGATAGGAGTAGCTCAATGGTTGTTCTTAACCCTGAGCGGTGCAGACAAGATGTTTTTTACGGAAACACCGGAACTGCCTGCAGGAATTGTATGGGCGACTCGCTTCTGCTCGCTTGGAATGCTGTGTGCGTTTTGGTCGTTTCTGGCACATGCTGTTCTGAAAATCAGATCCGGAGATAAGAGATGGATCAGAGGAGCAAAAATATTTGCAGTGTATTTTTCAATTCAGATGATATTGCTCCTTATTCTTTGGCCCGGAACTTGGGCCTGGGATGATGTTTCAACGCTTCTTTTTACAAAAGCTTATCGCTTAAATGCATGGCAGCATATTTTTACGAGTTTATTTTATATTTGTTGTGCACATATTCTTCCGTTTCCCGGGGGGATTATTTTCATACAAAATGTAATCATTGCTTTTTGTCTCCCTACCATACTGGTGATTGCAGAAGAAGACCTTGGGTTAAAGAGACTTACTAATCCAATCGCTGATATTGTTGTGAAACTTTTCCCGTTTTTGCTTCCTCCGGTCGTGATTTATCAATTCGGTGGATATCGAACAGGATTGTTGATATATTTGGAGGTTTTGGCGGTTGTATTGGTTGCGAAGTTCTTGAAGCAAAGACAATGCAAACGAGCAGGCATGATTGCATTTGCAATCATGATCGGAGTGATCTCCGAATGGAGAAGTGAGAACATCATCTATATGATTCTCGGGATAATCGCAATTGTCGCGTTGACTAAGAACACGATACCGGAGCGCATGGTAGCAATCGTGCTTTGTATTATGGTCTTTGGCTCAATTCACCATGTGGAAAAAGCCTATATGGGAAGTAGCTATTATTACTTGATTCGTTCCTCGATACTTCCGGCGGTTGAGTTAATGAAAGCAGCAGATCCGGTTCGCGACCAAGAAGAAATCCGAAAGATGGCCCCAATCATTCATCCGGAGATACTAAAAGAGAATCCAAATGCGGATGGTTATTATGTGTGGGATCAAGAGAGAATCTATGAGATAGATATCTCGAAAGAAATGTATGATGACTATATGGATGGAATGGTACAGTTAGCGTTTAAGTATCCGCATGTTCTCTGGAAGGAACGCTCAGACAGATTTGCAGGAGCAATCGGACTACGTGGTTCTACTGTACAGGTCTCCAGTATAAGCTATGCAGTGCATCTTATGGACATAGGACAAAATGAGTGGTACGAGGCCTGGAGAGCAACAAAACATTCGGGTATAAGACCTGTGTTTCCGGAGACTCGTAAGAACTTTATTTATCTGTTGGGGCAGCAAAAACCTGATACGATACCGGAACCCTTGTTTTATGTCTTCTGGAATGGTGTAATTCCTACGATTTTTATCCTTATCGCATTTTTGTTTGCGATACTGCGAAAAAAGTGGATAATGTTTTTGATTACAGGGTTTTTCTTAGCAAAGACTGTAATTATATTTGCTGCCGAGTCAGGTTCTCTGTTTATGTATTATCTCCCGCAATATGTTGTTGGTTATATGCTTCTTTCTGCTGGAATAGTCATGCTGCTTAACAAGGGCAGAACAATGAAGAACATTGTGTAATGTTATAAGGAACACATACAGAACAAGCATGCTGAGGAAGGAAATGAGTAATTGTTATCGTATTAAGTATCCGCTAGTCATTGCGGTTGTTCAGTGGTTTATTACGACAATACTTCAAGTGGACAGAGCATTTTTTACATACGATCAGGAGACGCTTTATTTTGTGCTCACAAAGATATTATATTTGGTGTTTTTGATCCTGATCTGGTGCTTTATATTTGAGGTGCATGAGAAAGTAAAGCAGAATGACAAGGATTGGAAAAGAGGTGTAAGTATTTTCTTGCCCTATTTTACGATTTTGATGATTATGCTACTAATTCTCTGGCCTGGGACATGGGCTTATGATGATTTGCTGACTTTAACAGATATTTCTTCATATGGCATGTGGTGCCCATGGCAAAATATATTGACTGGAGCGTATCAAGATGTGTTGTTGCAAATATTACCTTTTCCCGGAGGAATAATATTTTTGCAGAACACAATCATTTCTCTTTGTGTTGCGTTCTCAGTCGTAAAGATTGAAAAAGTGTTTGGAATCCCCGCTATTTCTAATCCTGTCTTGGATATTGTTATTAAGTTATTACCATTTCTTCTTCCTCCGATATTGATGTATCAGTTTTCAGGATATCGAATGGGAATATATGTGTACTTAGAATTGGTAATGCTTGTGATTCTGATTGGCTTGAATAAAACAAAGAGTAAGTGGGGGTGGAAGAAGGTATTACTTTTTTCAGTCATCTGTAGCATTATTTCCACTTGGAGAACTGAATCTTTCATCTATGTACCAGCGACATGTGTTTTACTTTTATTTGTAAGAAAAGATGTTATCTCGAAGCAGAAGAAGGTTATATGTATTTCACTGATTATTATGGGGTTTCTGGGAATCACACGATTTCAGAATTGGGCACTGGGAGATTCCAGCTATGAAGTGATTAGTTTAATGAGACCTTGTGTTGAGGTGGTACGTCACGCGGACACGGTGAGAGATGCGAAAGAATTGGAAGCGATAGATAAGGTCGCTGATATTAAAATCATTATGGATAATCCCGGAGTAAACGGTGAAACTATGTATTGGAATACCGCATGTATTAGGAACCATAATGACAATCCAAATGATGATTATAATTCGAAGGATTATCAAGAGTTCCGTAAGGCCTTCGTAGCACTCTCTCTGAAGTATCCTAATGTGGTTTTAAAAGAAAGATGGAGTTTATTTATCAGAGCATCAGGAATAACGGGAGACAGTTTAATCAATGCAGGATTTGCAGCAAGATTATTTGACGCAGATAATGATGAGCAAGCAGTTAGGGCTGTGTTAAATAAAGGTTGGTTTGCCAACTTACCAGTGTTCAAGGGGTTCAGGGCGAGATTTATTGAGACCCTTGGAATTACTAGTGAAGCCAATATATTTGCCGTTGTGCTAAAGCGAGTAATATGGAACTCTATTATTCCCGAGTTGATTCTTATCTGTGACTGGATTGGGATATGTATTAGAAAAAGGTGGTATTTGGCGGGGATTTTTGCAACCGTCCTTCTAAAGCTTCCGATTATTTTTCTTACGGAGCCATCGTACTGGATTATGTATGTCCTATCTTTTTATCTGTTGGGATACGTTGTGTTGGTGTTTGGTATCCTAAAATGGAAACTCAGAGAAAAAGCGCAAAAAGATTACTCAGTGGATTATAGTCTATAAATGAGGGGGGGGTAAGATAAATAATGAATAGAATTCTTTTGTTTATCCCGATGTATAACTGCGAGAAGCAGATTGTCCGTGTTCTGGGGCAGTTGAAGCCGGAGGTTTGCCGGGAATTAACAGAGGTTATTGTCGTGAACAATCGGAGCACGGATAACGGTGAGGAAGCGGCCATGCGTTATCTGGAAGAGCACCCGTTGCCCATTCCGGTATCCTTGCTCAGAAATGATGATAACTATGGCTTGGGAGGTTCCCACAAGGTCGCATTTGAATATGCCATGGAGCATGAGTTTGACTATGTGATTGTGCTGCACGGTGATGACCAGGGAGATATTGCGAATATTCTGCCGCACTTACAGAGTCGGGTATACCGAAAGTACGATTGCTTCCTCGGCGCTCGCTTCATGCGCGGATCCAAGCTGCAAGGCTACTCGGCCTTCAGAACCTTCGGAAACCGGGTTTATAATCTCTTGTTCTCAATCGGTACCGGGAGACGCATCTATGACCTTGGTTCCGGCTTAAACATGTACAAGGTTTCGAGCCTCAAAAGCCGTTTCTATGAGAAGTACAAGGATAACCTCATGTTCAATTACTGCATGATTCTCGGTTCTTCCTATTACCGCCAGAACATGCGCTTCTTCCCGATACTTTGGAGAGAAGACGATCAGGTCTCGAATGTCAAGATGGTCAATCAGGCCATTGTCGTGCTGAAGCTTCTGGGAAGCTATATCGTGAACCGCAAGGGCTTTATTGCTGCGGAGCATAGAGACAAACTGATTGGCGCGTATACCGCGAAAACGGTTTACACGAATCGGAAGGACAAAGAGAACGGCGACCATGAAGCAGAAAACGTATAAACTTCTCAATATCCTGGTGTTGCTGCTCACCGTGCTGCTCCTCAGCAGAGCCTTGCTGCACAGGAATTTTTCCTTTGCCTTGCACAGCCCGCTGATTTTTGTAATCATGCTGGGAACTGCGGTGCTGGTGCATGCCATTAAGGCCTTTCGCCTCTATCTGGAGTTATTGGATCGGAAACTGCCCTTTGGACTCTTCCTCAGGCAGTACTGTAAAATTACGCCGGTCAGCATGATATTGCCGTTAAAGGCAGGAGATTTGTTCCGCTGCTATTGCTATGGCTACTATATCGGTGACTGGATGTATGGCATTGCAGTGATTCTTCTTGACCGCTTTGTGGATACGGCGGCATTGATGACGGTGCTGATTTTATTTGTATTGCCGCTTGGCAATGCGATGCCGGCGGTTTCTTTTGTCTTGCTTGCAGTGCTGTTTGCGTTGAGTTTTATCTATTTTGCGCTTCCGGGGCTCTGCCAGTACTGGAATCGTTATTTGATTGCGGGGAGAGGCAGCAAGCGGAAGCTGTTTGCATTGACTGTTTTAGCGCGTTTGCAGGCAGCATACCGGGACATTCACCGGGTGGTACAGGGAAAGTTTTTACTCAGCTATATGCTGTCGGTGGCTGCTTGGCTTATTGAAATCGGAGGGCTGGCACTCACCGCATCCATACTGCGCGCGGATTTGGGACGGGCAATGTCGGCCTATTTGCTCGGTGCGATGTGGGGCGGAAAGACCGATTATCTGAGCGGCATTATCTTAATCGGAACGGTGTCCTTGCTGCTCTTTTATCTCGGTGCGCTGATTTTTGTGGGAAGAAAGGAACGGGCAGATGAAGCTTATCGTAATCTTTGATGACACAGTCCGGAAGAGCGAGGTCATAGAGGATGTGATCGGTGAGAAGGGCTTTTCGGAGGTGGTTGTCAAGCGGCAGCGCCTCGGAGAGCGCTTCCGGCAGCAGCTTCTGGCATATTTTCCGGAGATGGAGTGGCAGGTGGTGCGCTCTGTCTTTGCGTTTAATGCGTTATTAGAGCAGTTCGAAGAGCAGACGGCGGAGCCGGTTCACATTCTACATATGTTTGCGAATTATATTATCAGCGATGCGGAGTGGGCAAAACTCTCGTTTCAGAAACTGCCCTTTATTGCAGAGAATTACCGGATGACTGTACGGGATGAGGCTGCAGGCTTAATGTTCGCGGATACAAAGTCGTATCGGACATTTCTGGAGCGTGTTTGCAAAGAGGGAAGTTCGGCGACAGCCGGACGAACGGTTTCAAATTCGTTCCCGGCGGACGGACTTGTCAATATCGGCGATGTCTTTAACTTTATCCGCTGCATCACGGGAAATTTTGACGCGCGCTATTTTAATTCGCTTGAAGAAAAGGAATATACGCTGACCAAGCGTTCCACCAATAAGAAGAAGATTAAGGCAGAGTACAGTTTCTATCATCTCTTGCCGGATGACATGAAGAGGTGGTTTGTTCTGCCCTTTAACTACCAAGAAGATGAAAAGAGTGCCTCTTATACGATGGAGCGCCTCTATATGACAGACCTCGCGATTAAGTGGGTGCACGGCTCGATCGGCGAGGAGGAGTTTCGACGTCTGCTTGACATGTACTTTAACTTCTTCAAAGAGCGTCATGCGAAGGCGGTCAGCCAAGAAGAATATCAGAAAACGGCAGATTCCCTTTACATCGAAAAGGTAGAGAGTCGTATTGAAGACCTGAAGAAACTCGAGAGTTACGGGCACATTGCGGCGCTCTTACAGGCCGGTACCGGTGAGAGCATTGACGATATTAAGGCGCGCTACTTTGCACTGAAACAGCAGGTGGAGTCGCGTGTTCGAATGGAGCCGGTCAGTGTAATCGGCCACGGCGATCCCTGCTTCGCAAATGCGATGTACAACAAGGCGACCAGAATGCTCAAGTTCATCGATCCGAAGGGCGCGCTCACGGAAGAGGAACTCTGGACCAATCCGTATTACGATCTCGCAAAGCTTAGTCATTCGATTTGCGGCAATTACGATTTTTTCAACAACGCGCTTTATGAGATTTCTATTAACCGTGCGTTTCAGGCAGAGTTGAAGCTCGGCTTTGACAATGCACAGTATAAAAAATGGTTCCGGGAAAAAGCGGAAGCGTCCGGATATCACTATCTGCTGATTCGTCTCTATGAGGCTTCGCTCTTTCTCTCGATGTTGCCGCTGCACATCGACAACCCGCATAAGGTCTTCGGCTTTATCCTGAATGCGAGGAACATTTTGGAGGAGATTCGGAATGAACTACAGTGAGTATTCGTTCGTCTTTGATATAGACGGCACGATTTGCCCCATCAAGAAAAAGGGCGAGAAGTATGAGGATCTCGTACCCTTTGCCGAGGTGGTGGAAAAAATGCGTGTCTACCACGAGGCCGGGGCAAAGATTGTTCTCTTCACCTCGCGCAACATGAACTCGTATCAGGGAAATCTGGGATTGATCAATAAGAATACGGCGCGTGTGTTGACCGACTGGCTTGAGAAGTGGAACATCCCCTATGACGAGATTTTCTACGGAAAGCCCTGGCCGGGACACAAGGGCTTTTATGTGGATGACCGTTCCGTTAGGCCGGATGAGTTTTTGGGCTATACGCCGGAAGAACTGGAAGAACGCTGTGAGGCATCGCGTGTAAAGGGGGAGGAGAGATGAAGAATCTGGACATTGTGATCACAATGGGAGGACTTGGGTCTCGTTTCCGGAAGGCCGGCTATACGGTTCCGAAGTTCATGATTGAGACGCGCGGAAAGACTTTATTTGAGTGGTCTATTCTAAGTCTGCAGGGCTATGCCGAATGCGCGGCGCGTTATATTTTCATTGCGATGCGCGACGAAAGTGCGGATGTTGAGGGCTTTATTGAGCAGCAATGCGCTGCGCTCGGCATTTCGGATTATAAGCTTTTGTTGCTCGACTATCTGACCGACGGACAGGCGACAACCGCAAAGCTGGCCTCCCAATACTGGAATCCGGAGCATGGCCTGCTCGTCTATAACATTGATACTTATGTGGTGCCGGGCGCAATGAATGCGGCGGAATTAAAGGGTGACGGTTTTATTCCCTGCTTCCTCGGCGAGGGAGATCACTGGAGTTTTGTGCGCCTTGATGAGACCGGAAAAGCGGTTGAGGTGCGAGAAAAGAAGAGAATCTCGGAGAACTGCACCTTGGGAGCCTATTACTTCAAGAGCTGCGCTCTCTATGAGAGACTGTATGATGAGTTCTACGCGAATGAGGGCAACCTTGAAAAGGGTGAAAAATACATTGCGCCCATGTATAACTATCTGATTGAACAGGGCGGAGAAGTGTACATCTCCCGCGTACCGAAGGAGGCTGTACACGTGCTCGGTACGCCGGAAGAAGTGAAGGCTTTTGAGCAGGCAGCTTTGGACTGAACAGAGTGAATGAAGCAGAGTAGGGGATGAGGATGAAATACACAGAGGATATGAAGCAGTTTTACGCGGGGAAGCGCGTATTTTTGACCGGCCACACCGGTTTTAAGGGAAGCTGGCTCTCAGTTATGCTCCGTCTGCTCGGCGCGGAAGTCTACGGCTATTCGCTTGCGCCGGAGAGCGAGCCCTCGCTCTTTACTCTGCTGGAGCTTGACAAGAAGATGCACTCCACCATTGCGGATATCCGCGATTTTGCCCGCCTCAAAGAGGCCGTGCGGGAGGCAAGGCCGGACTGTGTGTTGCACCTCGCGGCGCAGCCCCTGGTCAGAGAGTCCTATCGCTATCCGCGTGAGACCTATGAGACCAATGTGATGGGAACCGTGAACCTCCTCGAGGCAGTGCGGGAGCTCGGCGGCGTGGTGAGCTTCCTCAATGTGACGACCGATAAGGTATATGAGAACCCGGAAGAGGCAAATCACGGCTTTACCGAGGATGAGAAGCTGGACGGCTACGATCCCTACTCGAACTCAAAGAGCTGCTCGGAGCTGGTGACCCACTCCTACCAAAAGTCCTTTTTCTCGGAGCCCGGTGCAATGCGCATTTCCACCGCGCGCGCGGGCAACGTGATCGGCGGCGGTGATTTCGCGAAGGACAGAATTATCCCGGACTGTGTGCGGGCAACGGTACAGGGCAAGGCAGTGGAGCTTCGAAATCCCTATTCGACCCGTCCTTACCAGCATGTGCTGGAGCCGCTCTACGCCTATCTCATGATTGTGATGCAGCAGGCAAAGGAAGCAAAGTATGCCGGATACTATAATGTCGGGCCGGATGACTGCGACTGCGTGAGCACCGGAGAGCTCGCAGACCTCTTTGTGAAACACTGGGGTGAGTCGGCTGTCTGGAAGAACGTGGCCGAAGCCAATGCGCCGCACGAGGCCGGTTTCCTGAAGCTTGACTGTGCAAAGTTAAAGAAGCGCTTTGGCTGGGCACCGATCTGGCATGTGGATCGGGCGGTCGGTGAGACCGTGCGCTGGTATCAGGCCTGGGCTGATGGCAAGGATTTGACTGCGGTGACGGAAGAACAGATTCGATTGTTTCTTGCGGTAAAGTAAGTTTGTAGAGGGATGGACGTTGGCCATCCCTCTATGACATGATGGGATAGAATGTTGATTTGTCAAGGGGATTAGACCATGCCGGTACAAAAGAAGGAATTACTGAGTCTCGAACTCATATAACGGATATCTGACTCCGTTTGAAAAGGGAGCGGAGTGTACTATTAAGCAGTGGTATAACAAAAAACTTTGACCACTACAATGATGAGGTTGTTTGAGGTCACAATTTGTGACTTCAAAGTTTGAAAAGAGAGTGGAGTGTACCATTAAGCAGTGGTGTTACAAAAAACGTTGACCACAACAATTTTACCCTGATTTTCTCTGTAGTTTGTTGACGACAAAGATATTGCAAAAGATTCCGCTTCTGAGAAATCGGGTACGCTGAGCAGTTCCGTATTTTCGGCGTTGACAAGATTTGATGTGTACCGGAAAACAGAGTTTTGATTCGCATTGCCTGTCCCGTGCCCGGCAAAGCGAGATGACCTGAGGTTTTGCTGTTTGGTATTGAATTTGGGAGATGATTATGGAAAACACACGTGAAGACATTTTTGATCGCATGATGGGCTTGCCGGGACTGCGAATTTTAAAGCCCTGGTACAGTAAACACAAGGAAGTACTCCTGTATCTCTTCTTCGGGGGCCTGGCAGTCTTTCTGAATTTGGCGCTATTTGTTCTCTTCACGAAGCGCTTTGGCTGGGGTGCGCTCTTTGCCAACGTTGTGGACTGGGTTATCTGCGTGTTGTTCCAGTTTATTACGAACAAGACCTGGGTCTTCGATGCTACAACGGATACGGCCAAGGGCTTCTGGGCACAGCTGGCCGGTTTCTTCAGCGGACGCCTGTTGACCCTTGGTGTGGAAGAATTGATGTTGTTTGTGTTCATCGACCGTCTGCACTGGAGCAGCCTTCTGGTGAAGCTGATTGCACAGATTGTGGTCATTGTTTCGAATTATGTGATTAGCAAGTTCTTCGTATTCAAGCAAAAATGAGATGCGGATAGCGTTTGCATATATTATATGTGTCAAAGACTGATGTTAGCTTTGTATGGGAATAAGCAATCCTTCGGAAAGAGGCACGGTAAAGCATGAAAAAATACCTTGATTTACTGCGAGTTAAGCATTATCTCAAGAATATACTGGTATTCACACCGATCTTCTTCAATCAGACTTTGTTTACCGAAAAGTTTGCGATAGCGCTGATCGGCTTTTTTTCGTTGTGCCTGATATCCTCGACGGTTTATATTTTAAATGATATACAGGATGCACCCAAGGATCGTCTACACCCGACAAAACGCTTCCGTCCGATTGCCGACGGAAGCATCCATATCTTACAAGCCAGAGTGATCGGTGGCTTTTGCCTGTTCCTGTCGTTGACGCTATCGTATCTTGCAGGAGGTGTATCCGGGCTGCTTTTGATTTTGATGTATTTTGTGCTAAATGTTTCATACAGTTTCGGGCTCAAGAACCAGCCCTTGATTGATGTTATTATTTTGGCCTCCGGATTTATCATCCGCGTTATTTACGGCGCTGTCTTGACCCAAATTCCAATCTCGGGTTGGCTCTACCTCACCATATGGACAGGCGCTTTCTATATGGGACTGGGAAAACGCAGAAATGAAATCGCAAGACAGGGAGGTATGAAAGAGACGCGGAAAGTGTTGCAGTATTATTCGTACAGCTTTCTGGACAAAAATATGTACGTCTGCATTGCGCTAGCCATTGTTTTTTATGCAATGTGGGCGGTAGAGCATGAGAGTGTCTTATTTATCTGGTCTGTGCCGATTTTGATGATACTCCTCATGAAGTACAGCCTGGATATTGAGGGGGATTCGGACGGAGATCCGATTGAAGTTATCACGCACGATAAAGCTCTGATTTTTCTCATCATTGCGTTCGTTGCGTATCTCGGCTATATCATTTACGCATAAAGAGGGCAAGAACATTGCGAATTCACCTAGGCAACTGCTGCGGGAGATGCACATGAGTGAAAAAGGAATCCTACGTACTTCTATTGTCATTGTCGTTTTGGCATTGTTGAGTCTCTACCTTGCCAATTTCTTCGCATCGCTTTATGTTCCTTCGCGGCAACTGTTTTTGGACACGGATCGCCTGAACGAGGGGAAAGTCATGGCCTTTGTCTATGACGAGGCACCGGTTGAATTACTGTCTGCCGGAGAGAATGAGTACACGGGCGAAATTCGGAGCAGCGGAGAAAGCAAGCAGCTTACCGTGACAATCAAAGAAGGTGTGCCGCTTTCCTGTGCGGTGGATGGGGAAGAGAAACAGATACAGGCGGTGAGTCGCTATACAAGTTCCATGTACTATGTCGGGACCTATTGTATTTCACTCGGCGGAAACGAGACGAAGCGTTTGCCTGTCGCCGCAGCCTTGTTTTTCCTGCTTTTCGGCCTCTGTGTCTTAGCGTTCCGTGAAAACCTGCGCTCTAAGAGCGGTTTTAAGGCTTTCGTTTACTCGAGTCATGCCGTCAGGGCAATCGGACGGAAACCCATTGTGCTTTCTTTTTTGGTCAGTGCGGTCAGCACCCTTGTTTTCTACGGCTGCGATCTAATCGTCATATCCGACAGCATCATTCTCTGGCAAAAGGGCATCGATATTTTTCAGCTCTTTGCCTGCATCAACCCCTATAAGAATGTGGAACTCTACTTATGGCAGTACGAGGGCATGATGCTCGCAGGCTACGGCCTGCCGTCTTACCTGCTCTACCCGACACTCGGGGACTTTCAGCCGGGCGCGTATCACTGGTTACAGTCGTTCCTCTACAAAATGCTCAACATGCTTCTGATGAACGGCACGGTGCTCTCGCTGATCAGCTTCCTCTTGGAGCGTGGATTACTCAAAGAAGAGCGGGCACGGGAAGTCTACTATTTCTCTGTCTTTAATCCGCTTTGCTTCTGGATTGCCATCATCTTCATTCAGTTTGATATGCTGCCGGTCTACTGCACCCTGCTTGGGCTCTTGTTGCTCTCGGATGTGCAAAAGAACAAGTGGAGCGCCGCGCTCTTTCTCGGTTTCGGTGTGGCCTGCAAGCTGACTTACCTCATGCTGCTGCCGAGCATGGCCTTCCTCATGCTGACGCTGTTTGTGCGGGATAGGAAAGCGAGAAAGGACTGGCTCCTGTTTGGTCTTGGCTTCGGGCTTTTGCTCTTTGTCTTCCTGTTGTTACCGCGCATCTTGCATACACCGCTGCACCTAGCTTACCGGGATTTGCCGCAGACCAAGCGTCTCTGGAGGCTTGCCTTCCCCTTGGTCAGCACGGAGATCAGAACCTATGCGGCAATTGTGGGACTGGTGATTGCCTTCCTCTGGAGCGTGCTTCACTGGGATACCAAGGCAGCTATGCCCATCCAGATTTTGAGGACGGTGCTCATGTTGGCGGTCATTATGTTTACATTCTCCTCGCTTACCTTATCCACGCCCTCCTTTTATCTGGTCTCACTTCCGGCCTTTGTGCTCCTTATGCGGCAGAGCCGGAATCGCTATGAGTGCGTGCTGAAATCGCTTCTTTCTCTCCTCGTGGTCACGCAGTTTTTGCTGCGCCCGGAGGGCGATATCACGGCGACTCTCTGGTTCTTCGGGAAAACGCCTGTCTTTACCCGCGTTTTGCGGGCGGTCGAGGCGAGCGGCAAGGCGCTCTGGTGGAAGTCGTTTCTCTACAGCGTCTCTTACGGGGCCATGCTGGTTTATTTAAAGCTCTTCTGGGATTTGGTCTGTGACCACCCAATCGACCACCCAATTGACCACCCAATTGACCACCCAATTGACCACCCAATTGACCACCCAGTTGACCCGAAGCTGACAGTTCAGCTTGCCACAAGGGAGGATGGATTGTGAAATAAGAGAAGCGCCGCCCCGGACAGGATAACAGCTGGGGCGGCGCTTTTCTATACTTCCCTTGTTTGTTCCGCGCGCATCGCTTCCCGCAATGCGAGTATCCGCTCAAACTGGATTTTCACGAGCGTACCCACCGGCACGGCGAGCAGCATGCCGAGGATACCGCCCACGGCACCGCCGACCAAGAGGGAGGCAATCACAAGCAGCGGGTGTATGTCTATGCTGGAGCTTAAGAGCCGCGGGTTAATCACGTTGCCGTCCAGCGTCTGAATTACAAAGAGCGCGATAAATGCCGAGACGAGCCTTGCATAGTCGCCGTAGAGAATGCAGACCAGGGCGGTGCTGCCGTAGGCGACAAAGGGCCCCACATAGGGAATCAGGTTGCCGAGGCCGGTCAAAATGCCGATGATGAGCCCGTAGCGAACCCCGAGCACACTGAGCGAAATGCTGACCAAGAGGGTCATGATGAGCGCGTCGATTACCTGTCCGCGGATATAGCCCGCGAAGGCGCGGTCCGCATCCGAGAAGAAGACAGAGAGTGCCCGGTTGATGTGCTGCCCGAGCAGAACCTTGGAGACTCGCTTCCAGTAATTCAGAATGTTCTCGCCGTCCAGCAGAAAATAGACGCAGAAGATGAGCGAGAAGAGGAGGTTCGAGAAGAAGCTGCCCATGTTGTTGACGCTCGACAGCATGGAGCCGAGGAAACGTTCCGCAAAACTCATGAGGTTCGAGACCGCGCTCTGCAGGTAGGCGGTAAAGTCATTTCCGCCGACCGGGAGGGTGGCAAGCTTATTCAGGACATCCTGATAGAAGTTTGAGATTGCAAGGCTAAGCTCCTTGGTCATGCGCCAGAGGTCGCTTAAATTTGCAAGCTGCACGCTGCTGCTGAGCGCCGAGATGAGGAGCGAGAGCAACAGGGTGAGAGCCAGCAGCACCAAAAGAAAGGTGAGGAGCACGGCGAGTCCCCGGAAGGAACGCGCTTTGCCTTGCTTCGCGGGGCGGCGCCGTGCGCGCGGCAAGAGTGTTCGAAAGCTCGCAAGGCGCTGCTCGAAAAAGTTCACGACCGGAGTCAAGAGATAGCAGAGCGCAAAGCCGGTAATCAGGGGATGCAGGACAACCCGGAACCAGCGGAAAAAGCCCGTGACAGCGGACCAGAGTTCCGGAATATGGTCGATGGCGCGGCTGCCGCAGTAGAGCAGTAGAGCGGTGATTAAAACATAGAGTGAAATCAGAATATAGCGAAAGTTGAATAGTTTTTTCCAATTCATGGGAATACCTCAGAAAGTCTGTGTGCTTTTGCCTCATTATAAGGGCTGGATTTTTTTCTGACAATGGTCGTATAATAATCATAGAAAAAAGGGGGTACTTATGGGACAGATTACAGTGACAACTTGCCCGATTGAGGGACTTTATGTGATTGAGCCTGCGGTGCACGGCGATGCGCGCGGCTATTTTATGGAGACCTATAACCGCCGCGATATGGAAGAGGCGGGACTCAACCTGAATTTCGTGCAGGACAACCAGTCCGCGTCTAAGAAGGGCGTGCTGCGCGGCCTCCACTTCCAGAAGGAATTTCCGCAGGGCAAGCTGGTGCGCGCCATTCGCGGCCGTGTCTTTGACGTGGCGGTGGATCTTCGTAAGGAGTCGAAGACCTTTGGGCAGTGGTATGGCGTAGAGCTCACCGAGGAGAACAAAAAGCAGTTCTATATTTCCGAGGGCTTTGCGCACGGTTTTCTGGTGCTCTCCGATTATGCGGAGTTCTGCTATAAGGTGACGGATTTCTATCACCCGGGCGATGAGGGCGGTCTCGCGTGGAACGACCCGGAAATCGGCATTCGGTGGCCGGAACTGGTGGGCGCTTACCCGGGCTCTGCGGATGCTTCGGGCTATACGCTATCGGACGGCACGCATCTCACGCTGAGCGATAAGGACCAGGCTTGGGAGACGCTTAAAAACACGCATCACTTCTGAAGAAGACAATTTAGACCGGGGGAGGCACACGCATGAAACAGGTATCACAGGAGGCGCGCTACCGGCAGATGATGGAGGAACCGGTATACACGCTGATTCCGCGTCTCGCCGTTCCCACCATCGTATCCATGCTGGTCACCGCGGTCTACAACATGGCGGACACCTACTTTGTGTCGCAACTCGGCACCTCGCCCTCGGCGGCGGTCGGCGTGGTCTTTTCGCTGATGACGGGCATCCAGGCGGTGGCCTTCATGATAGGCATGGGCTGTGGAAATGAGATTGCGCGTTTGCTCGGGCAGAAGGAGATTGAGGAGGCCGAGCGCTATGTGGCGACCGGATTCTGTACGGAGATACTCGTAGGTACGCTGCTCGCGGTGCTTGGCATTGCATGTTCGGGGCAGCTGGTCTACCGCCTCGGTGCGACGCCTACCATAGCGCCCTATGCCGCGTCCTACACGCGCTATGCCCTGCTCGGCGTGCCCTTCTTTATGTGCTCGCTCGGCATGAACAATATGCTCCGTTTTCAGGGCAATTCGTTTTATTCGATGCTCGGCATTGCGACCGGCGGTGTGCTCAATATCTTTTTGGATCCGCTCTTTATCTACGTGTTTCACATGGGAATTGCGGGCGCGGCAATCGCGACCGTGATCAGCCAGATTATTTCGTTTTTCATTCTGGTCTGGCAGTGCAACTGCATGCAGGCCTGTCTCAGCATACGCCCGCGACGCTTTTCGCCGAGTCTTGAGCGCTACCGGAACATACTGCGCTTCGGCCTCCCGAGCCTTGCGCGGCAGGGCATTGCGAGTATCTCTGTCATTGTGATTAATTTTGCGGCACAGCCCTACGGCGATGCCGCGATTGCGGCGATTGCCATTGTGTCGCGGGTTGCCATGTTCATGAACTCCGCCATCATAGGCTTTGGGCAGGGCTTCCAGCCGGTCTGCGGCTTTAACTATGGCGCGGGCAACTATAAGCGCGTGGAGCAGGCCTATAACTTCAGCCTTCGCGTTTGCTTCGGCGCCCTGCTTCTCATGGGAGCGCTGGTGTTCTTCAATGCGGAGCGTGTGATGATGCTCTTCCGAAAGGACCCGGATGTCCTTGCGGTCGGAACGCTGGCCTTACAGCTCCAGTCCCTCAGCATACCGCTTGCAGCGCAGATTACTATGGCCAATATGTTTTCGCAGACCACAGGCTACAACGTCCGGGCGACCGTCGTGGCCTTACTCCGTCAGGGCATATGTCTGATTCCGATACTTCTTGTCTTGCCGCGCGTGCTCGGCGTGCGGGGCATTCAGGCGGCACAGCCGCTCAGCGATGTCTTTTCCGCGGTGATTGCGTTTTTCATCACAAGGAGCATACTTCGGGAGATGCGACGTAAGACTGCGGAGCAAGAAAAAGCAGAGTTGAATTCCGGAAAAACGCTTGCACAAGCGAAAGAAGTATGATATAAAATTAGGGCACGTGTTAAGAGAGCACGCTGTCCGCAGGTGTAGTTCAATGGTAGAACACCAGCCTTCCAAGCTGGATACGTGGGTTCGATTCCCATCACCTGCTCTTGAGTCTGTAGCTCAGCAGGATAGAGCAACGGCCTTCTAAGCCGTGGGTCGGGGGTTCGAATCCCTTCAGGCTCGTTGGGATTCGAAACAGTCCCGAAACACGAATATGGTGGGTATGGCGCAGTTGGTTAGCGCGCCAGATTGTGGATCTGGAGATCCAGGGTTCGAGCCCCTGTACCCACCCGATGAAAGAGCACCCGAAAGGGTGCTCTTTTTTACATAAAATATAAACGAGCAAAACAATTACAATGCTTTGCATTTTTTTGGTGTTGTGAATATAATGTCATTAACAGAACGGGGGTGCATTACATGGCAAGTACAAATCTTAATATTAGAACCGATAAAGATGTTAAGGAACAGGCAGAGCAGATTTTTGCGGAACTTGGAATTAATATGAGTACGGCTGTCAATATGTTTCTCAGAACAACTATACGAGAGAACGGGATTCCCTTTGCCTTAAAGTTGGAAACGCCGAATGAGTTGACAGCGGCTGCCATTGCCGAAGGTAGACGGATTGCCTCTGATGACAGTTTAAACGTGATTTAAAACAGGCGAAGAAACAGAACAGAAATTTGGATAAATTGTTTGAAGTTATCAATAATCTGGCAGAGGGTAATACTTTAGGTGAAAAGTACCGAGATCATGAGCTGGCAGGTAATTATAAAGGGGTAAGAGAATGTCACATAGAGCCGGACTGGTTATTGATGTATGAAATTAAAGAAAGGTTGCTGATTCTTATGCTATATCGCTTGGGAACGCACTCGGAACTTTTCAAGAAGTGACGAAGGAGTAGGAAAATGTGCTTTTCAATCAGGCTTTTGGCGGAAGAGAAAAGGATTGCTGAGTCTTACGCGAAAATGCGTAGTATGTCGCTTGAAGAGGCATTTAAGCAGGCGCTTTTTGAGCGAATTGAAGATGAATATGATATCGCTGTGGCTGCCGAGGCTTATGCAGAGTACGAAAGAAGTGGGCGTAAGAGTAGACCCATTTCCGAACTGTGGAAAGAATTGGATTTATAGGAAACAAAAAAGAGCCTCTCGGCTCTTTTTTGTTTCCGCATTTCTCTTTGCTTACTGCGCCTTGACTTCCTTCCAGAGCTCGTCGTAGAGCGCATCGCCCTCTTCGCCGAGGTACTGGAACACTTCGCACTTCGCGAGGTCCGCATCGTCCGGGAAGAGCGCCTTGTTGTTCTGAAGTTCCGGATCGAGGAGATCGAACGCTGCCTTGTTCGGGGTCGGGTAGGTGATGAACTCGAAGTTCTCCTTCGCAATCTCCGCGCGGCACATAAAGTCGATCCACTTTTCCGCGTTCTCCTTGTGGCGCGCGTTCTTCGGGATGACCCAGCTGTCAATCCAGACATTGGAGCCTTCCTCCGGAATCACATACTTGAGCTCGTAATCCGCGCCGGAAGCCTTGACTTCTTTCTGGACATAGAGCATCTCGCCGGAGTAGATGACTGCGAGTGCAGCCTCACCGCCTATCATCTTGTCGCGCACCTGGTCAATGACATAGGCCTGCACGAGCGGCTTCTGCTCAATCAGCTTATCCTTCACTGCCTCGAGCTCGGTTCTGTCGGTCGTGTTGATGTCGTAGCCCAGGAGCTTCTCGCCGACCATGAAAGCGTCGCGGACGGAATCCTGCATGAGGATGTTGTTCTGGTACTTCGTATTCCAGAGGTCGTTCCAGCTCTTCGGCGCCTCGGATTCCGGCACCATGGAGGTGTTGTAGAGGATGCCGACCGTACCCCAGCAGTAGGGGACAGAGTACTTGTTCTCCGGATCGAAGCCCTTGGACTTTTCAAGGTACTTCGGGTCGATATTCTTGTAGTTCGGAACCTTATCGAAGTCGATCGGCTGAATCAGGTCCTTCTCAATCATCTTCTGGATGATGTAATCGGACGGGCAGACCACATCATACTGGACTGCGCCTGCCTCAATGATCGGGAGCATCTCCTCGTTGGTCTCGAAGGTGTCGTAGACCACCTTGATGCCGGTCTCTTTCTCGAATTCCTTCACGACATTTTCGCCGATGTACTCGCCCCAGTTGTAGACATAGAGCGTGTTATCGTCCTTTGCGGACTTCTGACCGCAACCGCTGATTGCGAGGCCGAGCGCCGCGAGGACCGCTGCAGAGAGTGCGCGGGTCAAAATGCTTCTTTTCTTCATACTGTAATCCCCCTTAAACCTGTTTTGAATTTTTTGCAGACGGCATGAAATTTGCGACGAGAAGCAGAAGAAGAACTGCCGCAAAAATGATGGCCGAAAGTGCATACATGCTGGGTACAATGCCGCGCCGCACCTGTGAGTAGATCAGCGTGGACAAGGTGTCAATGCCCGCTCCTTTGGTGAAGTGGGTGATGATGAAATCATCGAGCGACATCGTGAAAGCGAGCAGAAAACCGGAGAGCACGCCGGGCACAATGTCCGGGAATATGGTGTAGAAAAAGGCCTGGCGCGGTGTCGCGCCGAGATCCATGGCTGCCTCGTAAGCGGAGCGGTTGGTCTGCTTCAGTTTCGGCAGCACGGAGAGCAGCACATAGGGCACGTTGAAGGTGATATGGCTGATCAGCACCGTGTGGAAACCGAGTGAGAAGCGGAAGGCGATGAAGGCGAGCATCAGGGAGATGCCGGTCACGATGTCCGCATCCAGCATCGGAATGTTGTTTAAGCCTATCATCAGGTTGCGGCCGGTAGGCTTCATCGCATTGATGCCGATGGCCGCCGCGGTGCCGAGTACGGTCGCAATCAGCGCGGACAGGAAGGCGATCAGCAAGGTATTGTGCAAAGCCTGCATGATGGTCGCGTTCGAGAAGAGCTCTCCGTACCACCTGAGGGTAAAGCCGCCCCAGCGCGTCCTTGATTTACTCTCGTTAAAAGAGAGCACAATCATCGTAAAGATGGGGAGGTAGAGAAAGAGGAGCATGATCACGAGATAGAAGTCGCCGATGATATTTCGTATACGTCTGTTCATCAGAATGCCGTCCCCTCTCCGTTTTTATCGTAGCGCGCCAGCACCGTCATGCTGAGCAGGATGAAGAGCAGCATGACAATCGAGAGACCGCTGCCCAGATTCCAGTTGCTTGCCTTGGTGAATTCGGTCTCGATGACATTTCCGATCAGCAGTATCTTGCTGCCGCCGAGAATGTTGGAAATAACAAAGGTCGTGAGTGCCGGGACAAAGACCATCGTGACGCCGCTCACAATGCCGGGCACGGAGAGCGGAAGCCATATGCGCCATAGGGTCTGGAGCGACGAAGCTCCGAGATCCCGCGCGGCCTCGACAATGCTGTCCTCAATCTTACACATGGTGTTGTAAAGCGGAAGCACCATGAAGGGCAGAAAGTTATAGACCATGCCGAGCACAATGGCAGTGGGCGTGTTGATGATATTGATGGGCTTTAGGTGCAGGGCCGTGAGAAAACCGTTGATCACGCCGTTCTTCTCGAGCAGGGTCTGCCACGCGAGGGTGCGGAGCAGGAAGTTCATCCACATCGGCAGGATGAAGATAAAGACCACAAAATTCGCGCGGCCTATCTTCTTGCCGCGCAGAATGAGCGCGAGCGGAAAGGCGAGCAGAAAGCAGATCACGGTGCTCACAAAGGAGAGCAGCACCGAGAGCTTTAAGGCCTTCAGGTGATTGCGCTCTACAATCGAAATCACATTGTCCAAGGTGAAGGCGCCGCTCCGGTCGGTCAGTCCGAAGACAAAGACCAGGGCGAGCGGAATCACGATGAAGCCTATCATCCAGACCAGATAGGGGAGAGAGAGGAGTCTTGCCTTCTTACTCATTGACAATTGCCTCCTCGTCCTCGGAGGCGGGCTTATTCATGATCTGAATGTTGAAGGGATCGACCATAATGCCGACCTCCTGCCCGAGGGTAAACATATGGGTGGACTGCACGAGCCACTCGTAGCCGCCCTTGGTCGTCACCTCCATCTCGTAGTGCACGCCCTTAAAGATGGAGTGGGTCACATGGCCGGTGAGCGTTCCGTCCTCCGGCTTTACGAGTTCCACATCCTCCGGGCGTATCACGACGTCGACCGGCTGATTCTGGCCGAAGCCCTTGTCCACGCAGCGGAAGTTTGCGCCGAAGATGTTCACGAGCTCATCGTGCACCATGATGGCGGGGATGATGTTGGAGTCGCCGATGAAGTCCGCGACAAAGGCATTTTCCGGCTCGTTGTAAATCTGCTCCGGCGTGCCCATCTGCTGGATATAGCCCTGGTTCATGACGACGATGGTGTCGGACATGGTGAGAGCCTCTTCCTGGTCGTGGGTCACGTAGACAAAGGTGATGCCGAGTTCCTTTTTCAGGCGTATCAGCTCGTACTGCATGTCCTGGCGGAGCTTTAAGTCGAGTGCGCCGAGCGGCTCGTCGAGGAGCAGAAGACGCGGCTCATTCACGATGGCACGCGCAATCGCAATGCGCTGCTGCTGGCCGCCCGAGAGGGAATTCACGTCGCGCTTCTCAAAGCCGGAGAGGTTCACGAGCTTTAAGGCGTATCGGATTTTGTCATCGATATAGGCCTTGCTCTTGCCCTTGATTTTGAGGCCGAAGGCAATGTTCTCCGCAATGCTCATATGCGGGAAGAGCGCATACTTCTGGAAGACCGTGTTCAGCTGGCGGCGGTTCGGCGGAAGGCTTGTGATATCCTGACCGTCAAAAATCACCTTGCCGCTGTCCGGGGTCGTGAAGCCGCCGAGGATGCGGAGCGTCGTGGTCTTGCCGCAACCGGAGGGGCCGAGCAGGGTCACAAAGGAGTTCTCCGGAACGGTCAGATTCAAATCGTCCAGCACCATTTCTCCGTCGAAGGACTTGGAGATGTGCTGCAAATCCACCAGTGTTGACATAGTTTGAATCTCCTCTCTATCTTAAAAGGACGGCGGGGCGCTTACGTAGAGTAGCGTGCAGCCGCTCTTTGAGCTGACATAGTGACTTTTTTCGGAGCGGTAGTAGAAGCTCTCGCCCTTTTTGACGCGGCGGGTCTCATTGCCGAGGTGCAGTTCCAGACTGCCGCTCAGCACGTAGCCGAACTCCTCGCCGGAGTGGGGGGCATCTTCCGCCATACGACCGCCCGGTTCGAGGGTCAGCAGTATGGGCTCCATCATATTTTTTTGCGCGTTCGGAATGAGCCAGCAAATATGGTTTTTCAGCTCGCTGTCCTGCTTTTCAAAGTAGTCTGCCTTCCGGAATATCAACTGCTCCGGTTCCTTTTCGCTGAAGAAGTCCGCGGGTGTGGTGCCGAGGCACTGCAGAATGTCCATCAGCGTCAGGATGGAGGGAGAGGTTAAATCGCGCTCCAGCTGGGAGATGAAGCCCTTGGAGAGCTCCGCGCGGTCCGCCAGTTCTTCCTGCGTCAGATTGTTCAGGATGCGCAGACGCCTGATTTTTTCACCGATCTCCAAGAACAGCCTCCTTAAACTTATAGTTTAGTAAAAATAAACCACCGGTACGATTATACAGTTTTTGAAGGGGGTGTCAATAGAATTTTTGAGGACCTTGTGCTAGAATGAGCAGGAAGAAAAACAGCAGGGCATCCCTTGGTTTTGCGCGGGGCGCAGTGAGGAGAGAGCATGAAAAAATACGTGGCGTATGTGGGATCTTACTCCTATACGGGAAAGGCAAAAGGCATCACAATTTTTGATGTGGATACGGAGCGCGGCAGCTTTCATAAGCGCCAAGAGGTCGAGGTGGACAATGCCTCGGATGTGATTGCATCGAGTGACGGGCGCATGCTCTACGCCGTGGAGGATTACGGCGTGGTTGCGTTCCGCATTCTGCCGGACGGCGGTTTGGTGCGTGTTTCGAGCCGAAAGGTGAACGGCATGCGGCCGCACCATATTTGCGTGGACCGGGAGAGCAAGTACCTCTATACCTCGGGTTATCACGACGGAAAGCTCACCATACTCCGCCTTGAACCGGACGGCACCATAGGTTCTATCGTGGACGAGGTTTACCATAAGGGTCTCGGCTCCATTGCGGAGCGCGGCTCGAGAGCCCATATCACCTGCTCGAAGCCCACGCGTGACATGCGCTTTGTGATGTCTGCGGATCCCGGCATCGATCAGGTGAGCATCTACCGCTTTACGGGCAGACCGGGTGAAATACGTTTGGTAGACGCGATTCGCACCGCACGGCGTTCCTCGCCCTACTTCTTTACCTTTTCAAAGGACAATCGCTTCCTCTATCTGCTCTACGATATGACGAATGCGATCGATGTATACAGCTATACGGTCTCCGAGGACAGGGGCATGCCGGAGTTCACAAAGCTTCAGACGGTGTGCACCACGGGAGACGTGACGCCGGGCGCCCTGAATGCGGCGACCTGCATGACCTTTACCGTGGACGACCGCTACATCTTTGTGGGCAATGCGGGCGATAACAGCGTGACCCTTTTTGCGCGCGACGCGGAGAGCGGTATGCTGACAGCCGAGTTTAACCTCCCGATCAGCGGCGAGTACCCGAAGGATATCGCAATCTTCCCGGACGGGAAGCACATTGTGAGCGTAAACCACGAGAGCGGAACCCTCTCTTTCTTTAAGGTGGATTACGAGAAGAAGCTGCTCATCATGAGTACCAACGAGATCTCGGTGAGCCAGCCGAACTGCTGCATCATGGTACCGGTCGGAGAGGAAGGGTAAATGGCGGGAAGTATATTCGGAACCTTGTTTCGCGTGAGCACCTTCGGAGAGTCGCACGGCACGGCGCTCGGCGCGGTGATTGACGGCTGCCCGGCGGGGCTTCCGCTCACGGCGGAGGAGATTCAGGCCTATTTAAACCGGAGAAAGCCCGGGCAGTCCGCGTTTACGACACCCCGTAAGGAGGCGGATGCCTGCGAAATTCTGTCCGGAGTTTTTGCGGGAAAAACCCTCGGCACACCGATTGCGGTTCTGGTGCGCAATCAGGATCAGCACTCGGCGGACTATCAGGCCATTTGGGATTGCTATCGCCCGGGGCACGCGGACTTCGGCTTCGATCGAAAATTCGGTTTTCGGGATCCGCGGGGCGGCGGCAGAAGCTCGGGGCGGGAGACCATAGGCCGGGTAATCGGCGGCGCAATTGCGTCAAAGCTCCTCGCGGAGTTCGGCATTCGCGCCTTTGCCTATGTGAGCGCGGTCGGTGAAATCGAGGCAGAGCGCTTTGAGCCTACGGCCTGTGCGGAAAATCCGCTCGGCATGCCGGATCCGGAAGCCGCGGCGCGGGCGGCTGCCTACTTAAAAGAAGTGATGCAAGACAGAGATTCGCTCGGCGGCACGGTGAGTTGCCGCGTCACCGGGATGTTCCCGGGGCTCGGTGAGCCGGTCTTTGATAAACTTGACGCGGAGCTCGCGAAGGCTGTCATGAGTATAGGCGCGGTGAAGGGCGTTGAGTTCGGCGACGGCTTCGGGGTGAGCACCCGGCGCGGCAGCGAAGATAACGATGCCTTCTGCCCGGGGCGGGAAGGCATCGAAAAAAAGAGCAATCACGCGGGCGGTATGCTCGGCGGCATCTCGGACGGCAGCGATATCCTGCTTAGGGCCGCCGTGAAGGCGACACCCTCCATCGGATCTCCGCAGGAGACCGTAAATAAAAACGGCGAGCCGGTCACCATCGAGATTCAGGGGCGGCACGACCCGACCATCATGCCGCGGGCTGCGGTCGTGGTCGAGTCTATGGTGAATCTGGTACTCGCGGATCTGCTTCTTCGAAACAGCGTGAGTACGGTCGAGAAACTGAAGCGGGCCGCCGGTCGCGCCTAAGGGAAACGCGGACGGAAGCAGGAAAGGCGTAAGCCTTACAAAAGAACTTGCGTAAGAGGGAGGTACCGGGACGGTACCTCTTTTCTTTCGCCAAAACGCCGAACAAAATTCCGCCAAAACGCCGAACGGAATTCCGCCAAAACGCCGAACGGAATTCCGCCAAAACTCCGAACGAAATGCCGCCAAGTCACCGAAAAGGTCGCGGAAGCGGGACTTGCAAATTCCGCGAAAAGCGGGCATGCTGTCAGAAAAGAAGCTTGAATCGGAGGTGGCTTATGCCCTTACACTTGGTCAGAAACGATATCACGAAGATGCGGGTGGATGCCGTTGTGAATGCCGCGAACAGCTCTCTCCTCGGCGGGGGCGGGGTGGACGGCTGCATCCACCGCGCGGCGGGGCCCGAGCTCCTTCAGGCGTGTAAAAAGCTGCACGGCTGCGAGACGGGGCAGGCAAAGATTACCGAGGGCTATCGGCTTCCCTGCAAGTATGTGATTCACGCGGTCGGGCCGCGCTGGCAGGGCGGAACGCAGGGGGAAGAGGAAAAACTGCGTTCCTGCTACCGGGCATCCCTGCAACTTGCGGCGGAATATCGGTGCGAGAGCGTGGCCTTCCCGCTGATTTCCTCCGGGATTTACGGCTACCCGAAGGCGGAGGCGCTACGCGTTGCGGTCGAGGCGATTGCCGCCTTTCTCGAGAATTCGGAGCTCACGGTCTACCTGGTTATTTTTGACCGAGCGTCCTATGAGATCGGCGCGGAGCGCTTCTCGGAGATTGCAGTCTATATCGACGAGCACTATGTGGATGCCCATACGGAAAGCGCAGAGCAACGCTTAAGCCGGGAGCGGCTGTATGGGGAAACGTCCTTGGAAGCGCCGCTCTGTGAGGCAAAATCTGTCTGCGAGCTCTCGTTGGAAGATACCTTGCGGGGCATGGGCGAGAGCTTTTCGGAAATGCTGCTCCGGAAAATTGACGAGGCCGGTATGACGGACGCACAGTGCTATAAAAAGGCAAACATAGACCGGAAACTCTTTTCGAAGATACGCTCCGATAAGCACTATCAGCCCTCGAAAGCCACGGCCATTGCCTTTGCGCTCGCGCTGGAACTGCCGCTTTCGGAACTCGAAGAACTCCTCGAAAAGGCGGGCTTTGCTCTCTCGCCCGCGAGCAAGTTTGACCTAATTGTGGAGTACTTTGTCGCGCGGGGTAAGTACAATGTCTTTGAAATCAACGAGGCTCTCTTTGCCTTTGACGAGAATCCGATCGGGGCGTGAGAACGCCGAATCAAATGTCGCTTGTGAGGCGACCCCTCCCGCTGTCAAAAGCGCTATGCTCTCCTTGTCAGTGAGACAAGTGTATCGGCTCTGTGAAACAAGCATATGGTATAGAGGTTGCGTTGGCGGACGCAACGGTTTCCGTGCAACAGAGCAGTCAAATGAAAACGGCGGGAGGAAAGCGCAATGAAAGAAAGTTTGACCGAAATCGTATTTATTCTGGATCGCAGCGGCTCCATGGGAGGCTTGGAAACAGATACTATAGGGGGCTTCAATGCCATGCTGGAGCGGCAGAAAAAGGCGGAGGGCGAGGCTCTGCTCTCGACTCTCTTATTCAGCAACGAGACGGAGGTGCTGCACGACCGTGAAGATATCAAGCGGGTGGAGCCCCTCAGCCTTCAAGACTACCGTGTCGGCGGCAGTACCGCGCTGCTCGATGCAATCGGCGGTGCGATACGGCACATCGGAGAGCTACACCGCAGGGCAAGCGAAGACGAGAGACCGGCGCACACCCTCTTTGTGATCACCACGGACGGGCAGGAAAACGCGAGTCGCCGCTACGGCTATGCGGAAGTAAAGCGGCTCATTGAGCGGCAGAAGGAAAAGTACGGCTGGGAGTTTCTCTTTCTCGGTGCGAATATGGATGCTGTGGCAGCGGCAAGCCGCTTCGGCATAGGCGCGGACCGGGCGGTTCGCTACAACTGTGACAGCGCGGGCATTGCGCTGAATTATGAGGCGGTCGGAGAGGCCATACTCACGCTCAGAGAGAAATCGGCCCTTGACCGGAACTGGGGCGAGCGCATCCGGGAGGACTATCAAAAGCGCGAAAGAGACATAGTCGGATTTCACAATGTAAGGTTGACATAATTTTATAAAGGCGGCATGGTAGATGCGCGGCAGCGAAAGCAATGATGCTTAGAAACGGGCGGTTCGGAAAGTGCCCTACGCGCGGCGCAATATGGAAAGTAAGAAACTGAGAGACGAAATGTAAGAGACAAGGCGCCAAACGACACAGCACAGAGAAATGAAGCGCGAAAGGTGAAGTGCAAGAGACGAAGTGATGAAGAATCCGGCGTCGACCGATAACGCAGGGGAGGCAAAGCACGAAAGGCAAAGTGCAGAGGCAAGGCGTCAAACGACACAGCGCAGAGAAATGAAGCGCGAAAGGTGAAGTGCAAGAGACAAAACACGGAACGGGAAAGCGTTGAAAGATAATACGGCGAAAGTAGAAAGACAAGAGATAAAACGTGGAACGAAAAAGCACCGAAACAAAAAAAGAGACACAGTCCCCGGGGATTGTGTCTCTTTCTTTGCTTCTTTGTCCTTTTTATTTGAGCGGCTTGATGCCGGGCCAGTAGCGGAACAGTACCTTTGCGACAATCTTATCGCTGTAGACATAGTGATTTTTCCAGTAGCGCGCGTCCACCGAGCCGTTTCGGTTATCGCCCATGCAGAAGTAAGCGCCTTCGGGCACCTGAAACTCCTGTAAAGCCGCAGGCTTCATGGGCTCTTTGATGTAGGATTCCTCGAGCGGGGTCTCGGAATCGTTTAAGTAGACCTGGCCGTCCCGAATCGTGACCTTGTCGCCCGGCATGCCGATGATACGCTTTACATAGAGGGTCTCCGGCTCATCGGGCGCGTGAAAGATGATGATATCGCCGCGCTTCGGTGCTTCGAAGCGATAGGCGAGGCGGGAGCCGATCACGCGATCGCCCGGCATGATGGTTGTAATCATGGAACCGGTGGGCACGCGCGCGTTGGCAATGACAAAGTTGTTCAGCACAAAGGCCAGGATGGCCGCGACAACAATAATCTGGAGCCAATCAAGCCACTCGGGGCGCGACTTTTTGCCCTCCCGCTTCGGTTCGGATTCTGTCATGGTAACTCCTTTCATAAGCAAAAACTGTGACGGCACCGGTCGGTGCCGTCACAGTTTGCATGTGCTTTAGTGTATGCCTTTAATCCCCGGCCAGTAGCGGAACAGAACTTTCGCAAGTATTTTGTTTTTGTAGACATAGGGATTCTTCCAGTAGCGCGCATCCATGGACTCGTTGCGGTTATCGCCCATACAGAAGTAGGCGCCCTCCGGAACAGTGAAGCTCTTCGGGGATTCCGCGACCATGGGTTCCTTGATATAGCTCTCTTCGAGCGGAGTCTCGGAATCGTTCAGATAGACTTTGCCGTCTCGCACGGTGACCTTGTCGCCCGGCATGCCGATGATGCGCTTTACAAAGAGCACTTTTTCATCGTCCGGCCAGCGGAAGATGATTACATCGCCGCGCTTCGGTTCACCGAAGCGGTAGGAGAGGCGGGAGCCGATGACACGGTCGCCTGCCATGATGGTATTTTCCATGGACCCGGTGGGAACACGGGAATTTGCAATCAAAAAGTTGTTGAGGATAAAGGCAATGACTGCCGCGACCACAATAATCTGAACCCAGCTTAACAGTTCACGGAGCGCATTATTCTCTTGTTTCTTTCGTCTGAATCTTGCCACCTGACTCACCTCCGATTTCATTTGGTCATAACAGGGAACAGTATAGTCTATAGAAGGCGGAGAGTGCAAGGAATATTCGTTTCCGGCCGTCGCGCAGTGGCAAAAGCAGGCGTTGCTGTGATAAACTAAGGACATCAATGACAAGCAGGAGGGAGCTGCATGGAACGAGAGCTTTACGAGGTAATGGACTGGGCAGCGGTCGAGGAGATTGTTTACTCGGAGTCCGAAGACCCGCATGCCATTTTGGGACCGCATAAGACAGACAAGGGAATTCTCGTGCAGGCATTTTTCCCGGGACGGGAGAGCGCAGCGCTGGTATACGGAAAGACCAAAGTTCCCATGGAACAGGTCGATGAGAGCGGCTTTTTTGCCTGTCTGATTCCCGGGGAAAAGGAAGCACCCCGCTATCGCTTTGTACTCACGGAAGAAGACGGAAGCGAGCTCGAGTGTGAGGATCCTTACCGCTTTATGCCGGAACTCCCGGAGGGGGAACTCCGGAAATATAAGGCCGGTGAGAGCACGGCGGCACAGAGCTTTTTGGGCGCACACGAGAAGAAGATGGGCGGTGTTTCCGGCATTCGCTTCGCGGTCTTTGCGCCGAATGCCATGCGCGTCTCGGTGGTCGGCGACTTCAACAACTGGGACGGCAGAGTACACGAGCTGCGCCGCATGGGCGACAGCGGTATTTTTGCGATTTTCCTGCCGGGTGTGGAAGCCGGTGCGCTTTATAAGTACGAGATCAAAACCTACGCGCGGGAAATTTTGCTCCGCGCGGATCCTTATGCGCGTGCGGTCGAGTCGGAAGGCGGCAGTGCTTCCGCGGTGGCGGCTGCGGAAACGCCCTTTGCCTGGGAGGATGAGGCCTATCTGGAAGAGCGCGCCCTGCGCTTCGGAAAACGCCCCGGCGAGCAGGCCATTAACATCTATGAACTGAATCTTGCGAGCTTTGCGGCGGGCGCTTCCTATGAGGAACTCGCGGAGTCCCTGCCCGCCTACCTCGGCAAGATGCACTACACACATGTGCTGCTCATGCCGCTGCTCGCGACCCGGGAGGAGGCGTCTCTCGGCTATTTGACGAGCGCGTATTTCACGCTCAGCACCAAGCTCGGCGCGGCCGCGGGCTTTCGTAAGCTTGTCAATGCGCTGCACAGTGCCGGCATCGGCGTACTCATGGACTGGAGCTGTGTACGCTTCCCGCGGGAAGAAGCGGGCCTCGACTATTTTGACGGAAGCACACTCTACGAAGAGAACGGCAGCGGAGATACGGCGGTGTTCCGCTTCGGTCGTGCGGAGGTGCAGTCCTTCCTCTTCTCGAATCTCTGCTTCCTCGCAAACGAATTTCACATTGACGGCGTCCGTGTAATCGACATGGCCTCGGCGCTCTGGTATCGGGCAAACGAGAACCGGAACTGCTACGGCGGCGGTGAGAACCTGGACGGTGCGTCCTTCCTGCGTCGTCTGAGCTTAATGGCGCACAAAAAGCTGCCGGGCTTCCTTTTGATTGCGGACGGCAGCGCCGAGTGGCCGCGCACCACGGAGCCGGTCAAGAACGACGGTCTCGGCTTCGATTTCCGCTGTAACCAGGGCTTCGCGGACGGCATGCTCTCTTACCTCGGCGCGGACGAGGCGGGAAAGAGCGAGCGCTACGGCGAGCTCTCCTATGCGCAGCTCTACCAGTACTCGGAGCAGTACGTACTGCCGCTCTCGCACACGGCGCTCTCCGAGCGGCAGCCCACCCTCATGGGACGGCTCGGTTATCTGCCGTTTGAGGAGAGAATTGCGCTGCTCCGCGCCTTCTTCGGCTTTGTGACGGCGCACCCCGGGAAGAAGTTACTCTTTGCCGGTCAGGAATTCGGCATGCTTGAGCCCCTACAGCTCGGCGGTGAGCTGGACTTTTCGCTGCTTGACTTCCCCTCGCACCGGGAACTCGCGGCCTGCTCCGAAGCGCTGAATGCGTTTTATTTGGAGCATCCGGCGCTCTACGAGGGAGACGGAGACACCGAGGGCTTTACCTTCTTAAACTGCCACTCCTACGAGGAGAACGTGGTGGTATTCCTTCGGCGCGCGGCTTCCGAAGATCTCCTGGTTGCCGTCAACTTCTCGGGCACGAGCTACCCGCGCTTCAATCTGGGTGTTCCCTATGCGGGCAGCTATAAGGAGATTTTCACGACCGATGAGGAGCGCTTCGGCGGCAGCGGACTTTTGAACCCGCGCGCGCTGCCGGCCCGCGCGATGGAGGTCGATGACAAGGAGCTTGGCATCGGCATTCGCTTGCCCGCATACAGTGCGCTCTTCTTTGCCTGCAAGAAGCGGGAGCCGGAGAAGAAAGTGACGCCGCGTGCGGAAACGGAAAAGAGCGAGGAAATCAAGGCAAAGCAGAAGCCCGAGAGTCTTCTTGAGAAGGCGGCGGATGCTGCCGGGAAAAAGGCGGCGGGTGTCGCCGGAAAAGCCGCGGACGTTGCGGGCAAGGCAAAAAATGCGGCGGGTAAGGCAAAGGATGCGGCCGGCAGAAAGGCCGCGGGCGTTGCCGGAAAGGCTGCGGATGTCGCGGGCGCAGCGAAGAAACGGATTGACCGCGCAATGGGAATGGAGAATAAAAAATGAAACGTGCAGCCGGAATTTTGCTCCCGGTATTCAGTCTTCCGGGCGACTTTGGAATCGGTTCCTTCTCAATCGAAGCCTACCGATGGATTGACTGCCTGAAGGAGGCGGGACAGAGCTATTGGCAGATTTTGCCGCTCGGGCCCACCGGATACGGCGATTCGCCCTATCAGTCCTTCTCCAGTTTTGCGGGCAATCCGTATTTTATCGATTTGGAGGAACTCAAAGCGCTGGGTCTGCTCACCGAGGAGGAACTTTCCGGCGAGCGTCACTGCGGTGACGAGGGGAAAATAGACTACGGTCATATCTATGAGTCGCGTGAGAAGCTGTTGCGCCTTGCGCACCGGCGTTTTCGCGAGAGCCTGAACGGAAGCGAAAGTGTGGGCGAGGATGCCGTGCGTCGCACCAAGGACAGAGCAACGTATCAGGCGGCGGTGGCGGCCTTGCACCCGGAGACACGCGAATACTGCCTCTATCGCGCCGTCAAAGACTCCCAGGGCGGTAAGAGCTATCTCGAGTGGGAAGCGCCGCTTAAAGGACGCGACAGCGCTGCGCTCCGCAGCTTTACGGCGAGCCACGAGGCGGAGATTGACTATTACGCCTGGACGCAGGTTTTGTTCCACGAGCAGTGGAGCCGTTTAAAAGAGTATGCGGCCGCTCACGGCATTACGATAATCGGAGATCTCCCGATTTATGTGGCGCCGGATTCCGCGGATGCCTGGGCGCATCCCGAGCTCTTTCAGCTCGACGAAGAGGGCAAGCCGGAAGCGGTGGCAGGCTGCCCGCCGGATTATTTCTCGCCGGACGGACAGCTCTGGGGAAATCCGCTCTATGACTGGGACTATCACAAGAGAAGCGGCTATGCCTGGTGGGCACAGCGCATGGAATACAGTCTCTCGATTTACGACTGCATCCGTATGGATCACTTCCGCGGCTTCGACGAGTACTTTGCGATTCCGGCGGGCAAACCGGCCAAGGATGGAAGTTGGAAACCGGGCCCCGGTGTCGGGCTCTTCAAGGCAATCGCAAAGGAGCTCGGAAAGCCCCTGCCCATCATTGCGGAGGACTTGGGCTTCATGACGGAGAGTGTCATTCAAATGGTGAAGGAGAGCGGCTTCCCGCCCATGAAGGTACTGGAATTTGCCTATGATTCCGACAGCCGAAATCTCTACCTGCCGCACCGCTATGAGAGAAACTGCGTCGCCTACACCGGAACGCACGACAACGAGCCGATCATGGGCTGGATACGCAAGCAAAATGAGGCGGTGCGTCTCCGCATGCTGCGCTATCAGGGCTCGGAGCACACGCCGGAGAGCGATCTCTACTGGGACTGCATTCGCACCGTGCTCGCGAGTGTCGCGGACACGGTCATCATCCCGATGTGGGATTACCTTGGCTTAGGCAACGAGGCGCGCATCAATGTGCCGAGTACGGCGGGCGGAAACTGGCAGTGGCGCATGCCGAAGAACGGTTTTACCGAGCACTTAATCTGGCACTGCCGCATGCTCGCGGAGATTTACGACAGAGAGCCTGAGCCCCTTCCCGTACCGGCAGAGCTCGAAGCCGCGCCGGCCGAAACACAGGCGGCAAAGGAGAGCGAAGAGCCTGCATCCCTTGAAGCTGCGGGAGAAGCGGACAGAGGGAAAAACGATACGTCGAACGCGGAAGCTTAAGTTTACATAAAGCTGCTTTCCCTGCGCTTGCGGTGCGCAGGAAAAGCAGCGACAGCGCCGAAAAACAAAAGAACCTACACAAAAATCCCTGCTTTGCCGCAATCGGCAGAGCAGGGATTTTTCTGATTTCTATTCGGCGGTGAAAGCCGTCAGTGCACACCCGGGCGGGGAATTACCTGGCCGTCGCTGCCGGGACTGTCCAGTCCGGCGCCGGGGCCCTTGGTCTCGGCCGCGGAAGTGTGGAGCTGTCCGCCGGGGCCGTTTACATTGGCGTTCGGCGCACTGACGGTAGGTGCCGGTTCCGCGACCGTGGTCTCGGCGTGCGTGCGGCGAGCGGTCGTCTCCTGCGGGGAGCTTTCGCTTGCCGTCGTGGTTTCGCGGGTATGTTCGCGCGTATATTCGCGGGGATTAACACCCGGACCGCCGTTTACCCCGGTCACACCGGTGGCCGCCGTGACGTGGGCGGAGGTCTCGTAGTTCTCAAGACTCTCGATTTCTTCCGAACTCTCTTCGACGGAGCTGGTCTCGCTCGGGAGTTCATCGTCCTCAATCACGCGGTTTGCGTTCGGGTCCGCCACGGAGGTGCCGTGTGCATTCTCATAGGCGCTCCGCGCGCTGCTGTCAATCGCGGTGTTAAAGAGGTCCTTCTCGCCGGTGTTGTAGTCGACGCGTTCGCCGGTGGAACTCTTGAAGTAGGCAAGTTCCACTGTATCCGGGCGAACCCAATCCTTTTCCGGCAGATCTTCGTGGATGTCGGTCATGACATTCTTCCAGATTCTTCCGGAGACGGTCGCGCCGTAGATGCCGGGCATGGCGCGCGGCGTATCGTAGCCGACCCAGACCGCGGCGGTGTAATAGCGGGTGTAGCCGCAGAACCATGTGTCCTTTGAGTCGTTTGCGGTACCGGTCTTACCGGCTGCCTGCTGTCCGTCAATGTCCAGGCCGCGGCCGGTGCCGTAGGACTTGTCCATGGTGCCCTTTAAGATATCCGTGATCATGTAGGCCGTGCCCTCGGTGTAGACCTGGGTCTGCCTGGTTGTGATCGGAATCACTTCCTGCTCGGTTCGCTCGTAAATCACGGAGCGGAGGCAGGTTTTGTCGTCGTAGACACCCATGTTCGCGAGGGTCGAAAAGCCCTTGGCCATATCGACCACGCGGGTGCCGTAGGTGAAGCCGCCGATCGAGACCGCGGCTGCGGTGCTGTCCTGCCAGGAGAGGGAGGAGAACTCCATCTTGCCGAGGTAGGAGAGACCGGTTTTTACATCAATCTTCTGGAGCAGCTGCCAAGCCACCGTATTGAGTGAGCGGTTCAGCGCCTCGCGCAGCGTGACGGAACCGCGGTAGCCGCCGCCGGAATTCTTCGGGCCACCCGCAAACTCGTGGTCTTCAATGACGTAGGAAGGATAGAAGTATCCGGTCTCAAAGGCGGGCGCGTAGTCGAGCAGGGGCTTAATCGTGGAGCCCGGCTGACGGCGCGCAAGGAAGCCGCGGTTGTAGGCATCGTCCGTGCCGCGACCGCCGACAATTGCGACCACGGCATTGCTCGCGTTGTCGATGATGACACCGGCGCCCTGCAACGCGTACTTGCCGTTCTCCTGCTTTTCGTCGGAGCGGTCATCGAGCGTATCGTCGATGCGCTTCTGGAGCTTGCGCTGAATGTCGGAGTCTATGGTCGTGTAAATCTTATAGCCGCCTGCGCGAATTTTCTCGCTCTTATCCCCGTAGAGCTCGCGGTACTCGGCCTGATACTTCTCGTACTCGTCCTTGTTCTTGAAGGTGTACTTGAACTTGAAGCCGTCGTTCTTCATGAGCTGCAGCGCCGTACAGTAGATGGCGTAGCTGGTCTGGTAGTTCTCCGTCGACGCTGCCGTGACGGTCTGCGGTGCGATTTCAAGCGGTTTATCCTGATATTCCTTGAGCTCTTCCGCGGTAATCTCGCCCTGTTTGTAGAGGCTGTTCAGGACCTCGTTTCGCTTGCGGAGAGAGTTCTTCGGGTGGTTGATCGGCTCATAACTCGCGGGGCGGTTGCTGATGCCCACCAGGACCGCGGCCTCCCAAGGCTCCAGATCCTTTGCGCTCTTGTCAAAGTAGTAGCGGCTCGCGGCCTCCACGCCGTAACAGCCGTGGGCGTAGTAATTGCCGTTACAGTAGAACTCCATGATTTTTTCTTTGCCGAATTTCTTTTCGAGCTGCGGCGCAAGCAAAATCTCGGTAATCTTACGCTTGAGCGAGCGTTCCTGCGTGAGATAGGTGTTCTTAATGACCTGTTGGGTGATGGTGGAGCCGCCCTGGGTCACGCGGCGGTGTTTCACATAGGAGACGCCGGCGCGGAGTATGGCCATCCAGTCCCAGCCGTGGTGCGAGTAAAAGCGCCTGTCCTCCTGGGCGATGTAGGCCTTTTTAATCCAGGGGCTTATGTCATCGGTGCTCACATAGACATAGCGATGCCCGGAGCTGATGACGCCGATCTGCTTGTCGTCCTTGTCGAAGATCTCCGTATCCGTCACGAGGCGGAAATCGTCCTCGGACATGTGCTGGTAGGTCTCGTAGGCGTGTTGCTGAATGGACTGGAGATCCGGGAAGACCTTGAAGAAGACAAAGCCGACCGCAGCGAAGATGAGTATCATGAGGCCAAGCAGGATACTCTTCAGGACGCGGACTACAATATGGGCTTTCTTCTTGCGTTTTCGTGACTTAAGTGCCATGTGTTTACCTCTCTGTGCGCTCACTCCGTGAGTGCGGCATACGAAAAGCGTATCATTTTGCCGAGCACCTCGGTGCTGAGTTCCACCTGATAGCCGCGCTTTCCGGCAGAGAGGATGATGTGTTCGAACTTCTCTGCGCTCTCATCGACGACGGTCGGGAAGAACTTTTTCATTCCGATCGGCGAGCAACCGCCGTGCACATAGCCCGTGAGCGGGAGCAGTTCCCGTTGCGGAAGCATGGCGACGGATTTTTCGCCGACTGCCTTGGCGGCACTTTTCAGGGAGAGTGAAGCGGGGCCCGGAATGACGAAGACATAGTGCTGACCGGATTTTCCGACCGTGACCAGCGTTTTAAACACCTGAGCCGGATTCTGGCCGAGATATGCGGCGACCTCCTCAGCGCTGACAGCCTCCTCCGGCGGGTAAGTATGTTCGACATAAGCGAGCTTTTTGCCGTCTAAAAGGCGGCACACATTGGTTTTTTCATTGTTTTTTGACATACGTTTACTATAGCACAGGCCCTGTTCCTTGTATAGAAGCGCAAAATGCCGGAATGACGGCATGGCGTTCCTATGCTATAATCGTAACTACATATCTGCATTTATATGAAAGGAGGAGGGATGAAAGAGGAAAGAAAAGCGCAGGAAAAATTGCGGAATTATCTCAGATGGCCCATATTTCCCGCCGTGCTTTCCATATTGATGGCGGTTTTGATTTGCGTCGCAAACTGGGAGACCGGCCTGCTGGTATTTCTCCTGGCCCTGATTTGCGGCGGTATTTGCCTAAGGCTCTATGCCGTCTCCGGCGCGGAGATAAACCGCGCGATGATCGGCTTTTCCGCGGCAACGGACAGTATGCAGGCGCGGCTTGCCGAAAATCTGGACCTCTGCTATGCGCTGCTGGATCGCAGCGGTGCTTTTTCGTATCAGAATACGGCGATGACGGCTTTGCTCGCGGCACAACATAAAAATCCCCGCCGACTGGATGAGCTGTTTCCGGAACTCAATCCGGAAGAGCTCGCGAAAATTACGGAGAGCGCGGACTACCATTTAAGCCTCGGTGAACTTCGGCTCCGCGTGCGGCTGGTGCGGGAGAAACTCGGCAATGACAAGGTCTTTGCACTCTATTTCTACGATGAGACCGCACTCCTTAAACTTCGCGAGGAGGAGGAGAGCCGGCGACTCACGGCCGGACTTTTGTACCTCGACAACTACGAGGAGGCCATGGAGAGCGTCGACGATGTGCGTAGGCCTCTGCTCACGGCCATGATAGACCGGAAGATTGTCCGCTACTTTGACGGCATGCAGGCCATCATGAAGAAACTCGAGAAAGACAAGTATTTCTTCGTGATCGAGCGGCGCTATCTCATGGAGCTCTACGAAACCCAGTTTGATATCCTGGAACAGGTTAAGACCGTGAACATCGGCAACGAGATGCGTATCACGCTCTCCATCGGCATCGGTGACGGCGGCGGCACCTACGCGCAGTGCTATGACTTTGCGCGCCAGGCCATCGATATGGCGCTGGGACGCGGCGGCGATCAGGCCGTTGTGAAAGACGGAGAGAACATTCACTACTTCGGCGGCAAGACGAACTCGAAGGAAAAGACCACCCGCGTCAAGGCGCGAGTCAAAGCCCATGCCTTCCGCGAACTCATCGAGAATAAGGATAGGCTCCTCATCATGGGGCACAAGCTCATGGACATCGATTCGCTCGGTGCGGCGGTCGGTATTTGGCGCATCGCGGCGACCATGGGGAAAGAGGCGCACATTGTCTCTTCCGCAGTCAACAATGCGATACGGCCCATGCTGGCGCGCTTCCAAAACGGCGACTACCCGGAGGATATGTTCATTCCGGAGGAGAAGGCCCTGCAGCTACTGGATGAGGGTACCGTCCTTGTGGTCGTGGACACGAACCGTCCTTCCATGGTCGAAGGCCCGAGACTTTTGGATGCCGCAAAGACCATCGTGGTGCTGGACCACCACAGACAGAGCCAGGATTCCATCCGGAATGCCCAGCTCTCCTATGTCGAAACCTATGCCTCCAGCGCCTGCGAGATGGTCGCGGAGGTCGTGCAGTACATTTCGGATGAGGTCAAGATACGGGCGGTCGAGGCGGATGCCATGTACGCCGGCATCGTGATCGATACCCACAATTTCCAGAATCAGACCGGTGTGCGCACCTTTGAGGCGGCGGCCTTCCTTCGGCGTAACGGCGCCGATGTGACGCGCGTCCGCAAGTTGTTCCGCGAGAAGCTGGATGACTACCGCGCAAAGAGCGAGGCCATTCACAATGCGGAGATTTACCGCGAGCACTTTGCGCTGAGCTTTTGCGATGCGGAGGGTCTGGAAAGCCCGACCGTGGTCGGCGCGCAGGCGGCAAACGATCTGCTCGACGTAATCGGCGTGAAGGCGAGTGTTGTGGCGACCACCTTCCGCGAGAAGGTGTTCCTCTCGGCGCGCGCCATTGACGAGGTCAATGTGCAGGTCATGATGGAGAAGCTCGGCGGCGGCGGTCACAGAACCATAGCCGGTGCCCAGCTCGCCAATATCACGCAGGAAGAAGCGATGGACCAAGTCAAACAGGTCATCGATGAGATGCTTTTGAAAGGAGAAATCTAATGAAGGTTGTTTTACTGCAGGATGTGAAGTCGCTCGGCAAGGCCGGCGATTTGGTGGAGGTCTCTGAGGGTTACGCAAGAAACTTTCTGCTGCCGAAGAAGCTCGGCGCAGCGGCGACGGCGGAGAATCTGAACAGCCTCAAGTTAAAGAAGGCGAATGAGGCAAAGATCGCCGCAGAGCAGCTCGCGGAGGCAAAGGCACTCGCGGCAAAAATCGAGGCGGGCGCGGTGACCGTGTACATCAAGGGCGGCGAGAACGGAAAGACCTACGGCTCCGTCTCGACCAAGGAGCTCGCGGAGGCGGTGAAGGAGCAGCTGGGCCTGGAGCTCGACAAGAAGAAGATAGCGCTCGCGGAGCCCCTCAAGAACTTCGGAAGCTATGAGACCGTGGTCAAGTTGCACCGCGAAGTACAGGCGAAGCTCAAGGTCACTGTGGCGGAAGAAAAATGACCGACGATGTCCAAAATGTCCTAAAGCGCGTGATGCCGCACAGCGAGGAGGGAGAGCGCTCCATCCTCGGTGCGGTTTTCGTGGACCAGGGAAGTCTTGCCGTCGCGCTGGAGCACTGCAGCGCGGCGGATTTTTATTCCCGCCCCTACGGCACGGTTTTTGCCTGCATGGCGGAACTCTTCAACGAGGGCAAGCCCGTCGACATTTTGACGGTGAAGGAAAAGCTGAAGACCAAGGAAGTACCGCCGGATGTGCAGAGCCTCGACTTTCTGCGCGAGATTGCGCAGAGTGAGGCGACCGCCGCCAACATACGGGAATACGCAAAGATAGTCCGCGCCAAGGCAGTCAAGCGGAAGTTGATTCAGGCGAGCGAGGAAATCGCGAACAGCTGCTACGCGGACAGTCAGGAAGTGGAGGATCTTCTGCAGGAAACCGAGGACAAGATGTTCCGCATTCTCCAACAGCGCAGTGCGGCCGAGTTTACGCCGATTGATGAGATTACCCTGAATGTCCTCAACCGGATTCAGACCGCCTATCAGAACGGCGCGGAGGTGACCGGCATTTCTACCGGTTTTATAGACCTCGACCGGAAGTTAAGCGGTCTGCAGCCCTCCGATCTCGTGCTGATTGCGGCACGTCCCTCCATGGGTAAGACGGCCTTCGTGCTGAATATCGTGGAGCACGCCGCGGTGCGAAACGGGCTCTCCTGCATGATATTCTCGCTCGAGATGAGCAAGGAACAGCTGGTCAACCGTATCCTCTCGATGGAATCCAGTGTCGACGCGCAGAAAATGCGGAACGGCGATCTCTCGAGCAGTGATTTCGGCAACATCATAGAGGCGGCCGCACGCATTGCCGAGAGCAAAAATCTGGTGATCGATGACACGGCGGGCATCGGCATCGGCGAGCTTCGGAGTAAGTGCCGCAAGCAGAAACTCGAGCACGGGGTGGATCTTGTGATCATCGACTACTTGCAGCTCATGAGCGGCAGCGGAAAGTCCGGCGAGAACCGCCAGCAGGAAATCTCCGACATCTCCCGCAACTTAAAGGCCCTGGCCCGCGAGCTGCAGGCACCTGTCGTTGCGCTCTCGCAGCTCTCCCGCGCGGTGGAGCAGCGCCCGGACCACAGACCCATGCTCTCGGACCTCCGAGAGTCCGGCGCCATCGAGCAGGATGCGGACGTGGTAATGTTCCTGTACCGCGACGACTACTACAACAAGGACACGGAACACCCGAACGAGGCCGAGGTCATCATCGCAAAGCAGCGTAACGGCCCCATCGGCACGGTGAGCCTGGTCTGGAAGCCGGATACCACGCGCTTTGTCAATATGGCGCGCTGAGTCGCGAATTTTAAAAACGCCCGTTCTTTCCGAATCATCGGGAAGAACGGGCGTTTCTTGTTTCGTCCTATGCGGCAACGTAGATGCAAAAAGCTCCGGGCATAAGCCCGGAGCTTTTTAACTGTGATTTAAGCCTCAGCGATTGCGCCGACAGGACATACTGCCTCGCAAGCACCGCAATCGATGCAACCAGCCTCGTCAATCACATACTGGGTGTCTCCCTGGGAGATCACACCGACGGGACATTCACCGGCGCAGCTGCCACAGCTGACGCAAGCATCAGAAATTCTGCGTGCCATAATTACTTCCTCCTTGATTCATCTAAGACGACAGCATCTTTGCTGTTTCCCATATCTTAAACGAAACAAGGACTAAATTCAAGCGCGGAACACTGTGAAACTTGCACTTTTAGGGGTACACGATGAACTATTTGTTGTGATTAACTAACAATACTTAAGGCTGCCTATCAGAGCTTTGCGAGTGAATTCAGCACGTCCTTTGCGAGGACGCTGCGATAGTGCTCCGCAAAGTATGCGGCGCGGCCTGTCGTCAGGAAAAGCGGCTCGGCGTACTCGCTCAGACGGTTACAGAGCGCCGCAAAGAGCGCGGGCGTCTCGGTTTCGGCCTTGACGGTCAGAATATAGTAGCCGCTCTTCTGATCCCGGTAGAGGGCCTCGCTCGCAATTTCCGGCGTGCTGCGTACCGCATGCGCGGCCGCAATCACGGCATTCAAGTTCGGAAAGCGGAAGCCGCGGATATGCGCCTCCGGCGCGTCGGTTTTGTTCTCGTTCGTCATAGTCTCACTGCCGTACGGCGGCGGGTAAGGCGGAACGGCCCCCTTATTCTCGAGTTCCTGTAAGAGATCCTCGATGCCGTGGCGCTCGTCGTAGTCTCCGTCGAGCGGCGGTACAAAGCGCGAAAAACGCGCATCCAATTCCTCCGGATCATCTACTTTTGTAATCAATACCTGAATGCTGTCATCCGAGAGCGGTATGGACTCTACGCGGAGCGGCATGTTATCGACTTCAAAGCCCAATTCAGAGGAAGCCCGTTGCATCATCTCCCGAAGAAGCTGTCGTGCTTTCTGGCTGCCGTAGGCGAGCTCACCGAGCTCCATATTGCGCTCAATCAAGTCAAAACCGGACAGGGTGCAGCTGATCTGGTATTCGCTGACGCGTTCTAGTTTCATGGACTTCACCTCCTTCTGTTTTGTTAATGCATAATACAACGGAATTGCTGCTTTGGCAATTGAAGAATATGTGTCCTGTTGCTATACTGAACTCGGATGGAGAACAGGAGGATGGTCTCGAATCTTGTCCCCCAAGACAGATGTTTCACTTCTCAACCGGTGGCGTTCTTGCTGCCGCACTGCGCGCATCCGCGCGGTGTATTTCCAGAAAAATGCAATTTCAATCCGGAGCTGTCCGGCGCTTTTTGTGCGCGCGAAGTAAGCCATCCGTCTCGTGCGGCAGAGGGCGGCAACCCGCGGAATTCGCAATTCCGACTCAATGTCACGGAGCATGGGTCAATATCTGTGTGCTGCCGAGCCTGCAAGTTTGCAGCACGGCGACAGTGCGCTTGTCACGGAGCGCGCTGTCGCTTTTTTGTTTGTCTTAACACACAGCACATTGTTTTATGATATACTGTTTCGGAATTATTTTTGTCTCTCTTCCTAATTAAATGAGATTGCAAGCGTATTTTGCGCATAGAGGAGGATTATCTTGGAAGAAAAAGAAAAGCTGAAGGAGACGGAGCCGGTAAAGCGTGTGAGCGAGAGCCGCAGGCGGAGCCGGAAGCGGGGCGGGAAGCTGCCTTTTTTACCCCTTCTTCTTGTCTTGTTACTCGGCGCGCTGATTTTTGTGCTTTGGTATCAGCGCTTCGGGCCGAGCCGCGTGCACATCGGCGAGGCAGAGCTCTTCGGTGCTTCGGGGGATGAAGTCGCCGTAATCTACAACTATGAACTCCAAAAAGAGAAGGCCGAGATGCAGAACGGCAGTGTCTATCTGCCCCTGACCCTTGTGAAGCGGGAGATGAATCAGCGCTTCTACTGGGATCGGGACGAAAAGCTCATTGTCTATGCGGCACCGACGGGGGTTCGGAAGTTTACGGCCGAGGAAAAAGATACCGAGGGCAAGGCGCTCTTTTACACGGAGAATCAGGAACTCTATCTCTCCCTGCCCTTGCTCCGTGAGTTTACGGATGTCCGTGTCGAGAGCTATTTGGACGGCAACGTGAAGCGCGTTTTCATTGCGCCCTCTCCGGAGAGCGACGAAGTGCGGGCGGCAAAGCATAAGCTTGCCCTGAGAAGCAGAGCGAGCGTGCGCGGCAGCATTGTCACCGAAGTGCAGAAAAACGAGGCGCTCCGGGTAATTCCGGATCACGAAGGCGCGACGACGGATACGACACGGTGGACCCGCGTGAAGACCGAGAGCGGTTTTACCGGCTATGTGCAGCTTAAAAATCTCCGCGCGGCCGAAAACGTCCCTTATACGAGTACCTTCACCAAGCAGGAGTACCCGAGCCTTTCTCTCGGCGAAAAGGTGCTTCTCGGCTTTCACCTGGTCTCCAACCAGGCAGCCAATAAGGGCCTCGGCACGCTCGCGCAAAATGCAAGCGGGATGAATGTCGTTGTGCCGACCTGGTTTTCTCTCCGCGGCAATGAGGGCGATTACCAGAACTTTGCGGATCGCGCCTATGTCGAAGAGGCGCATGAGAAGGGGCTCAAGGTGTTTGCCCTTCTCGATAACTTTGATAAGACGGTCACAACGGGCGAGCTCCTCAAAAAGACCTCGGTGCGCGAAAAGCTGATACAGTCCCTGATTTCGGATGCGGATCTCTACGGTTACGACGGCATCAATGTGGACCTTGAGCTTATCAAAGAAGAGGCCATAGAGCAGTATCTCGAGTTTATCCGAGAACTTTCGCTTGCCTGCCATGAAAAGCAACTGTATTTGACGGTGGATGTGCCGAATCCCGCGAGCTTTAACCTCTATTACGACAGAAAGGAGCTCGGGGTTTTCTGTGACTATGTGATCAACATGGGCTACGATGAGCACACAAAGGGAGATGAGCCCGGCAGCACGGCGTCGCTCGGCTTTGTGACAACGGGACTCGATATGAGTCTCGCGGAAGTGCCCGCGGAGAAATTAATTCAGGCCGTGCCCTTCTACACGCGGCTCTGGACCGAGGATAAAAACGGTAAGGTGAGCAGCGAGGCGCTCGGCATGAAGGGGGCAAAGGAGTGGGTCGATAAAAACCAGGTCGGTCTCAATTACGACGAGACCCTCGGCCAGAACTACGGACAGCGCTCCAACAACGGGAGCCTGCAGCTGATTTGGATGGAAGACGCAAAGTCCATGCAGACCAGAATGGATGTTATAAAAAGCAAAGCGATTGCGGGTGTCGCGGTATGGCGCCTGGGACTTGAAACAGACGATGTATGGGAGATCATCAAGCAATGAGCGGAAATTTAGGACAGAAAATTGCGGAAAATTTGATTTTTGTCGGAGAGTTTTTATTGGTCGTGTTTCTCTGCTTCTTTGTCGCCTACGTGATTGAGAAGCGCGTTCAGCAGCGGCAGCGGCAGAGAGAGCGCATTCTGAATACGAGAAAGATGGCCATGATAGGCCTCTTCTCGGCGGTGGCGGCCGTACTCATGATGTTTGAGGTGCCGGTGCCCTTTGCTCCGCCCTTTTATAAAATAGACCTCTCGGAGCTCCCGATTTTAATTTTGAGCTTTGCCTACGGTCCGGTTGCGGGCGTGATGGCGGAGTTTGTGAAGATCTTGCTGAAGCTTGTGTTTAAGTCCACCTCGACCGCCTTTGTCGGCGAGCTCGCAAACTTTGCGGTTGGCTGTGCGCTGGTGCTTCCGGCAGGTATCTTTTATCTCGAAAAGAAGACAAAGCGCCAGGCTTTTGTGGCCTGCGCACTTGGCGTGATTTGCATGACAGTCTTCGGTTCCTTCTTCAATGCGGTCTATCTGCTCCCGAAGTTTGCGGAGCTCTACGGCATGCCGCTTGACACCATTGTGCAGATGGGAAGCAAGGTGAACCCGCGCATTGTGAGCGTTGAGACTATGGCGCTCTATGCGGTTGCCCCGCTGAACTTCTTAAAGGGCGGCATTGATATGCTGCTGACCGTATTGCTCTACAAGCGCTTAAGCCATGTGCTGAAAGAGCAGGAAGGACGGCGCTGAGCATGGAGACAGCATACGGCCTGCTCACGGGGACGGAAGAAGAGCGGCAGCGTGCGCTCACGGAAGCGGCCCGGATACTGCGCGCCGGCGGTCTGGTCGCCTTCCCGACGGAGACGGTCTACGGGCTCGGCGGCAATGCGCTGAGCCCTGCGGCAGCGGAGAAGATTTACGCGGCAAAGGGACGGCCGAGCGATAACCCGCTGATTGTCCACATTGCCCGCACGGAGGAGCTTGCGCCGCTCGCGGCGGAAATCCCGGATGCGGTTTATCACCTCGCGGAAGCCTTCTGGCCGGGGCCGCTCACCATGATTGTCAAAAAGAGCGAGCGCGTGCCGCGGGAGACCAGCGGCGGTCTGGATACCGTTGCCGTGCGTCTGCCGGGCGATGCGAACGCAAGGGCGCTCATCGAGGCCGCGGGGCTGCCGATTGCGGCGCCTTCGGCGAACACCTCGGGGCGTCCCAGTCCGACCGAAGCGCGTCATGTCGCGGAGGATCTCGGCGGCAAAATTGACATGATACTGGACGGCGGTGCGGTCGCGGTGGGACTCGAGTCGACCATTGTGGATTTGAGCGGCAGCGTGCCGACCTTGCTTCGCCCGGGTGCAATCACAGTTGAAATGCTGGAAGAAGTGCTCGGAGAAGTGCAGCTGGACCCGGTGCTCAAAAAGCCGCTCTCCCCGGGCATGCATCCCAAGGCGCCAGGCATGAAGTACCGGCACTATGCTCCGCAGGCCGAGATGTATCTGGTCGACGGTGCGCCAAAGGCAGTCATCCGCCTCGTAAACCAAGCTGCGGCGGAAGCGAAGGCGCGCGGCGAAACGGTCGGTGTGCTCGCCGCAAGCGAGACAGCCGGAGCGTATTGCGCGGACACGGTCTTTCCGCTCGGACAGCGAGAGCGGCCGGAGGAGATTGCCCACAACCTCTTTGCGGCGCTCCGCGAAATGGACACGCAGGGGGTAAAACGTATTTACGCCGAGGCCTTTCCGGAGAGCGGCGTGGGGCTTGCAATCATGAACCGCATGAACAAGGCGGCAGGACATCATTGGCTGCACGCCGGAGAGGAGAGCGAATGACAGAGAAGCGCAAGGACTATATCAGCTGGGACGAGTACTTTATGGGGGTTGCCTACCTCTCGGCACTCCGCTCGAAGGATCCGAATACCCAGGTCGGGGCCTGCATCGTGAGCGATGACAACAAGATACTCTCGATGGGCTACAACGGCTTTCCGCGCGGCTGCTCGGACGATGAATTTCCCTGGGGCAAGGAGCACGAGCAGGACGACCCCTATCAGGCAAAGTATTTTTATGCAACCCACAGTGAATTGAATGCAATTCTCAACTACCGCGGCGGCTCGCTCGAGGGAAGTAAGCTCTATGTGACCCTCTTTCCCTGCAACGAGTGCGCAAAGGCGATTATCCAGTGCGGCATACGGACCCTGATTTACGGTGAGGACAAGTACGGGGACACCGCGGCTGTCCGCGCGAGCAAGCGCATGCTGAACGCAGCCGGGGTTCGCTACTACCAGTACGGGAAAACCGGGCGGCAGCTCAAAATTTTTGTCTGACTTTTCTCTTGCGGAAGGCCGGGGGAGAGACTATAGTAAAATGAAAATTCAGCGGTGCTTACCGCAGAAACGGGGTATAAGAAGATGAAAGATAAACGTCGTCGTGTGTTGGCCATTATTGTTTCGGTGATTCTCTGCCTGTCCATGGTGCTCGGTATGGCGGCAGCCGGTCTCAGCGCCTTCCTGCATTGAGTCGGGCGTATCCGGAAATTGTCGCGGCTTTCTCCGCGGGAAACCTTGAAACGGAGCGCCTGTCAGAAGAATGCGGGGCGGGAAAAGGAATAAACGTTCGACTATCGGGAGCTGCGATTTCGCTGTGTAAGAGCGAGCGGGAGGCGCGGGAGGAAGCCCGTCGCATCGCGGAAAATGCTTGCGGTGCGTCGATTTGCCTACCCTACGGGAGAGGCGGCATCCTTGCCGCACTCTACCTCGCCGCGGTCCGGAGACAGTCGGGCCTGGAAATCCGCCTGCGGGATGTGCCGATTTTACCCGAGACCGTAGCGCTTTCGGAGGCGCTCGCTAAGAACCCCTATCGCATGGATACGGAGGCCCTGCTCTTTTTCACGGAGAGCGGTGACAGCCTTGCAAGGTCGCTTCGGGCAAAAGGCATACCGGCAGCCTGCATCGGCCGCTTTGTGCCCGGGCTTGATAAGTGCGTGGTCGATAAGACCGAGCGCGAGTACATCAACCGCCCGGAGCGGGGCATCGAATTGGAAGCAGAAGTGTTTGAGACAGAAAGGAAGACAGATGCGTGAAAAAATCCTCGCGGTTCTGGAAAAGAATGCGCGCATAGATATTCATGAGCTCGCGATGTTGCTCGGGGAGAGTGAGGTGGCGGTCGCAAATGAAATCGCAGATATGGAGAAGGAGAACATCATCCGCGGGTATCACACCCTGATCAACTGGGAGAACACGAGCAACGAGCGCGTGGAGGCCCTGATTGAGGTAAAGGTCACGCCGCAGCGCGGTATGGGCTACGACCGCATTGCGGAGCGCATTTACCAGTACAACGAGGTGGATTCGGTCTATCTGATGAGCGGTGCCTTTGATTTCATGGTCCTCCTCGAGGGCAAGACCATGCGGGAAGTGGCCTTCTTTGTCTCGGAGCGCCTTGCGCCGATTGAGTCCGTGACGGGCACTTCGACTCACTTCGTACTGAAGAAGTACAAGGATCACGGCACGGAGATGGTTCGGAAAAAAGAAGACGAAAGGCAGTTGTTCATGGCATGAGAGACATCAATGAAGTGTTGGCGAAGAAAACCATAGCCCTGCAGCCCTCGGGCATACGGAAGTTTTTTGACATTGTCCGCACCATGGAAGGCGCCATTTCGCTCGGTGTCGGCGAGCCGGACTTTGATACACCCTGGCCCATCCGAGAGGAGGGTATTTACTCTTTGGAGCGGGGACGCACCTTTTATACGAGCAATGCGGGTCTCAACGAGCTCCGCGAGGAGATTGCGCGCTACATTCAGCGCCGCTTTGCGGTGTCCTACGATCCGCTCAGCGAGATCACGGTGACGGTCGGCGGCTCGGAGGGCATAGACCTTGCCTGCCGCGCGCTCTTAAACCCCGGCGATGAGGTGATTATTCCGCAGCCGAGTTATGTCTCCTACGAGCCCTGCGTGCGGCTTGCGGACGGCGTTCCGGTAATCCTGGAACTCAAGGAGAAGGACCGCTTTAAGCTGATGCCGGAGGATCTGGAGCGCTGTATCACCGAGCGCACCAAGTTTCTGGTCCTGCCCTTCCCGAATAACCCGACCGGCTCCATCATGACGCGCGAAGAGCTTGCGGCAATCGCAAAGGTGGTTATAGAGCACGATATCTATGTGGTGTCGGATGAAATTTACACCGAGCTCACCTACAACGGCGAGGCGCCGGCCTCGATTATCCAGATTCCCGGCATGCGGGAAAGGACCGTTCTGATCAACGGTTTCTCGAAGGCCTATGCCATGACGGGCTGGCGTCTCGGCTATGCCTGCGGGCCGGAGCCCATACTGCGGCAGATGATCAAGGTGCACCAGTACGCAATCATGTGCGCGCCGACCACGAGCCAGTACGCGGCGGTCGCGGCGCTCCGCGACTGTGATGCGGAGATTGCGCGCATGCGCGAGTCCTATAACCAGCGTCGCCGCTATCTCTTAAAGCGACTCGAGGAGATGAATATTCCCTGCTTTGAGCCGGAGGGCGCGTTCTATATCTTCCCGAATATCTCGAAGTTCGGTCTCTCTTCGGAGGAATTCTGTACGAAGTTGCTCACGGAAGAGAAGGTCGCGGTTGTGCCGGGTACGGCGTTCGGAAACAGCGGCGAGGGCTTTGTCCGCATTTCCTATGCCTACTCCCAGGAACAGCTTAGAGAGGCCATGAACCGCATGCAGCGCTTTGTGGAGCGCTACGCAAACTAAAAAACAGCCCCTGCGATGCGGGGGCTGTTTTTTTGCTGAGTGAATCAATTAAATTCGGATAAAAAGAGTCTGTGCCGCCGTTGCATATAAGCGCAAGAAAGACAGCCGACATGTGTCAAAACGTTTTCCACCGAACATACTGCGGCAAGAAAACGGGAAAAATCAATACCGAAGTATCAGCCGGTGCGGAGAAATTTTAAGGGAGTCGTCCGAACGATTTTCTCAAAGGGAGTCAAGAAGTCCGCCCGGAAATGCGCTGAACCGTATCAAAAGCAGGGAAATATAACGGCGGCGGTATTTCAAAGGGGGCTTGAGGGAAGTTAAGAAGCCCGCCCGGAAATGCGGTGAATCCGCGCAAAAATAGGCAAAAAGAAACGCCTGCCGCACGTTTTGTGCGACAGGCGTTTTGCCATTTAATTATCTGCTCTGCGTCCAAACACCGCTGTTGTCAACAAAGTAACGGTTGTTGTCAACCCACTGGTTGGTCAGCATCTTACCGAGGTTGCTGCCGTTCTCGGTGCTGAGCCAATACCACTTGCCGGTGAAACGGCTCTTCAGCCAGCCGGTCTTCATGTAGCCGGACTTGTTGAAGTAGTACCAGTTGCCGTCAATCTGCTGCCAGTTGTCGGTCGTGTAGGAACGGTCTGCGTTGCAGTACCACCAGCCGACATTGTCCTTCAGCCATGCGCCCTTGTTGCCGGAGTTCGATCCGTTCGGGCCGGTCTGACCGCCGTTGTTGGAGCCGCTGTTGTTCGTCTTGCCGCCGAGTGCTGCGAGGATATCGTCGTCGACCTCAAATTCATCGGACTCGGTCCAGTCGCCCTTCGAGCTGTTGCTGTTGCCGACCGCTGCACGAACCTTGACAGTGTAGCTGCCCTTGCCGTTCTCACGGATCTTGTCGCGGAAATCGTAGCTGGTGTTCTTCGTGGTGACGGTCTCCTTGATGGTGTTGTTGCGATAGAGCTTCACCTCGTACTGGGTTGCGTAATCCGCCTCATCCCAGGAGATCACCGGGCTGTCATCATCGCCCCAGGAGACATCGCCGACTTCCAGCGCGCTCTTATCGGTGGAACCGGTCTTCGGCAGGGTGACCGTGACGGTCATGCTGCTTGCGGTCGAGCTGACCTTGGTGATTGCAGCGCCCTTGCCGGTCTTATCGTTGATCTTGACATTGCCCTTCGCCGTGCCCTTGAAGGTGAAGTCGCTGTCCGGCTTCAGCTTCAGCGTGACCTTCGGCTTCTTGCCGAAATCGGTATTGGTGACCGAGGTGACGTTCACATTGTCCACGCCGACACTGTTGCTGTCCGCGTCAACCTGGCTCGAATTCATGCCCGGTGCGAGGTCATACTCAAGGTCGATGGTAACATTCTGAACTGCGGTCTTGTTGGTCTTCGCGAATGCCATGCTCGTCATACCGAAAAGCATTGCTGCGGTCAGAACCATAGGTGCAACTTTCTTTAAAAGATTCTTTTGCGTCATTGTTGTTTCCTCCGTTCTGCAGGTTTTCCTGCGTCGTATTGCTTTCGCTATGCCTATATCCTAAACGATTTCTCCGAGAAAAAATAGTGGATTCCACTTACATTTCTCTTACTTTCCTGTAAGAAGATACACACAGAAATTTAACGTATTTTCCTGTAACCTTTTGATAAAAATAGGCACCGCGAAATCGCGGTGCCTATTTTTATTTGGTGAGAATTAAGAACGCTTATGCGGCCTTCCATTTTCCGTCGTAGTTGACCAGGTAGCCGTCCGGCGTCTGCGTGCTGACCAGCATTGCGCCGTCATAGCCCACATAGTAGTAGACACCCTCTTCGGTGGCACTCTTAATCCAAGCGTTGGCCCACATTGCGCCGTCGCTGCCGGAGTAGTACCACTTGCCGTTCACTTCGTACCAGCCGGTCGCCTTCTCGCCGCTCGGGAGGACATAAGCCCAACCGCCGTTGCCGAGGGTCTCCCAGTGGCCGCTCGGTGCAGCCGGAGCGGAAGTGTTGTTCTGTGCGCCGTTGTTCTGTCCCGCATTGTTCAGTGCCGCATTGTACTGCGCAGCAGGGCTCGTGTTCGCAGCGGAGCTTCCCGCCGCGGTATTCTTCGTGTCATCGACGGAGCCGCGGTTCTGCTTGATCATCTGAATATCTTCCGAAGTGATGGTTTCGCCGCCGACCGCACTCGCAAAGCGGGTCTGGCCCTTTGCCTTCTTCTTTGCGGTGACCTGCGCGTAGTAGGTACCCGCGCCGCGCTTTAAGACTCTGTCCGTGATATCCACCTTCTCGGCCGTGTAGCCCGCAGTCATCGCCGTGCCGAGCTTGTGCTTCGGCTTCAGGTCGGAAGAGCTGTAGAGCTGTACCGAATAGCTGGTGCGGCTGTCGCCGACCGACCAGTTGACATAGACGCGGTCGTTCGAGACATCGAAGCTGACATCGCTGACCGAGTAGTCCTGCGGATCGTCCTCTGCGGTTGCCGCGTGTGCAAATACGCTCTGAGAGAGAGTCATTGCAACGCAGAGAAAGAGGGCACCGGCCCGCTTCAGTCGTTTCATCATAGTAAAACACCTCCAAATCTTAATATTTTCTGTAAATAGTATAGCACAGCAAGCTTACAAAATCCTTACGACAGAATGACGATTCACTGTCAGTGACGTAGGTTTTTTTCGTCAGCTTTCGGGAGGGTGAAGAAGAAACGACTGCCGCCTTCGGGGCGGCGCTGCGCTTCCAGGCTCTCGCCGTGCGCGAGCATGACCTCGCGGGCTATGGCGAGGCCGAGTCCCGCGCCCATTTTGTCCTGCCCGCGGGACAGGTCCCCCTTAAAGAAGCGGTCAAAGACGCGGGACAAATCTGCTTCGGAAATACCGATGCCGCTGTCGCTCACCGTTACCACCATGCGGCTTCGCCGCTCACTGCAGGCAATCTCGATCTCGCTGTCCTCCGGCGAGAACTTGATGGCGTTGTCGGTGAGATTATAGAGCACCTGCTGAATGCGGGAGGCATCGGCATAGACCGGGCTCTCTTCCTCGGCAAAGAGGAGAGAGATGTGTATGCGCTTTGCCTTGCACTGCATTTCAAAGCTCTCGGCGGTGGAGCGCACCAGTTCGTTCAGGTTAAAGACAGTCTTGTGGAGGGTCTGCCCCATGCCGAGGGAATTGAGACTCAGCATGTTTTCGGTGAGCTTCGCGAGGCGCTCGGTTTCCGCGATGATGCGGCGCATGTATTTTGCCTGCAGTTCCGGCGGGATGGTGCCGTCCAAAATGGCCTCGGAGAAGCCTTTGATCGAGGTCAAGGGGGAGCGGAAGTCATGGGACACGTTTGCGATAAAGCGCCGCTCATCGTCCTCGAGACGGGAGAGCTTTTCCGCCATGCTGTCCATGGTTCTCGCGAGATAGCCCATCTCGTCTGCCGAGCCGACCGGGATGCGGTGGTTTAAGTTCCCCTCGGCGAACTGCCTTGCGCCCTCGGTGATGACGGTCAGCGGCCGATACACGAACACATTGAAGTTAATCAGGAAGGTCAGCGAGAGCAGAAACACGATGCCGTAGCTGATATAGACCAGATTCATAATCTTGGCGGCATCTTCCTGCACATGGTCCATGAGGAGATGAATCACGACATAGCCGTAGGTTCGGTAGTTCCCGGCAATCGGCGCGGAGACGCTGAGCACGGTGCGCGGGAAGGAACCGAAGTAAGAGCCGACCATATAAGAGCGGCTGCCGGTTGCGGTCGGGTCAAAGTCCGGAATGACGCGCCCGTCCCAGCTGTGCGCGGAGTCCAGGACAATGTTGCCGTCCCTGTCCATGATCCAGATTTCCGCTCGCAGGTAGGTCGAGACGGCCTCGAGCTGGGGGTAGGCGCTCTGGAGCGGGAGGGACTTGCCGTCGTAGACACCGGAATAGGCCGCGGCAATGAGGCTCGCCTCGTCATAGAGCGTCCGCGCACGGCTCCTGATCAAATAGTTTTCGGTGAGCCGAGAGGAGAGCGTAGACACGGCGAGAAAGCCCGCGACACCGAAGAGCAGGTAGCCGAGCAGAAATTTGAGGTAGAGGGAACGCTTGAGTCGCTTCATCATGCGCGCAGGTCAAATTTATAGCCGACACCCCAGACAGTGGCGATGGACCAGCTCGGCTTATCCTTTAATTTCTCGCGGAGTCGCTTGATGTGCACGTCGACCGTGCGCGTATCGCCCGCGTATTCATAGCCCCAGATGTGATCCAGGAGCTGTTCGCGCGTAAAGACCTGGTTCGGGTGGGATACCAGGAAGAAGAGGAGCTCAAGCTCCTTCGGCGGCATCTCGACGGCGCGGCCCTCGTAGCGAACCGCGTAGTTGGTGAGGCTGATTTCCAGGTCCTCACAGCGCACGCTCTCTGTCTCCGCGCGCTCGGGCGGCGTGCTCTCCTGCGGGCGGTAGCGGCGCAGCACGGCGCGAACCCGAGCGACGAGTTCCTTCGGTTCAAAGGGCTTTATGATATAGTCATCGGCGCCGAGCTCAAGACCCAGTACCTTGTCAAAGACCTCGCCCTTGGCGGAGAGCATGATGACAGGCGTCTGGGAACTCTTTCGAATCTCGCGGCACACCTGATAGCCGTCCACATGGGGCAACATGAGATCCAGCAGCACGAGATCCGGCGCGAGGGTGCGGAAGAGAGTCAGGGCCTCTGCACCGTCCGCGGCGATGTGGGTTTCATAACACTCCTTCTCCAAATAGAGGGAGATGAGCTCTGCGATGTTATCGTCGTCGTCGACAATCAGTATTTTCTGTTTTCCTGCCAAAGGGACTCCTTTCTGCGGATTAGCGGAAGGTCACCACGGTCACAGCCTCGCCGCCGTCGTCAAAGTGGGCATCCTCGCATTTCTTGACATAGGGCTGCTTTTTGAGCCAGGCGAGCAGACCTTTTTTCAGTGCGCCGGTGCCGCGCCCGTGAATCACGCGGACCGAGTTCAGGTGTGCGAGGAGGGCATCGTCCAAGTATTTGTCGAGTTCGCCGAGGGCCTCATCGACCGTCTTTCCGATCAGATTAATCTCGGGGGAGATGTGGGAAGCCTTGCCGAAACTCGGCGCGCCGCCGCTGCGGCTTTGCTTTGCGCCCTTGGACACAGCAGCCTCCTCTTCGATGAGGACCACATCGTCCGCGGAGACCTGGGTGCGGAGCACGCCCATGCGCACAAAGAGGCGGTTGTTCTTATCCGGCAGGGTTGAGACGATGGCCTCGTGATCCATGCTGAGCACGCGGACCGAGTCGCCGATGTGGAGAACCGCGGGCTTTGCCGCCTTTACGGCCTTCTTCTTCGGCGCGGTCTTTTCGACCGACTTTAACTTGTCGCGGAGACCGCTTCTCTCTTTCTCGAGCTCGCGGAGCAAGCCGGAGTCAGCACTCAGGCGGTTGATGCGGCGTATGCTCTGGTCGGCGCTCTCCTTTGCCTCCGATAAGATGCGCTCTGCTTCGGCGCGCGCCTTTTCGAGGATGCGCTCCTTGCGCTCGTCGAGGTTTTGATCCGCCTTTTCGTGCCGCGCCTTCAAATCTTCGATTTCCGCGCGGTAGGCGAGAATTTCCTTCCGCTCGGCCTCAATCGTGCGGCGATCCGCCTCGAGGCGGGTCAAGAGATCCTCAAAGGCCGCATCGTTCTGCTCGATGTGGTTCTTTGCGTCTTCAATGATGTAATTCGGGAGCCCGAGTTTTTGAGAAATCGCGAAGGCGTTACTCTTTCCCGGGATACCGATTAAGAGCCGGTAGGTGGGGCGCAGAGTCGCGACATCGAATTCACAGCTTGCGTTTTCGACGCCCTTCGTGGTGAGCGCGTAGACCTTGAGCTCGCTGTAGTGTGTGGTCGCAACCGTGCGCGCGCCGATGTTCTTTAAGAACGAGAGAATCGCAATGGCGAGCGCCGCACCCTCGGTCGGGTCCGTGCCCGCGCCGAGCTCGTCGAAGAGGCAGAGGGAATCGCCGTCCGCCGCATCGAGAATCTCGACCACATTCTTCATGTGCCCCGAGAAGGTGGAGAGCGACTGCTCTATGCTCTGTTCGTCGCCGATGTCCGCAAACACGTCGCGGAACACCGCGAGGCGGCTGCCCTGGAAGGCCGGAATGTGGAGCCCCGCCTGTCCCATCAGGGTGAAGAGTCCCACCGTCTTCAGCGAGACAGTCTTACCGCCGGTGTTCGGGCCGGTGATGATGAGGAGACTGAATTCCTGTCCGAGCCATATGCTAATCGGAACCACCTTGTCCTTCGGAATTAAGGGGTGGCGTCCGTCTTTGATTTCCACAATGCGCTCGGTGTTAAAGAGCGGCTTCGAGGCCTGCATCGAAGAGGCGAGCCGCGCTTTTGCAAAGACAAAGTCAAGCGTTGCCAGTATCTTTTGGTTTGCGAGTAGCTCTGCCGTAAACGGGGCGAGCAGGGCGCTGAGAGAGGCGAGTATTTTTGCGATTTCCTGCTGCTCCGCGAGCGTGAGTTCGCGGTACTCATTGTTTAAGCGCACCGCAACCAGGGGCTCAATGAAGACCGTGGAGCCGGTGGAACTCTGGTCGTGCACCACGCCGGGAAGCTTGGTCTTAAACTCGCTTTTTACGGCGAGACAGTAGCTTCCATTACGCATGGTCACGATGGTGTCCATGAGATAGCTCTTGTGGCGGTTAATCTCCTCCTGGAGAGCGCTGTGCATGCGCTCGTCCGCGGTTTTCATTTGGCGGCGGATGCGGGCAAGCTCGGGGCTTGCGTGGTCCGAGACCAGATCCTCGGAGAGAATGCAGCGCTTTAATTCGCGGTTTTCGCGGGGCAGTAGGGAGAGCGCCGTAAAGGCAGACTCCAGGGCATCCGGATTTTCCTCTTCCTCCTCGTGGGCGCCGTAGTTCCGCGCTCTCTCGCTTAAGTCGAGGAGAGAGCCTATCGCATAGAGTTCCGCGGTGCTTAAGGTCCCGCCGACATCGAGGCGCTTTACCGAAGCGCTCACATCGCGGAGCCCTGCGAGGCGCAGTTCGCCCTTCATGCGAATGCGGGATAGGGCGGCCTCGGTCTCCGCCTGGGCGCGCTCTATCTCCGGGAGATCGGTCATGGGTACAAGGGCGTGACAGAGTGCCTTTCCGGGTGCGCTCACGGCTCTTTCTTCAAGCAGGGCAATGATTTTATCAAATTCCAAAGTATGTAAGGTTTTGCTGTTCATGCGTTGGATTCATCCGTTTCTTCCGCCGTTCGGCAGAGTAGGTATTGCTTTGGTTCCGGCTTTGGTTTTAAGAGAGAAAACTTCTCCTGATACAGTATAGCACAAACTACGGCGCGCGTTTCGGATGCTCGGCTTTTATGGTATACTAAGTGTCAATACAGTAGCGGCGGAGGGAGCTTTATGCAGGAAGATGAGTTTATCACACAGCATATCGCCGAAAAAAAACAAAAAAGAAAAAAAATGATGGGGATAGCCGGCAAGGCGGCAGTGGCCGGTGCGAGTTTTGCGCTCGGAGCGGCGGCGGTCGTCTGTGCGGCCTGCCCCATACTTGCGAAGCGCTGGAAGGATGCGCCCGGAAAAGAGAGCGTGCGCATCGAGCGGGATGAGAGCGAGGGCGCGGTCGAGACCAACGAGCAGATCAGCTCCCCCGTTGAGCATACGGAGGGCAGCGGGGAAGAGAGTGCCGCGGTCGAAAATAAAAATGTCCGAGAGCAGGTAGAGCAGGTGCTGGAGAGCCGAAACTATGAGCTCAGCGACCTGCGCCAGATGGCGGGCACACTTCGGAAACTCGCGGATACCGCCGATGCCTCGGTGGTCTCGGTGACCCATGAGCAGGCAGAGCGGGACTGGTTTAACAATGCGCTCGAGAGTTCGGAAAATTACGCGGGGCTTGCGGTTGCAAAGACAGAGAACGAGCTCCTGTTTCTCACGACGAGCGCGGCCGTCGAGGGCACGGAGAGCGTGACCGTGACCTTATCCCGCGGCGACAAGGCGACGGCAAGCGTCAAAATGCGCGACAAGGTATATGGGCTCGCGGTACTCTCGGTTCCGATTACCGATGAAAATCGAGAGAGTTGGGGGAAGCTTCCTTTGGTCCCCTTCGGAAACTCCTATCGTTTAAAGCGGGGCGAACTCCTTTTTTTTGTGGGATCGCCGCTCGGGATGATACATTCCGTGAAGTACGGGATACTCTCGAATGTACAGACCAATGTGAGCGTCGTGGACGGCTATGCGACCATCTATTTTCCGGATGTGAGCGCGGACGCGGACTCGGGTAGCTGGGTCTTAAATGCGGACGGCGAGCTGGTCGGCTGGGTCACCGGTCTCTTTTCGGAGAAGGGGGAGAACAGCACGGCGACCGTCATGGGGCTCTCGGATTTGAAACCAGCGATCGAGCGCATGATGAACGGGAAGGAGACCGCCTTGCTCGGCATTTACGGCAGGCAGGTGGGAAGCGCACAGCGGGATCTCGGCATGCCGGCGGGCGTCTACATCTCCCGCGTCGAACAGAACGCACCGGCCTATGCGGCGGGCGTACAGCCGGGGGATATCCTGATTTCGCTCGGCGAGACAAAAATTCAGAACATGCGGGATTTGGAATCCGCAATGGAGAAACTTTCGAAGGGGGAGGCCCTGCGCCTCACTCTCATGCGTAACGGCAGAGAGAAGTATGAGACCATTACGCTCACCGCGACGCTTGCGGGCAGATAAAGGCAAACCAGAAAGGATATGACATGAAATATATCGAGACGCTCCGGGAGAACACCCATATTTCGGAAGTTTACCTCTGCCAGCAGAAGGCAGTCTACTTGACGAAGAGCGGAAAGGAGTATGAGAGCCTTCAGCTTCGCGATAAGACAGGCGTGGTGGACGCAAAGATATGGGAACCCGGCAACCCCGGTATCGGCGATTTCGAGGAACTGGACTATGTCTCGGTCGATGCGGATGTAATCCTCTACAACAACAAGTTGCAGCTCAAGGTGAGTCGCATCCGCCGCGCAAACGAGGACGAGTATAATCCCGGCGACTATATGCCGGTCTCCGCGCGGAATAACGACGAGATGTACAAGGAGCTTTTGGCTTGCATCGAATCGATACGCGATCCCTATCTCAAGCAGCTCTTAAAAGTTTTTTTTGTGGACGATGCTGCCTTTGTGAAGCGCTTTCGCCTTAGCTCAGCGGCCAAGTCCGTGCACCACGGCTTCATAGGCGGCCTCATGGAGCATACCCTAAGTGTCGCGAGACTCTGCGACTACTACTGCGGGACCTATCCCATTCTGAACCGCGATCTCCTCATCACTGCGGCGCTCTGTCATGACATCGGAAAGACCCGCGAGCTCTCGGCTTTTCCGGAAAATGCCTACACCGACGAGGGACAGCTGCTCGGTCACATTGTGATCGGCTGTGAGATGCTTGCGGCGGCCATCGCAAAGATTCCGAACTTCCCCGAGAAGCGCGCCACAGAGCTTCGGCACTGCATAGTAGCGCACCACGGCGAGTTTGAATTCGGCTCCCCGAAGAAGCCCGCGCTGATTGAGGCCATGGCCTTGAATCTTGCGGACAATACCGACGCAAAGATGGAGACCTTTATCGAACTCCTGAATGCCGCCGGGGCAAATAACGGCTGGCTCGGGTTTAACCGTTTTCTGGACAGCAACCTGAGAAAGACCTCCGAGAGCGGCGTATAAGCGCGGAAGAATGCGCTTTGAAGAGAGAAAGAGAAGACCGCATGCGTAAGAATGATGAGTTTGAACTAAAAATTACGGGGCTCTCCGATGAGGGGCTCGGCATCGGCAAGTCGGACGGCTTTGTCTGGTTTGTGAAGGGCGCCCTCCCCGGGGACACGGCGCGCTGCCTTGCGATGAAGCTCAAAAAGAAATACGGCTTTGCGCGCGTGAAAACACTTTTACAAGCTTCGCCGGAGCGTGTCACGCCGCGCTGTGCGGTCGAGCAGCGCTGCGGCGGCTGCCAACTGCAGGCGCTCTCCTACGAGGCCGAGCTTCGCTTAAAGGCGAATCAAGTAAGGGAAGACCTGCTTCGCATCGGTGAAGTCCCGGCGGAACGGCTGGATGCCGTCATGGAACCCATCGTCGGAATGCGGTACCCCTCCCGCTATCGGAATAAGGCCCAGGTGCCCTTTGCAGCCGGCGAGGACGGAAGACCCGTTGCCGGCTTTTATGCTGTCCGGAGTCACCGCGTGATTCCCTGGCTTGACTGCGATATCGGCGCCGCGGAAAACGCGCGCATTCTGGAAGTGATACTCGCCTGGATGGAGCGCTTTCGGATTGCCCCCTACGACGAAGAGAGCGGCAGGGGGCTTATTCGCCGCGCCCTGATACGGAAGAGCCGTGCGACTCAGGGCTATATGCTCTGTCTCATTGTAAACGGCAAGGAACTGCCGCATTGGGAGGCGCTGCTCAAGGAGCTTCAGGCAGCGGACAGAGGGGATGCTAAACTTGAGACTCTGGTCCTCAATACCAACACCCGTCGGGACAATGTGATACTCGGCGACACGGTGCGCACCCTCTACGGCAAGGGCTATATCGAGGACAGCATAGGCGATATTCGCTTCCGTATCTCCCCGCACTCCTTCTATCAGGTGAATCCCGTTCAGACCGAGGCCATGTACGGCGCGGCGCTCGAGTTTGCGGCGCTTAGCGGAAACGAGACTGTCTGGGATTTATACTGCGGCATCGGGACCATCTCCCTCTTTTTGGCGCGGCAGGCAAAGAAGGTATACGGCGTGGAAATTGTGCCGGCCGCCATCCGGGACGCAAAAGAAAATGCCAAGCGAAACGGCATTGCAAACGCGGAATTCTTTACCGGCGCCGCCGAGGAAGTGCTGCCTGCTTGGCAGAAGGCAAATCCGGACACCCGGATTGATGTGATTACCGTGGACCCGCCGCGTAAGGGCTGCGATGAGACCGCACTCCGCACCATGGCGGAACTATCTCCCGAGCGCATTGTCTATGTGAGTTGCAACCCCGCGACTCTCGCGCGGGACATAAAATACCTTCGCGCCAACGGCTATGAGTTAACGCGCGTTCGCCCGGTCGATAACTTTCCGAGAACCATGCATTGCGAAGCCGTTACCCTTTTAGTTAAGTCAGGTATTGACGAAAACTAAAAGATGGTACTACCCATGCGACAGATGTCCAAGAGCTAGGGGCAAGGCAAAGTGGTGATTGGAGACAGCAAACCGGAGAATGCGTAACACTGCTTGTACGAGCAACGAAGTAGCGTAGTAGATGTAACCTCTCTTGTAAAGATATCCTACAATCAGAGAGTGGCGTGAAATAGTCTACTGAAAGCATAGAACATAGATAAAAAGCGAAATAGTGAAATCATTAATTTAAGCAGTGTAGAAATTTTGTTTTTTTGTTGAAGAAGGAGAGGTTGAGACAGTATGGGTAAAAAAGTAGTGATTATTGGAGCAGGTGTTTCGGGGTTGAGTGCCGGAATATATGCATTGCAGGCTGGTTATTCAGTAGAAATATATGAAAAAAACAAAATGCCTGGAGGTGAGTGTACAGGGTGGAACAGGCGAGGATATCATATAGATAATTGTATACATTTTCTTGTTGGATGCAATAAGGATGAACAACTATATAAAATGTGGGAAAATCTTGGGGTTATTTCTGATGGTTTAAAGATCTATCGTGAGCCATATTTATATTGTATGAATATGGATGGAATAACACTAAATTTGTGGAGAGATTTAGAGAAAGCAAGAAAAGAGTTTTTAGAGCTTGCTCCAGAAGATTACAAAGAATTAAATTTGTTTTTTGACTGTGCCAAAACCTTAGAGTGTGTAAAGCCACCATGCGATTATTCGATTGCTCATATGAATCCTTTGCAATTTATAAAACTAGGGATGAGCATGAAAGATGCAAGTAAAGCAATTAAGGAATATGGAAAGCAGTCGATGGAGGAGTTTGTCAATCGCTTTAAAAATCATTACATTAGAGCAATGTTTAAAAATTACTTTAATATCAATTTTAACGCTCTTTCCTTTGTTGCATCATATGCTTTTTTTACAAGCAACACGGCAGCTATACCAGAAGGAGGTTCTGTTGGATTGGTTGGTAGAATGCTTGCTAAATTTGAATCCTTAGGTGGGAAGTTGCATCTGGGTATTAATATTGGAAAAATAAATATTGTAGATGGTCAAGTTGTTAGTATTCTGGGCAACAATGGAGAGGTAATCAAATCAGATAACTATATTTGGTGTGCAGACCCACATTATCTTTTCTATGACTTAATTGGTGAAAAATATTTAGATAAAAATCTTAGGTATATGTATGATAATCCACAGGGCTATGTTTCTAATACATGTTATCAGGTTGCATTTGGAATAGCTACTGAGGAGGATTTGAAATTACCTAAAGGAAGCATTATTTTTCCTTGTGATGAATATGATGTTGCAGGGGAAACACACAATTTTTGTGGAATGCGAGTTTATGATTATGATGAGACACTATTTCCAATGGGAAAGAGAGTCATTCAATGTAATATTTTACAAAATGATGAAAATTATGCCTATTGGTTTGGACTAAAAAATAATTTTAGCTTATACAATCAAGAAAAACAGCGTCTTGCAGATGACTTGAGATTAAGAATTGAAAAAAAGTATCCACAGCTTCAAGGGAAACTCATCGTACTTGGAACATATTCTCCAGTTACATTTATAACTTGGTGTAATGCATATAAAGGGGGTTACATGAGTTTTAATCCACAGAAAGGATATCAAACCAAGTATGTTAAGAGCACTATTAAAGGTTTAAATAATTTATACCTTGCAAGTCAATGGATTCAAACTAGTGGAGGACTTCCTATTGCTGCAGCAAGTGGAAAGTTTGCTATAGATATTATGAAATCTAGTAGGTAAAGCGTAAATGGTCAATAACCTGTCATCTTTTTTCTCTCCACAAAAATTGAGATAATAGTGAAAAGTTGAATGCAGTTTTTCCACTATACAAACTTTTCCCACTTTACACACTATCTCAGGGAGGAATTCAAGATGAACATAAAACTTGCTACAAGTAGGATATGTCCTGTCATAAAAGGTGAAGATAAAGAATGAGCGTTAAGTTTACAGAAGAGAATAAGCATCTGGAATTTCATGTTCTCGGATATGAATTTCCTGAAAAAGGCAAGAAGGACGATGCCTATGATGCCAACTGGCTTGTAGTCCAAATTGATTATTCGGACGATCAGCTGACATTCAGCGAAAAGGATACATGCCTTCTGAGTTTTGAACTTCAAGATTTGACTGAGTCAATAGATGATGTGCTTGTCGGCAAGGAGACGGGCTTGCTCATGACATTCATGGAACCGTATTTAACATTTGCCATAACGCAGGTTGGAGAAGTCTACGCAGTTCAAATACGGTTTGTGTATGACACATCTGATGGACTTTGGAAAGATGTATATATTTCTCAGGGAATGACATTAGATGAGCTTACGAATATGAATAATAGTTTTAAGGATTTGTACAAGACGTATCCATATCGTGAGACGGAGAAATAATGAGCATGAAACAGGAAACCATAGAAAGAATAAGAAAATTCACAGATGACAGGGACTGGGATCAGTTCCACACACCAGCCAACCTTGCCAAGTCCATCTCCATTGAAGCCAACGAGCTTCTGGAGTGCTTCCAGTGGAGCGACACAGAATATGACCTTGAGCACGTGAAGGAAGAACTGGCTGATGTCATCGTTTACTGCCAGAACATGCTGGATAAGCTGGGGCTGGATGTGGACGAGATCGTGATGAGCAAGATGACTAAGAATGAAGCCAAGTATCCAGTGGAGAAAGCGAAAGGCAGCTCTGCGAAGTATGATGAGCTATAACACTTTTAATTATCTCCCACCTTTTAATTATCCCGTGTGTGTGGCGGAAAGGAGGCTCGGTTTTCGGATGGGCACAGCAACAGAATACAGATCACAAAGCCTGACAGGACGACTGCCGGGCGCAAGAGCATATAGCAGAAATGCCGTAAACATGGGCTTTCACGGCACTTTGGGCAGGGATAACTACAGAAGCCGCCGCAGCACAAGACGGATGCTATTTTCAGAGTGTTCAATGTGGATCGTTATGATGATAGGGATGTGGTAATCACAAACTTGATTGAAAGTTATGACCGTTTGATGGAATTCGGGAAGAAGCATTTAAACGACGTATTCACGTTGGATGGCATTCAGAGGGTAAGCGCCAGAGATAGAATCCTGCGTGAGATCATTTCCAATCTGCTCATGCACCGTGATTTTTCCAGCGGATATGTACCGAAGCTTGTTATTGAACGGGATAAGATCACAACAGAAAACGCCAACCTTGCGCACGGGCATGGAAACCTGAACCTGAAAACATTCAAGCCATTTGCAAAGAATCCGCCGATAGCAAAAGTATTCCGCGAGATCGGACTTGCTGACGAGTTGGGAAGCGGCATGCGCAATAGCTATAAGTACACGAAGCTGTATTCCGGCGGAGAGCCGATTTTCACGGAAGCTGATGTGTTTACTACTGTGATTCCCCTTTCAGAGGCGGCAACTGCTACAGTCGGGCCGACTACCCAAGATCCCCACCAAGTTGCCCCCCAAGATACCCATCAAGTTGCCCCTCAAGACGTGGATCAAAGGCTGGTGGAATTAACTGAGTTTTGTAGTATGCCGCGAAGCAAACGCGAGATGATGGACTACCTTGGCCTTACTGACAGCAAGAATTTCAGAGAGAGATATCTGGTTCCTTTGCTTGAGGCAGGGAAGATTGAAATGACGATACCTGATAAGCCGAACAGCAAGAACCAGAAGTATAGAAAAGTAAACCTTGAAATCAAAAACTGAACATTAGCATGAATAATCGGACATTGAAAAGGAGTAACCGGACATTCAATGTACAGTGTTGACTTAACGAATAGGTATGTTGAGACGATGGAAATTGACGACTTTCTCGACTTATTCCCTCAGAGCGAAGTCTTGAGACGATTGGGAAATCTGTGCGTCTGCATTATTATAGTAGGGACAGGTACATCGACCTGTTTCCGAGAACGAGCTCAGTTGAGAAAATGGCGAGTTTGCGGTCAAAAAAGCGATTGACCAATTCCAGCGAATGAACGGGACGATTGTTCGAGGATTTTGCGGGTATTTGACATCCATCTCAATCGTGCCATGTGGAGACGGTAGTATTGATGTCAAAGGTTGGAGTGGAATAAGCTCGAAAGCCCCTGATTTCAGGCACTTTTCGGCTTTAGGTGGTTTCGGACAGGCGGAGGCGGCAATCGCTCTGCGGTAACTTATCCAAGGGCAATCCGGCTCAAAAAGTGTGAGAGTTGAGTTGCCGAGTTAGATGTTGGGGAGTTGAGTGTCCGATATAGATGTTGGAGGAATTGTTATATGGCATCAAGCAAAGAATACTTGGATTTCATATTAGAGCAGTTGTCTGAACTGAACGATGTATCTTACCGGGCGATGATGGGCGAATTCATCATCTATTATCGCGGCAAGATTGTCGGCGGCATTTATGATGACCGATTTCTCGTGAAGCCTACGAAGTCCGCTGTGGCTATGATGCCGAATGCAGACATGGAGCTGCCGTATGACGGTGCAAAGGAAATGCTACTCGTTGATGACGTTGACAATAAGGAGTTCCTAACAGAACTGCTTGAAGTGATGTATTTGGAGCTACCTGCGCCGAAGAAAAAGAACTAAAGAAAACAGACCAAGGCTCCCACACTGCCATCATCGGCGGCGGGGAGCCGTGTTTTAAAAACTCAACCAGCGGTAGAGTTGCTCGATTTCTCCATAATATATGTGAAATCAAATTGTTGCCATGGGGTTAATTCTTCACGAAGGAGGCGCGATGAAATGAGTTTTGCAGTATTTTTGGATGTAGATGGTGTGCTGAATACAATAAAGACGTGTGTAGCATCTCCTGACGGTCATATAGGCGTAGATGACAGGAGAATAGCAATCCTTGCCGGTGCCATCAAAAAGTATGGCGGTGCAGACATTGTACTGACATCAGATTGGAAGAATAAAAGGATAGGCGATGATCTTCAGTATCTGAATGGAAAGTTGAGGGAACATAAACTTGAGATTTCCGGAACCACAAAAGATCATTGGAACAACAGAGGACAGGGAATTATTGATTACCTGAAAGAACATACCGAAATAGATGAATATGTTATCCTTGATGATAATCGATTTGATTTTGAGAATTATCCAAAGCTATGGGAGAGGCTTTTGATTACAAATGGAATTGAGCAGGCAGCGTTTGCCTCTGATACGCCTGCAATAGAGACAATGATATTCCGTGACTATATTAAAGACATGTCGTCATAGTCTATGGTAAGCTGAAAATAAATAATGATGAGCTTTTGGATAAGCTTGATCTTCTGTCAGAGAGAAACCTGAAAAGAGCAGGTGCACTTTGTTTTTATCGGGATCCAGTGAAGGTCATCAGCGGATGCTATGTTAAGATTGGTAAATTTGAAGGCAGTGAGCTTTTGTATCAGGACGAGGTTCACGGCTCCCTTATTCTGATGGCAGACCGTGTGATAGATCTGATTTATTTGAAGTACCTGAAGGCAGCTGTAACTTATTATAAAGAGACCAGAGTGGAAACATATCCCTACGCACGCGAGGCTGTTTGTGAAGCAGTCTATAACGCGTTGATTCATTGCAATTGGGCGGATAATATTCCGGTTCAGATCCGCATACACGAAGATGTAATGTATATCAGTAACTGCAGTTTGCTTCCCTTCGGGTGGACAGCGGAAACCCTGATGGAACCTCATTCATCAAAGCCGTTCAATCCGGACATGGCGAGAGTATTTTACCGGGCGTGATACGTTGAGAGCTGGGGGCGAGGCATTCAGAAAATATGTGATGCATGTAAGGCACTTGGAGCAGATGAGCCGGAATATATCGTCCACGGCGAGGATATCATGATGAAGTTTAATGCTCTCCAAAGTGCCAAAGTGCCAGATTCTAAACTGCCAGATGGCAGTTTGGGTGGCAGTTTGGAAATGGAGATTATTGACCTTATCCAAAACAATCCTGACGCAACAGCGGCGCAAATGTCTCAGGAAACTGGAACAGAATTCAGGACTGTTTACAGAGCATTGGATAAATAAAAAAATAATTGAAAAATAGAGCGAGTTGGTGGCAAACGCTACGGACACTGGGAGGTGCTCTGATGAAGAATCATGTAAATAGATTAAGGACGGTATAAGATAAATGTTTCATTTTGGCTTTTCATATGTGGGACTGATTTATCTGCTCATGCTGTTTATTCCGAATATTGTGTGGGCAAAGAACAGGCCGGTTGGATATGAACAGTACGCAGGAAATGAGAATAAATTTCTGATGACACTTGAACGGATAGGAGAAATTTTGGTGTGTATCTGTGCGCTGGTGTTTTCAGATTTTAATATCCGTAAGACTTACTGGGCTGGATGGCTGGTGCTGTCCTTCCTTTTTATGGTTTTATATGAGATTTACTGGATCAGATACTTTCGAAGCGAGAAGTCGATGAAGGAATTCTATAGAAGTCTGATCGGGTTTAAGGTTCCGGAAGCCTCTCTGCCGGTGATAACTTTCTTTCTGCTTGGAATATATGGAAGCAATGCACCGATGCTTATCTCTGCAATCATACTTGGAATAGGACATATTGAAATTCATATTTTGCATAGGAATGAAGTTTATGGAAAGCGGAAGAGAAAATTGCCGTTCAGGATACTGAAATGGATTTTAGCTGCTTTTGGGATAGTTATTGTATTAATATTTCTTTTCGTCATAGGAAACAGAAATATCAATTTCTTGCGGCACTACAAGTTGGTTCAAAGCGGGGTAGATGAGGCGGACTATCTTATGCTTGGCGGGCAGGAACAATATGTCCAGATGAGAGGGATGAATACGGAGAATCCTGTAATCATTTATCTGCACGGAGGCCCATCATCGCCAGATGCATATACCACTTACGGTTTTTCAGATTTTCTCCTTGATGATTATACCTTTGTGGCATGGGATCAGCGAGGATGCGGCAGGACATACTTCCATAATTTGAATGATGATTCTCAGAACGAAACCGCAAGTTTCAGCCAGGCACTGGAAGATCTTGATAATCTTGTAGATTATGCTTTGAATCGATTTGGCAAGGATAAGGTAATCATTCTTGGACATTCGTATGGCACAATTCTCGGAAGCGAATATGTCAAATTGCATCCTGAAAAGGTTTCTGCGTATATCGGAGCAGCACAGGTTGTTTCACTTGAAAAGATGGACATTTACAGTTATGAAGATGCTCTGTACAAAGCCAAGGCTGAAGGCGATGATACAACAGAACTTGAAGAGGCATTTGAAGCATTCCGGCAAGACGACAGCATTTCAAATATGATGAGTTTGCGGCATCTTACTTCTAAATATCATCCGGTAGCAGTTCCGGATAAGGCAACGATGCTTGCTGTCAGGTCACCATATTTTGGAGTAGATGATTTCCGATGGTTTTTGAAGCAGCTCGGCGATATTGAAGATTACTGGAATCTCAACAGGCAATTGTTTGAATACACTTTTGACTTCGATGCCGATGCCCGAAGCAAGGAATATGATATGCCTGTATATTTTGTGTCAGGCTCATGCGACTGGATATGTCCGGTGGATTCTGTACAAGCATATTTTGAAGAAATATCTGCAGTGGACAAGGGAATGGAGATTATAGATGGGTGTGGTCATAATCTTCAATATTCATCGCCGGAGGAATTTGCGGCAACGGTCAGAGAAGTGTTAACCACTTCCCGTTGACGACCAAATGACGAAAATCCGTCTTGACCAGTTAACACGAACGACCAAAGGGCGGATTTTGGCGATTGAACAGTTTCCGTTTACGACCGAAGGCACCTGACGTACTTGCTATCGCCTCGAGCCATGTTGAGACGGTAGTATTGATGCCAAGGAAAGACACATAAGAGGCTCAAAAGTCTTTGATTTCGGGCGATTTTCGGGTTTTGGCAGTTCCAAGAATAACTCCGGTTAAAGGTGTGAATGTTGAGTTGCCGGATTAGATATCAAAGAGTTGAGTTGCCAAGTTAGATGTTGGGGAGTTGAGTGTCTGTTATAGATGTTGGAGGAATTGTTATATGGCATCAAGCAAAGAATACTTGGATTTCATATTAGAGCAGTTGTCTGAACTGAACGATGTATCTTACCGGGCGATGATGGGCGAATTCATCATCTATTATCGCGGCAAGATTGTCGGCGGCATTTATGATGACCGATTTCTCGTGAAGCCTACGAAGTCCGCTGTGGCTATGATGCCGAATGCAGATATGGAACCGCCGTATGACGGTGCAAAGGAAATGCTACTCGTTGATGACGTTGACAATAAGGAGTTCCTAACAGAACTGCTTGAAGCGATGTATTTTGAGCTACCTGCGCCGAAGAAAAAGAACTAAAGAAAACAGACCAAGGCTCCCACACTGCCATCATCGGCGGCGGGGAGCCGTGTTTCAAAAACTCAACCAGCGGTAGAGTTGCTCGATTTCTCCATAATATAAGTGAAATCAAATTGTTGCCATGGGGTTAATTCTTCACGAAGGAGGCGCGATGAAATGAGTTTTGCAGTATTTTTGGATGTAGATGGTGTGCTGAATACAATAAAGACGTGTGTAGCATCTCCTGACGGTCATATAGGCGTAGATGACAGGAGAATAGCAATCCTTGCCGGTGCCATCAAAAAGTATGGCGGTGCAGACATTGTACTGACATCAGATTGGAAGAATAAAAGGATAGGCGATGATCTTCAGTATCTGAATGGAAAGTTGAGGGAACATAAACTTGAGATTTCCGGAACCACAAAAGATCATTGGAACAACAGAGGACAGGGAATTATTGATTACCTGAAAGAACATACCGAAATAGATGAATATGTTATCCTTGGTGATAATCGATTTGATTTTGAGAAATATCCAAAGCTATGGGAGAGGCTTTTGATTACAAATGGAATTGAGCAGGCAGCGTTTGCCTCTAATACTCCTGCAATAGAGACAATGATATTCCATGACTATATTAAAGACATGTCGTCATAGTCTATGGAAAGCTGAAAATAAAACAAGAGGTATACGGATGGGCAAAATAGACCAGTGTATTGCTCAGGTCCTCCAGTCCAGACAACAGTGAGAACTCGGAGCCGTTGTCCGTGGTGATCGTCTTGAAGACATCATCCCAGTGTTCGTCGTACTGGGATCTGACCTCTCGAATCGCTTCCATGACTCCGTTCGGATCGCGGCTCGGTATGCGAATCATCCGGTATTCGCGGGTCTTCCGCTCAATCATAGTAAGTCGCGCGTCATCGTTACCGCTTTTTGACCCGATGCCCAGGTCCACCTCCCAGTGTCCGAACTCCGTACGATCTTCGATGCTGGCTGGCCGTTCCTCGATGCTTCTGCCCAGAACTCGCTTGTTTTCGCGAACTCATGCTGTTTTGGGTGAGCGATGCAGCTTTTCCGGAAGATCAATGTTTCTGATATTCAGTAGCCCAAGATCTGCGTAGCCGTAAAGTGTTTTCGTGCAGACGATCTGCTCTCTGGTGAACGTTCCATCCTTCAGAGCGCGGTGGGCACAGACATCCAGCGACCATGCGTCTTCAAAGAAGTGCTCTTCTACATAAGAGATGAAAGCGCTCTTTTCAAGAAGATCATAGTGACGGTACCGCGTTTGATCTCGTTACGAACGGTGTTTGACGCGCAACCTAACTCTCCGGCGATCCTGTTGGGTGTCCATCCATCTTTGAGACGAGTTTGAATGACAACATGTTCTTCAAATGAAAGATGTTTACCCTTCCTGTGTTCAGTTGTAGAATGTACTTGGTCCATAGGGTCTTCTCCTTGTGAATGATGATTGAGCACATATATTCTACCAAAGAGAAGCTTTATGGACTTTTCAGTTTACCTGTTCAACCTGATTTTACAATCGGCCAAGAAAATGCGGTACAATAAATTTCACTGTTAGTGAAATTGAATTGAACAACACAATTGGCGGTAAAAGTATGCTGGAAAACAATATTGAAATTGATGTAAAGGTAAAGTGCGTAGAGGAACAGACCACTCAGGCGGAGCTTGCGGAAAAGGTGGGAACCTCTCCTTCGTATGTAAACAGCCTTATCAAGAATCCGGAGAAGATCGTGAATAAGACCTTTTTGCAGATGATGGAAAAGCTCGGATAGGACATTGAACTAAATTACATTAAGCGTGATTATGCCCAATAAAGCATTTTAGACCACATATAGAAGAGGTTGACATATGGCGACAAAAAACAAATTTGAAGATATGAGCGTTTTAGACGCTTTGAAATATGCGAAGAATCAGAATATGCTTTTACCGGATATCCAGAGAGAATATGTCTGGAATTATACAGAAATAGAAGGGCTGTTTGAATCCATCGTAGATGAGTACCCTGTTGGTTCCTGCATCATGTGGAAGACTTCCCGTAAGGTGCTGAATGAGGAAAAACCTAACCTTTACTTTTTCCTGCGAGATTTTACACAGGGAAAATCAAAGAATGAAAAGGCTCCGGAATTCTTTAACGATGAACAGGATTACTATATTGTACTTGATGGCCAGCAGAGAATCACTTCGCTTAATATCGCCTTATATGGATCATACACTTCCTACAAGGGGGGGCGCGGACATGCCTGGGATAATCCGAAATCGTGGACAACGCGTGAACTGTACTATAATCTCGATTTTTATAACGGCTCAGAGGAGGATGATGAGAACCCTAAAAAGAGGTTTGCATTTCTGACAGCGGATGATGCTCAATCCGGAAATTGGTACAAGGTCAAGACGATCGTTGCATATGATGACCTTGATACATATCTGGAAGAACTGATTAACGCAGGTTATGGTAAAGAATCACGACATGATCTGTCGGTACTGTTTCAGCGGCTTCACGATTCTTCCGGTGGCGGGCTGATTCATTATTACTGCATAATTGAAAATGACTATGATGAGGCTCTCGATATCTTTGTCAGAGTAAACTCAACAGGACGAAAGCTGGCAAAATCTGATTTGCTCTTCTCAACATTGATTGATGGATGGAAGACCGGAAAGGATAATGTTGAAAATCTTTTGAAGACCATGAATTCAAAAGGTGACGGATTCCAGTTTAATCGGGACTATCTTATGATGCTCGCATTGGTACTTGTTGATGCGAATACCAATTTAAAGATTCAGTCATTAACGAGGAAGACAATAGAGGACATCAGGAATAAATGGGACGGAATCAGTGCAGCAGCAGAGGGTATGGTGGATGTGCTTGCAGCAGTAGGTATTTCAAATGAAACCCTGACTTCTTATAACGCAACTATGCCGATTGTTTATTATCTCTTTAAGGGCGGCAAGCTTAAAGACGCTGATTCAAAGAAGGAGGTAAAGAAATTCCTGTCTGTTGCAATGGCAAAGAGGCTGTTTGGTGTTGCAAGTAACAGCGCCTTGAACAATACAAGGAATGTGCTTAAGTGCCTGGACTGCGGAAAAACAAAATTCTCGCTTAGCCTTTTCAAGGATGTAACGCTTACAGGCGGCAGAAACTTTAAAGTATCAAAAGATGATGTGGAATACTGGCTGGAGCATTATGAAACGGGACGTAACACATATGTTTTACTGGCACTGCTGTATCCTAACCTGAAGCTTAACCAGGTATCCTTCCATCAGGATCATTGTCACCCGCACGTGGGTTTTGAGACAAAAGCATTAAAAGCTCTTGGGCTTTCGGAAGGAAAGATTGCTGACTGGCAGCGGAAACGGAACCTTCTGCCGAATCTTCAGTTCCTTGAAGGCGGCGAAAACGAAAGTAAGAATAAAACTCCACTGGCTACATGGATCGGCGCGGGCAACACAATTAATTATCAGCCTGCAGGAGTTTCTATGGAGCTTAAGGACTTCGATACATTTTTTGAAGCCCGAAGAATCCTTGTCAAAAAGGAACTATTCGGTTTGTTTGATTTGACATATGAAACAGATGATGAGGCTATGGATAGGTCACGGCCTCTTGTGCCATAGAAACTGTACCTGACCATAAATCGAAGGGAAATGAAATACGAGTAACTCAGACAATCCAAGGAATGGAGCAGTCTTCCAGGCGGCGGTTCTGGAATGGTTCCGGGAGAAGTACGGATCCGAGTTCGAGCTTGAGGTTAAGATTCTGATAGGGAATCCGGCGAAGGATCACAAGTTCGATATCGTGAATAAGGATAAAAAAATAGCCATCGAATGAAAACGGTATACCTGGACAGAAACAGGTAATGTGCCGAGCGCAAAGATGGGGTTTACAAATGAAGCAGCTTTTTATCTGTCGTTCCTTCCAGACAATTTTGAAAAGTACAACGTAATGCTGCGGTCATGCCATTCAAAAAGAAATGAGAGGCTGGCCGAGTATTGTTACAGAACAAATAGACACTTGATAGGCAGCACAAAGGTCGCTGAATTTGATCCTGAAACCAGGAAACTTACGGTTATTAGGCGAAATTAGTATCTGTTTGCAAGAGGTATGAGTATGGCAAAAACAGTAACACCGCTAACACCAGAAGAACAGCTCGCGCTGAGAAACAGGGCTAAAGCTGAACTCGGACGGCTTGAAGCAGTATATGCTGATAAAGAAATCAAGGAAAAAATAGCTGTATTTAAAGAGAAGTTTGGTATTTGCGAGATTGTTTATAAGGTTGTGCTGGAAGATCACCAGTTCAATAAAACTGGAGAGCATTCTGATAGACTTCAGGTAAATATGAAGCAGGCTCCGTATGCTTTGAAATATGCCGGTTATGATTTTGATAAGGATCTTCTAACGCACCTATTTGGAGGTAAAGAAATAGCCGACAGTCGTACAGTTAAAAAGTTGAGAGATGCACTAACTCACAGCTTGGACCAGAAAGCAATTGACGAGTTGCTCCGCCGAGAAGAGGAACTTCATGGATATATGGATCAGTTCCTCTCAAAAATTCGGGAATTTGATTCGGCAGCATAGCTAATATGAGCAGATATATTCGGTCGGATGCACACGGTAGATATGTTTAGTTTTACTGCTGACATTCATAGTGGTGTCTCGGGGCATGTGGAGACGGTGGCGCTGCTCGAGAGAGTCGGGCACTGATATTCAAAAAGGCGGCAAAAATTTCTCTGTGGAGATAGATCAATGAATGTGACAGTAACGATATTCGTGAAATTGTTGCTTTGGATATGGTTTCTGGGATGTACAATCACATGGCGCTTCGGGAAACGAATTCTTGTCGAAGGAATGGGATTTCGGAGCGCAGAGTTTGTCATGCTCTGTCTGTACAGCATAGGACTGATCAGTTATTACTTTTTTCAGCCGACCGGCAAATGGATTTTGTTCGCTATCTTAGTGTTGTGGTTTGTAATCCAGTTTTTCTGCCATTGGTACTACACCATATTCGGTGCTTCCAAACAAAAGTTGAAAGGCTACAATGAGTGCTTTCGAGGAACGTTAAGGCTCATTCCCGTGAGTGAAAAGCGCCTAATCCCGGATTTCTATCATATTGTGCTTCATTTATTGATTCTGGCAAACGGGATACTTTGTTTGCTATCCCGTACGCAGGTATAGAAGCGTTGCAATCCGAAGGACTGCTTAGCCGAATCAAAGAAGCGAAATGCGGAGAATCGGATAACGAACACATCGGGAAGGCAGAGCGCTTTTCGGTAAGCGATTCTAGGGCAGAGTCTGTCAAAAAAGTGGGCGCTGTATTGCCGAGCCGGACGGATCATTACACAAAGTATCATGAGGAGAATCCGCTTGAAGAAATTATCGAGTACAATTTTGAAAATAGCTGTTTTCTTTATCGGGTGGATTATGCTGCTCGGGCGTATTGACATTCCGAGCAGTCAACCCGCGATATGGAGATTCTTTGCGGAGATGATTCCGTTGGTGGCTTTGCTACTGTTTACTGTGGTCTTTTACCTGATCGAGAAGAAAAGCGTGAGCATACCGATAAAAGAAAATATCGGAAAAGGGACATTGACAGGAATTGTCACAGGTGCTCTTTGGATCGGAGCGGCTTCGTCAATTCTGCTTATTTCGAAGCAGCTGGAAATCACAGGCAAAAATGAAGTCTCGCTCTTATGGCTTTGGATACTCTCAGCTTTTCTAAATGTCATCATGCAGGAACTCCTTGTAAGAGGGTACATCTATCAGCTTTTGAAAAAGCAATACAATATTCCTGCGGCCGTAATCGTGACAACGGCAATTTTTACCTTGCTACACGGCGGCGCATTCGAAGCGGGCATCATTCCGGTCATCAATGTTGTTACAATGAGTCTTTTTGCGACAGCGATATATGAGTCGGAGAAAACGATACTTGCACCTATCATGGCGCATGCGATATGGAATATCATCGGGGCATTAATACTCGGAGGTGTTAGCCTGGCAGATGACTATCCGAGTGTCTTGAATATGACGGCTTCCGCAAACAAACTGCTATCGGGCGGGGCATACAAAATCGAAGCAAGTATCGTAGTGACGATTTTAAATCTGACCTTACTGGGAATATTTTATCTTCGATGCCGAAGTCGAATTACGCGGTAATCGATATGGAAAGAAGCCGTCAGCCATAAGTCTGTCGACAAGCTTTTCCTCACCGGGCGGACGCTAATACCGCAGCTTTAAGTGAAATGTTTGGAAGAGAACGAAGAGGGAAAAACAGGAAAAAGAGAAGCATAGAGGGCGATAACTTGGCGGAAGCGGTTAGTTTTCTGTCGGATAGTTGTTTCGTTTTGTCAGCTATTGCTGTTAGTTTGACATACTGTTTTTTTATATGGCTGGGTATTGCCTTGATAATTGGGAATATGGTTTAGCCAGTTAACGGAATGAAAACACTTAGAGAGTCCGAACTATCAACGACTATCCTACAATTTATGCTAGATTGCATTTATCAGAATAAGAATTGGGAATATTAGCTATTTTTTTAGTTGACTTAAGTGCGAATTCATACACCATGTTAGGCGGTTATATAGTTGGAATTGTACAGAGAGGGTTACTTATTATTGCGAGCGGTTAAAATATAAATCGTATATTCTGGCAGTCGTTACATGGAGTGTTTAGATGATTTTACTACAATTAATGAACTGATAAATTCTATATGAGTCGATTATAGAAAAAGTTCCAGTTTGGATAGGGATATAGGAAAGAATTGTCTGTTACCTGTCCAACTTTTTGTCTGCATCCCCATACGGAAATATGGAAGTTTTGAGGTAGGGAAATGGCATATGAACAGATAACGCCCATTCAGCAGTTGAATTTCCAGATCAACCGGGTATTGACCTATGGAGAAGTGGCGGGAGATCATGATGAAATCGTCACAGCCCTGTCTGGTGTAAGGAATCTGGACACATGGTTTTCTGCCTGGCGAAACATCGGACAGAGGGCAGAACAGAAAAATCGGTACATGCATGCCGCTTATGCCTACCGGATGGCAGAGTTTTTCCTGAAAGAGACGCATCCGGAAAAAGATCGGATGTATGAAAAGGCGATAGAAAATTTTTATAAAGCGTTTGACGTTCTGCATATCCCTTATACCATTTGTGATATTCCCTACAAGGGCGCTTTCCTGCATTCTGTTAAGGTAGGCGAGCAGACCAATACAAAGATCTTATTGGTCTGCGGCGGGTATGATTCCTTTATAGAGGAATTTATACCGGCCACTCTCGGTTTGCTGGACCAGGGGTATACGCTTCTTTTCTTTGAGGGCGATGGGCAGGGGAAAACACTTAAGTATGGTTTGCCACTAACCTATGCATGGGAAGAACCCACAAAATGTGTCTTGGATTATTATCAGATCAACCACTGCCCGATGATCGGCATTTCCTGGGGAGGATATTTTGTGATGCGTGCTGCAGCCTTTGAAAAAAGAATCTCTGCGGCTGTCGCCTATGATGTCGCGGATGATGGATTAGAGATCATGACAAACGTCTTCCCTCCGATCCTGCGCAGGCTGATCCGCTGGGTATTTGCTCACAAACAAGAAAAGCTGGTGAATCATCTGGTCCGGTTTGCCATGCATAAAAGCGTTCTGGCGGACTGGGCACTATCGCAAGGTCAATATATCACCCATACGAAAAGCCCGTACCGCTTTTATCAGGAAGTACAAAAGCATACCCTGAGAGGCGTTTGCGACAGGATCACACAGGACTGCCTGCTTCTTGCCGGAGAGAAAGATCATTATATTCCCATAGACCAATTTGAACGACTTCAGAGCAGTCTGCCAAATGCAAGGTCGGTAAAAAAGTGTGTCTTCACACAGGCGGAAGGCGGCGAACAGCATTGTCAGATCGGGAATCATCAGTTGGCTCTGAATGAGATCACACAATGGCTGGAGGGTCTGGAATGATCTTCTTCCAGCCTTCATGGTATTCTGTGTTAATTTAATAATTTCTTCGCTATCTGTTTATCCTTTACCCGACCGCCACAGGGAAAAGAGCTGTTCTACTACGTGAATGAAGGTATCCTGAAAGGATTTGCTTCTATCACCACTCACATTCATAGATTTGTGATCTGTCAATTTGTTATACTATCTAAGTGATTTTTGTTTGTTGCAAATTAGGAAAAATTGAGTTGCTGGAAAGGAACTGCTGATGGCAAAAGTCAGGAACTGGATATGGATTGGGACCATCTTCAATGGGTTCATAGCTGTTTTGGTGCTTTGATTGCAGCAGGTGTATCAGCTCTTGGCATATGGGGAGCGCGGTATGCCCGGACATCGGTTCCCAACGTCGATATGGTGCTCATCCCTATCCTTATGCAGGCTCCGGGAGCGGTCATCTCAGCCCTGGCGCCTTTTATCGCGGTGATGGCAGGCGTTGTTTTTGCGCTTTCCCTCATCTCCTGTTTTTTAGGGAAAGTTTCTTTAAAAAAGCATCAGAACCTGCCCTACAGCAGGGGCGATCTTAAGAATACCACTGGACGAATTTTGTGCAACGGGATCTTGACGCTTGGATTTATACTGATGCTTTTATTTCTGAAGTTTCGTTCTTTTTTGATGATCGTAATTGTATTAGATCAACTTGTCATCTGCGCGTTGCAAGTCAGGGAAATCCATGAAATTAGAAAGCTACCTCATTCTGCATAGTATTTATAAGTAGACATTGGAATGAGTTAGGTCTCTTACAAGGGAGAAAGAACAATGTCGGGAGAAGACAAAAAGCTGGTGTCTGCTGCATTGACAGATGGAAAGAAAAATAGAAAAAACCATTTAGCAAGACATGTTATTCTGAGTGTGTTATTCCTCTTTGCCATTTTATTTTGTTCGGCCATAGCAGCAGGACTCTTCTTTAGTTATTGCTTCGGCATTGTTATTTAGAATCAGAAACCCCAAAAGGGAGAAAGTTAATAGGGGGAATGCATTCATTGTGGAGACGTAGCGTTGCCGTAGAGGGGTGTAGAAGTGAGGGAGGAATACAATGTCGCAGGTGATAGCATCAAAGAATGAACTGGAGTTTGTAGTCTTCTGTATCGAAAACCTCGCAGTGGCTCTGCATACGGATGCGCAGAGTGTCTATCGAGCACTGACGGAAAAAAGCGATATTTTAAAATCCTATATTGTGCCGGAATATGAGATACTTCACACGCAAAGTAAAGAATATATTGTGGATGATATCTTGGAAGTCATGAAGGAAAGAGGTGTAGAAGTATGATTCTTTATCATGGCTCTTATCTTGCAATCGAAAATCCGGATTTGCTACACTCGCGACCGAATCTTGACTTTGGAAAAGGGTTTTACCTGACGTCCATTCGTGAGCAAGCAGTAAAATGGTGCGGGAAGTTTGTCAAAAGGGGAAAACAAGGAGTTATATCGAATTACATATTCGATGAGGAGCTGTTTCAGCGGCTCAAGGTATTGAGATTTGATTCCTATTCCGAAGAGTGGCTTGAATTTATACTTGCATGCAGAAGCGGGAAGGATAGTTCTGATTACGATGCGGTTTGTGGTGGTATTGCAAATGACCAGGTATTTAATACGGTTGAACTGTATTTCGAGAATTTGATTGATAAGACGGAGGCAATTAAAAGGTTACGGTATGAAAAACCAAACATGCAGATTGCCTTCAGAACAGACGCTGCGCTTACTTGCTTAAGATATATGGGGTGCGAAAAGATATGAAAGCGAGTCCTGTTTTATTGCAAAAGAAATTCGCACGAGTCATAGCGTGTTTTGCCGAGAAAAATCATATCTCATTGGATGAAGCGACGGATTTCTTTTACAAGTCCGAATTGTACCCTTTGCTACATGAAGGTGTATCGGATTTACATTGCATGAGTGATATGTATTTGGCGGATGAGCTCACGGAAGAATACAAGGGAACTTGACGAGCTCGATAAAAAATAACAAAGATAAAAACGCAACGCGTACAGCAATGTATGCCAGAGCCGGTAGGTAGCCCGGCCGTCACGGCATAGCCGTGGTAAGTAACCTGCCCTCCGGGTTGTCCGTTCTTTGTTCATGAGTTGAATTTTAGGAGGGATTGTCATGGACAAAGTAGTTATCAAGTTGACGGTTTATTTTGCCGATCCGTTTTGGGTTGGCGTAATTGAGCGGATTGCGGGCGGACAGTTATCGGCAGCAAAAATCACCTTCGGGGCGGAACCCAAGGACTATGAAATCGCCGGTTTCATACAAAGACATTTTTATGAGCTGCGCTTCAGTCAGTCTGTGCCGACGGAACGAAGAGAAGCAAAGAAGAACCCGAAGACAGCACAGCGTGATGCGAAGAGACAAATGCAACATGTCGGAATCGGGACAAAGTCACAGCAGGAGCTAAAACTGCAGCATGAAGAGAAGCGCCTGGAAAGCAGGAAAAAGAACAGAGAAGAAAAGCAGGCAAAAGCGGAGCGCCTGTTTTTGTTAAAACAGCAGAAGCGAAAAGAGAAGCACAGAGGGCGCTGACAGAGGAAGCGGATGGACTATATACAGGATAGAAGCAGGCACATCGATAAAAGCCTTCAAAATAGTCGGGTATGCGGCATTAAGTTCCATAATAAGACCCTGACGTTTAAGCTCGACCGTATATTTCGATTCGTCGAAGGCGAGGAAGTGGAATGCCCGGGTGAATTTCGCTTTGAGGGGTGTGACTTGGACTTGTGCCGCGCGCTGATATTCAATAAAACGCTGGGAGAGGGGCGCTTTACCGGGAGAGCCCTTTCTCTGCGGGAGTTTATGGATGCGTTTCCGGATGCGGAATTTGAAATCGTGACCGAGGGCTATTTTGGCAATACGACCACTTATAGCGGGTGGCTTTGGGAAGCCGAAAAAGCACCGGTATCCGCAATCATGTATCTCTGGAATTGCGGGGATCGGATTTATCGAATTGAGGAGTAGTGCCTGATTGAGCTTTTTGTGAGAGGGGGGAAGAACTGTGAACCAGGATCCGTTTCAAGAATATATGCGGGATTCCGAGCCGGGCAAACGTGAAAAGAGCTATGCATGGCAGACCGGAATCGGTCTTCAGGCAGTAGACGGACTTAAAACCTCCGACTATTTGTTGCGGACGGCTGTCCGCAATATTAAAGGCGAGATATCCTTTCAAGAGGCCAAGGCTCTGTTACAGAGCTACTATGAAGAGCACCCTCCTCGTACTTTCGAAGATCGCACGGAGGAAGCGGATAAGGTTTCTGTCAGAATTGCGGAGCTTCTTTTGGAAAAGGCGTTCAGTTTTACACCGCAGGAATACATTTCAATCCACCGAAAATTATTTGCGGGAATTTATTCGCATGCGGGGCGCCTCAGGGACTATAACATTACCAAACAGGAATGGGTTCTAGATGGTGCAAGCGTTCTGTACGGCAGTGCAACAGAACTGAGAGCAACCCTGGACTATGATTTTTCCGAAGAAAGAAACTTCTCGTACAAGGGTCTGTCGATGGATGAGACGATTTGCCATCTCGCGGGATTTCTTTCGAGACTCTGGCAAATTCATATATTCGGAGAGGGAAACACCAGGGTGACGGCGGTATTCTTTATCAAATATCTGAGAACCTTAGGGTTTGAGGTTACGAACGACGTTTTTGCCGAAAATGCGTGGTATTTTCGGAATGCGCTTGTGCGGGCAAATTATAACGATCTAAAAATAGGAATTCATGAGACGACAGCATTTCTGGAACTCTTTCTGCGCAATCTCTTGTTGGATGAGCATCACCCGCTTCGGAACCGGACCTTGCATATCGGTTGGTCAAACGACGAGGCAATGAAACCGGACATTGGGGAAGCAAAACCGGACATTGACGGGACAAAACCGGACATTGGAGCAGCGAAACCGGACATTATGGCCGAGTTCTTGCCAAAAACAGCCGGAAACATACGGAAACTTAGGGAAGCATTCCCGGAGGGGGCGGTTTTCGGACGAACAGAAGTCATGAAGGTGCTTGGTTTAAAAGCTTCCGGAGCGTCCGAACTTCTGATGAAATTGCGAAAGAGCGGCATGGTGGAAGCGGTCAGCGGTCAGGGAAAAGGAAAGTATCGATTCATTCTGTTTTCTTGAGTGCCCGGGAAAATCCGAGAAAGAAAGCACCGGGAACACATCAGAGTGCTGGCTGCGGGCGACGGAGTTATAATGGGCTTATGAAGTATACAAAAGATTTCCTGGACGAGGCTTTAAGTCAGCTACAGACTCCCGATTGTAAGGAGCGAAAACGGGCAGCGACTGTTTTCATGAGAGCGGCCTGTAAGGAGCTCGGCACGAAGGATACCAAGTCTATTAAGGAGTGGTTTCTCATAAATCAGGAGGCGTTTTTTTCGTCAATCGCTGAAGAAACAGAGCCGGAAATTCTGTGGACACATCTCTACACCTTGCAAAATTTTTGTGCTCGCTACATCCACCTGAGTCATTTGTATCGGGCGGAGTCGAGTCTTATCACGGAAGACAAAGTCCGCAAATTTGAAGAACAGAGCAAAGCGTATGTCCAAGGGCTGCGTAAAACACAGATGCATCCCAAGGTGCTGCAGGGGATAGCATCTTTTTTTTGGATTTACAGAGAGTCCTTTGTCTGGGATATCTTTGTTGAGGTGTTAAAGAAGAAACGAGATCAATTGACCTTATCTCACATCGGAGTTGCCGTTCGTCAGTGTTGTTCGCTCGTGCAAGAGGAGGGAAGAGTCTGTATTTCGGAGCGGCAACGAAGGGAGCTGTCGGAAGTCATGGAGGCGAAGCAGGTTTTACCAAGAGAGGCGGAGTTATTAAAGGCACTGCCATGTAGCGGATAAAAAGCGGATTGAGTCAGCTCGGGATTTTTTTTCGGAAAGTCTCTGTAAACCGCCTTGGATTCAAGGATTCTGTGGCAGCGGGCCGGACAGGGACGGTACAGGGAATTGTAAGGTCAAAAAGATACAATCAAACTGAGATTGTAAAGGAGAAAGCGGATGAGAATACTGTTCTGTAATATTGCCTGGATGCGATATTACAAGGGATTCTGGGAGGGTGAAGATGAGCCTGTAGGGGGCGGAAGCTTCGTGGATGAAAATCAGTATGGATCCGAGCTGTTTAATTTTGCTCCGTTTACTCATGAGGATAAAAACGGAAAAATTACGGAAGTTTGTACCGGCTTTGTTGTTACCAAGATGAGCCGCAGCGGAAAAGATCAGGCTTTACACATCGAAAGATTGGAAGGTTGCGAAGCGAATCGGGCATCGGAGTCTGTCGAGGATGTGTTGGTGATTTACTGCGCCGCACACCCCTTCCATAATTTCACCTCGGTTGTCGGCTGGTATCGTGATGCCACGGTATATCGCTATTATCAGGAGGTTATATTTGAGACGGAAGACGGAGGGGAGGCTGCCTTTCTCTACAATGCGCTTGCCCCGAAGGAAAATTGCGTGCTGCTTCCGGTTCAAGAGAGAAGGCCTGTTATGTGGAAGATTCCGAGAAGGCAGACGGGAGCCTCCTACGGTTTCGGTCAGGCCAATGTCTGGTTTGCGGAAGGAAGAGAAGAAAACAAGCTGTTGGATCGGTTCTTAACGAGGATTGTGAATCAGATTGAGAACTACAGCGGGGAGAACTGGGTTGATAGATTGCCGGAATCGCTGGTGGAGGAAACTCGCCAATCCACATATCAGGAATAGCGGCGATTCGGTGTATCGGATTGCGGAGTGAGAGCGGCATTTTTTAGGCGGATGACGGTTGGAATATGACGGTTGAGATAAAACAATACGGCGCGGAGACTTGTGCGCCTTGCGTAGCAATCAGACGCAAGCTTGAGGAATGGCAGCAGGCGCATCCTACGGTGATTTATCGCTATCTTCCGATTGAAGATCATCAGGAGGAGGCGGCTCAGAAGGGGATTCTGTCCGTGCCGACGGTCATCGCCGTGATTGATGGGACGGAAGTCGCAAGAGAAGCGGGCTACTTTAGCTTGGACAAAATGCTTACTCGACTGGAGCGATACATGAAAATGGCGGGAGAGGCAGAATCATGATCGGAACAGTGACAGTGAGGAAAAACAAAGGTTAAGTCGGAGGAGATAAGAATGTTGAAAGTATATTGCTACAGCCGCTGCAGCACTTGTAAGAAAGCCTTGAAGTGGCTGGATGATAAGGGCATCAAGTATGAGTTGATTGACATCAAAGAAAATCACCCGAGTGAAGAGGAGCTCCGCAAGTACCATGCGATGAGCGGTCTTCCGTTAAAACGCTTCTGGAATACCAGCGGCATTCCTTACCGGGAAATGGGTCTTTCGGGGAAGCTGAGAGAAATGAGCGAGGACGAACAGTTTGCGTTGCTCGCGACCGACGGCATGCTGGTGAAGCGGCCGCTGCTGGTGGGAGAGAACTTCGCGCTGACGGGGTTCAAAGAAGAGGAGTGGACGGAAAAGTTGCTGTGAGAAGTTCCTAACAGGAGCTATGTGTGCAGAAGAGCTCTGCAAGCTGTGGGTTACGGCTAGCAGGGCTCTTTTGCTACGGACGCAAGAATAATCTCGTTGGTAAATCATCGTGGAAGCAATCTTTTTCGGTTTTCTCTTGGCAACTATTTGGGGTATTACACAAAATTTGCTTGTATTACGGCAAATTCTAAGAATGCCGAAGTTCAAACGAATCATGAGGCTACCTTCCGCTCGTATTTTAGCGCATGATGTCGAATGAGCCTGCCCCTGTCTTGCTATTGGCGCAGAACATGATAGACTGAAGTTATGAAAACAGTCAAAGTAGTCGCAGCTGTCATCTGTGATTCGCTGCGGGAGAAACAGAGCATATTCGCGACAGCCAGAGGATACGGGGAATTCAAGGGACAGTGGGAATTCCCGGGCGGAAAGGTGGAGCCCGGAGAGAGTGCAGAGCAGGCGCTTCGGCGGGAAATCAGAGAAGAACTCGATGTGAATATCATACTCGGCGATTTGATCGAGACCGTCGAGTACGATTACCCGGCGTTTCATCTCTCCATGGATTGCTTCTGGTGCGAGCTTTCGGGCGGCGCGCCGAAGCTACTGGAAGCCGAGGACGGCCGATGGCTCACGAAAGCCGAGTTATATACAGTGCCCTGGCTTCCCGCGGACATCTCCCTCATTCGGAATATCGAGTCACAGATGGGAGAGCCGGATCTCTTGCGGACGCAGGCACTTCGACTGTTGCGGCACCTCTGTGAGGAAAATATCCTCCCCGAGACCGCGCTTCATACACCCGCGTCGGAAACAGAGGACTTTTTAGCGCTGGTATCCCGTCTGCGGACGGCGCTCTCGGAACGCTATCCGGCGACCAAGTTAAAGCGCATCATGAAGAGCGTGCACTACGCAAACGGTTTTTCCGATGAAAGCTTACGCGAGGCGGCCTTCACGCTGGATGAGGCGGAACAGTACCTGGTTCGGAACGGCTTTCTCGACCATGACCGCGGGGTTGCCTATTTTAACGAGCGAATCACGGCGCCTGATTTTACCGTTTCGGCGCAGTCCTTGCTCGGCGTTATGATAGAGAGTTTGCTGCTCGCGAAGGCGGGGAAAAGCTAAGGCTTCAAGTTCGAACCCAGGGTTCGGATTTTACTCGATACGATTCACATTTACCTCGAAAGGAGCATCTATGACGACACAGGAAAAACTGAAACAGTACCGCGATTGGATTTTTAAATGCTCTGCCTACAGTATGGCACTCAATATCATCGATATTGACAAGCAGACGGTCGCGCCGAGCGCCGGTGCGGCTTACCGCGATGAGCGATCCTCGTATCTCGCGGGCGAGCTTTTCAGTCTCGAGACCGACCCGGAGATTATTGCGCTCTTAAAGGAGTTAAAGGATGATCCGGAGGTCGATGCGGAGGATAAGCGCGCCGTGCAGCTCTACTATAAGAGCGTCATGGACACGATGTGCATTCCGAAGGACGAGTATGTAGCCTACCGGAAGCTCTGCAACGAGTCCTTTGATGCCTGGATACTCGCAAAGTCCAAGGCAGACTACTCGATTTTTGAGCCCTATTTAAAGCAGGTCATCGAGAGCCAGAAGAAGCTCTACGGCTACCGCGACAGCAAGCTCTCGGTCTACAATCAGATGCTGGATGACTTTGAGCCCGGAATGACGGAAGAGAAGTACGATGCCTTCTTTGCGGCGCTGAAAGAGCGTCTGGTTCCGTTAATCCGCAAGGTGACGGCGGCAAAGCAGATTCGCGAGGACTTCCTGCACCTCGAGTACCCGGTCGAAGAGCAGAAGAAATTTATGAATGAGCTTCTTACCTATCTGCACTTTGATCCCTCCTGGGGCTACCAGAATGAGTCCGAGCATCCGTTTACTTCCTGGACTTGCGAGAACGACTGCCGCACCACAACCAAGTATGTTCCGAACAGCGTGGTCTCTGCGATTTTCTCGACCGTGCATGAGGTGGGACATGCGTACTATGAGCACGATGTGGACCCGAAGTACGACGGCATGATACTCTCGGAGGGCATTTCTTCCGGCATGCACGAGTCCCAGTCCCGTCTTTGCGAAAACTATCTGGCGCGCACCGAGGCTTTCTGGCGCTACCACTACCCGAAGCTCAAGGCGCAGTTCCCGAAACAGCTCGGCGATGTGAGTCTTGAGGACTTTTTGAAAGCGGTCAATGCTTCCAAGCCTTCCTTTATTCGCACCGAGGCGGATGAGCTCACCTATCCGCTGCATGTCCTGATTCGCTATGAGATCGAGAAGGGGCTCTTTAACGGAACCATCTCGACCGAAGGCCTCGACAAGACCTGGAATGCGAAGTATAAGGAGTACCTCGGTGTCGATGTGCCGAATGCGAAGGTCGGCATCCTGCAGGATGTGCACTGGTCCGGCGGCAGCTTCGGCTACTTCCCGACCTATGCGCTCGGCACGGCATTTGCGGCGCAGTTCGTGCACACCATGCGGAAGGAACTGGACGTGGACAAGCTGCTCGAGAACAATCAGTACGATGTGGTTATGGGCTGGTTAAAGGAGCACATCCACAAGTACGGCTGCCGCTATGACGCGCCCGAACTCATGAAGCTGGTCACGGGCGAGGACTTTGATGTGAACTACTTCCTCGACTACATCGAAGAGAAGTATACAAAGCTGTATCAGCTGTAAATGTTCCGACTTGATGTTTGGGGCGGTGTCCGGTGGGATGCCGCCCCACTGCTTTGCGGGATTCGATGTAATGCCGCTTGGGTGAAAATGATGAGTTGTTTCATCGTGATGAAAGGAAGTCTCTTTTGCTGAATGGTATCATTGTAGCTATGGGCGGAGCAATCGGCGCAGTGCTCCGCTATCTAATCGGTCTTTTGCCGCTGAATCCGCAGAACGGGTTCCCACTAAAAACCTTTTGTATCAATGTGGCGGGTGCCTTTGTAATCGGGCTGGTTGCGGCGCTGAGTGCAAGAGCAAGTCTCAATCCGCGTGTCACCTTGTTTCTGAAGGTGGGGATTTGCGGCGGTTTTACGACCTTCTCTTCGTTTGCGCTGGAGACAGAGACCTTGCTCGGAAAAGGAAATCAGACCATAGCCTTGCTCTATGTGCTGTCGAGTCTGGTTTGCGGTGTTCTGGCGGTTGCCGCGGCCGAAAGTCTGGTTTAAAAGTGTTCACAAAAGGTTCACATAATACTTAGCACTCACCTATTTACAGTGCTAACAAAGGAGGTATAATGGGCACTGTAAAGAGGAACAGAGAGTAAGCGATTAAGAGTGAACCCTCTTTCCCCTGAATGACATCCGGCCGTACGGTCGGAGATAATGAAGGAAGATAATGAAGGAGGTAAAGAGTATGTTAGTACCTAGCCTGTTTGGTGATAATTTGTTTGATGATTGGTTTGATTTCCCGGCATTGAAAGGGGCAGATCAGACGGAGCGGAAGTTGTACGGACGCCGCGCGAGAATGTTGATGAAGACCGATGTGCATGAGAAAGAGGACAGCTATGAGCTGGACATTGATCTGCCGGGCTTCAAGAAAGAAGAGCTCGCGGTGGAGCTGAACAGCGGTTATCTCACGGTCAGTGCCGCAAAGGGGCTGGACGAAGAGAAGAAGGATCAGGATGGTAAGCTGATTCGGCAGGAACGCTATTCGGGTTCTATGCAGAGAAGCTTCTATGTGGGCACACATGTGAAAGAAGAGGATGTGAAAGCCAAGTTTGAACAGGGTGTCCTGAAACTCAGCATCCCGAAGAAGACAGAGGCAAATTTGCCGGAGAAGAAGACCATTCTGATTGAAGAATAATTTGTTTGAAACAGGATTGCGTGAAAACAAACGCGAGTTCAGGTGGAGTGGATGCCACTGAGAATGAAAAAGCTGCCGCAGTATTGCGGCAGCTTTTTTTGACTTCCGGATTTAGACTAAGTTTTTCAGGCCGTAATTGCCTGTTCGGCATTCCACATAGCGGTATATTTACCTCCCAGGTTCAAAAGCTGCTCATGGGTCCCGGACTCCGCAACTTTTCCGTCTGCCACGACGAGGATTTGAGCGGCATTTTTTATAACAGACAAGGTATGAGCAATCATCACAACGGTCTTGTTTTCCTGCAGCAGATTTGAAATTGCCTGTTTGACAGCGAGTTCATTCTCAATGTCCAAAGAGGAAGTTGCCTCATCCAGAAGCAGAATCGGGCTGTTTTTCAATATGGCCCGAGCAATCGAAAGTCGCTGTCGTTCACCGCCGGAAAGCAGATTGCCGTTTTCTCCGATGGAAGTATCATATCCCTTTTTCATTTTTCGTATAAATGTGTCACAGTTCGCTTTTTTGCAGGCGATTTCTATTTCCTCATTCGTAGCGGAAGGTTTTGCGTGGCGTATGTTCTCCCGTACTGTTTCATGAAACAAAAAGGTGTCCTGATCGACCATAGAGATGATATTCAGTACATCTTCCGCATTGACATGGCGGATCGATTGCCCGCCGATGTCAATGTCCCCGCTTTCCGGATCATAATATTTTGCAATTAGATTCAGGATTGTTGATTTGCCTGATCCGGAGTCACCCACGATTGCGGTTAGCTTGTGATTCGGTATTGCGAAACTCATTTTTTTAAGAACAGGTTCTCCCCGCACATAAGAGAACGACACATCACGAAAGGAGATGCCGTGCTCTTTAGGCGAAAAGATATCTTTGCTTTTCGCTTCTTCCTTTGCGGCCAACACATTCCGGATGTTTGTTTTTGAAATCAGGAGATTCCTGTAACTGAACATGTCAACTGAAATTGCAGCGGTCAGCTTTGCTAAAACCATCGGCATCATGCACAAAAACAGGAAATTGATTGCGTGGATGGCTCCGGATTGCCATGGGATGAATCCAATCCACATAATCAGCGGAACGGTAAGCCAATTTACAATGTTAAAAGCAAAATTAACCGGAATCCCGTGTGCTTCATATTGATAACTGACTGTGCTGAATTTCCGCAGGGCAGCTGTTGTGTTTCTGTTTTTAGTGCCGCCCATTCCATAGGCCCGGAAGGTCTGAATTCCGTCGATGTACTCGACGATTTGTCCTACCGCCTCGGCCGTAACGGCATTCTTTTCCTTACCGTACTTTCCCACAATTCGAAACGACAGCCACATTTCGGGGAGCAACAGAAGAAGAGAAAACAGTAGGATGACCGCAGCCGGAAAATACAGAACACCGATAAAGGAAAGCACGATTACGGATAGAATCCCGTTTTTCACAAGAGAGGCAAGTTTATGCGTCAGAATCTGCTCATAACTATTGACATCTGCTGTCATAATATTGATGTATTGCCCTTCGCGCTTTTCCGTAAAGCCGGATAACGGAAGCTTTCTAAGCTTATCGCCAAGGCCGAGGCGAATGTTCTTAGATACCTCAGCGCCACCGATTTGGCTCTGCGTATAGCCAATGCTGTAAATGACAAGTCGTATCACAAAGATAGCACCGACGAGGCCGGATAGACTAAAGATGCGCTGCATAGAAGCAGTACCGTCGTACAGCATTTTGAGCACTGCGTAAATGACAATATAGTTACTTCCGGAAAGGAGTCCCTCCGAAACGGTCAATATCAGACCACGGTAAAACCGGGCATTCTTACGGAAGAGATTTTTATCTGTCATCCTCCGATTCCTCCTTTCCCATAGGTGATAGACCTTGCCGATTCATAGCTCTCCCAACTTCTTCGGTAATAGCTGTTGCGCGAAAGCAGTTCATCATGTGTGCCGATATCGGAAATCGTATGATTCTCTACCACCGCAACCTTGTCGCACATACCGACCACACTGAGCCGATGAGCAATGATGAGGACGGTTTTCCCCTTGGAGAGGTTCCGGATTGCTTTGTCAATCTCCATCTGATTTTCCGGATCGGCGGCACTCGTCGCTTCATCCAGAATCAAAATCGGCGCATTTTTTAAAATTGCCCGTGCAATGGCAATTCTCTGCTTTTCACCGCCCGAAAAGCGGGAACCGTAACTTCCGACTTTTGTGTCATATCCATCGGGGAGGGACATGATGAAATCGTCAATTTGTGCTGCACTTGCAGCTTCTCTAACCTGTTCCAAAGAAGCGTTCATCCCCATGCGAATATTGTCAAAGACAGAGTCTCGCGTCAGGAAAGTCTTCTGAAAGACGAGAGATATATGCGCGAGGAGTGTTTCGTATCGAATGCTATTGACATTTTTTCCTCCGATCAGAACCTCTCCGTCATCCGGGTCGTAGAAACGGGAAATCAGTGCGGCAATCGTGCTTTTACCCGCGCCGGAGGCGCCTATAACGGCGACTTTTTCGCCTTCGCGGATGCACAGGTTGCAATTTTCAAGCACATTTGTTTTTCCGTCATAGGAAAAGCGCACGCCTTTTAGTGTGATATCACGGCGTTCGGGGAAAGCATCTCCGCCTTCAAAAACCGGAAGTTCCAGTATTTCTTTTACTTTTGTAATGCCGCTGAACGCCTGCGCGAAATTGCCGGAAAGCTGCTGAAGCGGGAGCAATTCCGTCAAATACAAGGAGCCGATATAGGTAAACAGGAGAAATACACTGCCTGTGATCGTTCCGCGCAGGAAAAGTCTTCCGCCCAGTGGAACGATCAGCAAAAGTCCGGACTCCAGTATCAGAATAAAGACAGCATACAAAGGGGCAGTCTTTTTCGAGATTCTGTTCCACGCTCTGTTTTCGTCGAGAATGGCTTCTCTGAATTTTTGAAATGATTTGCTGCCCATCCGATACGCCTTGATCAGACGCATTCCGCGGATGTATTCGACCATGACGGAGTTGAAGCCGGCAAGGGACTCGTTAGCCTCCGGCAACATATCAGACATTTTTTGAAACACCGCCATCATCACCGGAATATCCAAAAGGAGAGGAAGCAGGGAAATGAGTGCCAGCGGAACATTCACCGTCATGAGATAAGCGAAAATAACGATAGGACCGGTGAGATAGCTGACAAGTTCCGGAATGTTATGTGCAAGACATAACTCCAGCTTCTCGATGTTCTCATTCAAGACGGTTTTGATTTCACCGGTGCTCCGCTCGTTGACATATCCGAGCGGAACCTTCGCCAGGTGTTCTATGATCATGCAGCGCACCCGAAACAGGGTGTTATAAGCACCTTTGTGCGAGAGAACGCCGGACAGACCAAGAAGGACCATGCGGAGAATGGTTGTGACGGTTACCGGAACGATGCTGTCCGTCAAGTCTTTCTTTGTCAGCGTTCCCAGTAGGACGCTGTCCATCAAGCGATAAATGCCGACATACGGTCCGATTACAAGCAGTCCGCTCAAAAATGCACACAAGACAGAAGCAAATAAGTACCATTTTTCGCTGCCGGCCCATGTAAGAAGTAATTTGACCGGTTTTTCGCGTCCCTTATTCAAACAGATCACCTCCTTTATTTGTCTCCACGGCAGAAAAGAATAATTGCTCTATCTGTGCTTTGTTATCCGCTCGGAATTTTAAATCGTCGCTGATTTCACCGTCGGAAAAAACAAGTATGCGGCTACATGTCCTGCAAAGAAATTCATAATCGTGTGTCACAACAAATATGATTTTCCCCTGTTCGGAGAGGTTGCGGATTATTTTGGCGACGCTTGTCATGCCCTCATAATCCAATCCGCTGGTGGGTTCATCAAAGACAATCAGTTCTTTTTTACAGACCTGTCCCACAGCGACGGCCAGTCTTTGCTTTTGTCCGCCGGAAAGCGTACCGGGATGCTGTTCGGCAAAGGGGGTCAGATTCAGCGTGTCCATCGTTTCTGCGATCAGAGCTGCATTCGGGTTACGAATGCCGAAGGAGCATTCTGCTTCCACGCTCTCTGCAAAAAGTTGAAAATTCACATCCTGCATGACCATATAGGAGATTCTCTGCCGTTTTTTTGTTGAGATGATTTTGCCATCCCGGAAATAATCTCCTTTGATTTCTTGATGCAATCCGCAGAGGGCTCGCGAAAAGGTCGTTTTACCGGTTCCGTTTTTCCCGACAAGTGCAATTACCTCGCCCCGTGAAAATTTTGCGCTGATATTTCTCATCAAAGTTTCTTTCCTGTAGAACAGGGAAACATTTTTGAGCTCCAGACTGTTTTCCTGTTCTTTCTTCGCAATTAGCTCGGGAAGCTCTTTTCGCAGGTCGGTGGTTCGGAGCCCCATCATTCGGCGTTCTTTGTCTGTTAAGGTCAGGAATTCTTTGGCAGAGTAATTTTTTGTTATCTGCCCTTCATCCAATACAAGGATTCGGTCAACGATATCCATCAGGTAATAGAGGCGGTGTTCGACAATCAGAATGGTTTTTCCCTGAGACTTAAGCTCTTTGAGATGAGTTCTTAAAGCATCAACTGTCTCCATATCCAGATTGGAGGATGGTTCATCCAAAAGATAAACCATGGGATTCATGGCATATACAGAGGCAAAAGCAACCTTCTGCTTTTCTCCGCCCGAAAGAGAGAAAATATTCCTTCCGCGCAGAGTTTCAATCTCCAGAATCTTTGCGGCGGCAGCCACTTTTTGCGCAATCTGTTCCCTGGGCAAGGCCTGGTTTTCCACCCCAAATGCAATCTCGCTGTCTGTATCCACATTGAAGAACTGTGTCCTTGGATTTTGAAACACCGAACCGACAAGAGATGCGATTTCGTACATCGGAAGTTCCGAAAGGTTCTGTCCGTTAAGCAGAACATTCCCGGTCAGCTTCCCGGGATAGATATTTGGGATAAGCCCGTTCACAAGGCGCGTCAAGGTGGTTTTTCCGCAGCCGCTTTTCCCGCAGAGAAGGACGCATTCTCCGTCATTCACTGTCAAATTGATGTCATGCAAACTCTCTGTTCTATGTATATTCGCCTGCGCTCTGTGTGAGTCATATGAAAAAGATACATGCTGAAACGTAATCATGGTGACACAATCCTTTCCCAAATAAGACCCAACACAAAAATGCAAGCAGCAAGAACGATGGCAATCCGGTCTTGTCTCCGAAACTGTATCTCAAGAAGGCAGGTGCGTGGCGTTGGATTCTCTATTCCGCGAGTCACTGCGGCGGCAGAGAGTTCATCTGCTGTATTGGAAGCTGCCATCAGCAAGGGGACATAGAGACATTCCACCGTCATAACCGGATTTTTCAGAAAGCCGAACAAGGAGGGGGTTACATCTCTGAGCCGCATGGCGTCCTTGATATACCCCCAGTCCTCACAAACTGTGGGAATGTACCGAAGCATGATTGCCAACGGAATAATCACCTGCTTGGGAATATGTGCCTTGTTCATCGCGGTCAGGAATTCACTGACCTTCGTCGTGGAAAGAATAATGTTTGCCAGAAAAGCACAGGGGTAGACCGTATAAAATAAGCCGAGCCAGGATGTGAATACGGTGTAAAACAGGCCTTTTTCAAGTGACATAATTCGTGTTGTCAGCAGGTAAAAGACGCCGTAAAATGCCGCCGGGACAAGTGACTTTCGGACTTTCCCGCTTGCGCACCCGAATATGGTAATCGCAAAAACGAGTAAGTTCTCATAGGAAAGAGAGGGCGCAATCATCGCTGAAATCACGCATAGAATCAGCAGAATGATTTTTGTGCGGGGATCAAACGACAGCCCGTGACGGCTTTCTGTGTTCGCACTTTGTATCATGCCGTGATCCCCGCTTTTTCAAATTGCTTCTTTAACAGTTGACTGCCGACAAAACAGCTGAAAAGGGCGACTAAAACAGTGCCTGCCAACATGGTTATCAAAATCCGCTGGTTGACGGTTGCCGCCATTGTATCCAGGTATTCCTGCGGTGTGCCCTTTTCCGACATCCTGCTTACCCAGGCTTGCGGATTGATGAAATATGCAAGATAGGACCCGGTTCCGCCGAGGCAGAAAAGAATATAGGAGAGAATGTTGATTTTTATATTTCGATAGCGTCCGGTCCTTGCTACAAGATCGGCCAATGCGCTTCCGGCCAGATAGCCGATGCTCATGCCGATATGCATGCCGGTCACATAGCAGAAGATTGCCATCATCAGCCCCGCAATAAAAATCGGTCCGGGTTTTGGCACTTTTGCAACCAGTAAAAGATATACAGGTCCGGCGAGAAGTGCCGCGCCTACCGGAAAATAAAAGGTCAGGGCCGGGAACATTGCAAAGGGCCCCCCGCTCAAGGAAATACATATCAATATAATGGCGGAAAAGACACCGACTGTAATGAGATCCTTGACTGTAAGTTTCTGTTTCCTGCGGTTTGTTTCGCTTGTCATAACAAATGCCCTCCTTTTCAGTGTACACATTGCAGTGCAAGAGACGCGGTGGTAATATAGTATTAGAGGAAACTAATTGCAAAAACAGTATAGGAAATCAGGAAAAGCAAAACAATACAGTTGAGAACGGTTTGTCTGATGCGTATGAAATCGCGTCCGATATGTATGATTTCGAGGGGATTGCGTATGGAAGTCAACGAATTTTACAGAGAATGGCTTACCCGCAGCGGTTTTGTTGAAAGTAAGTCAACACACAACTTCAGCCCTGCCGGAAAAGTGTACCTCGCTCCAAAGGGCGTAGCCTGCGGATATTACTGGGTCTACGGAGAAAAAGATTTGTTTGATATTAAAATCCATGATTTCTATTTTTTTGAGGATCATTTGATATCCCTGACTACGCCGGAGTGTTTAAGTATCACCTACTATGACTCTGTGTCCGGGGAGGAGTTGACCCCTTACCGACGCTTAACTGCGGGGTGTGTCAAAACTTTTCACGGAGGGAATGGGGTATATCAATCTATGATGCATAAGAATATTCCGATTCGTTCCGTGGGAATTGAAGTATTTCCCGCATATTATGAAAAATATCTGCGGGAAAGCTACCCGGATGACTACATTCCTCCGCAGGAGGCATTCAGTCGCGTTGGGCAAACACTCGACTTCCCGGAAATGTCACAGCTTTTGCGTCAGGTTTGGGAGTATAGAGGAGAGGGCATACCGGCAAAGTTGTTTTATGAGGCCAAGGTTGCGGAAGCTGTCTCTCTTGTTTATGAACGTGGAAAGAACAGCAAAGATGATAGTTGCGCAAGAATATCTAAACAGGATATGGATGCCTTGAGCAATGTTGCTTCATACATCAGTGATCATTTCAACTCGGAGCTCCCGCTGGAAATGCTTGCACGAATCGCCTGTATGGGCACCACAAAATTGAAGACCTTTTTTAAGCAAACCTATCACTGTACGATTTCCGAATACATCCAACAGCGACGCATGCGTCACGCGGAAATGCTCTTGACATCGACCGACCTTGCAATCGAGCAGGTTGCTTTGGCTGTCGGGTATTCCAATGCCGGAAGATTTGCGGCAAATTTCAAAACCAATACAGGGCTGTTTCCATCGGAATATCGCAAAATGGCACATAGGAAATACGATGGTTCTCTCGGATAAAGAGAAGGCTGACTTTTCGTAACAGAGAGGAAGTATCCTCATATTGCGGTGTCTATGACCTTGCGAGGCGTCTGATAAAGGGACTGAATTCGTCGGCAACCGGGGATAAGAGGATGTGAAGGCGAAGAAGACTGAGGTAAATTTGCCGGAGAAGAAGACCGTTCTGATTGAAGAATGATTGTGTGAAAACAAATGCGAGTTCAGGTGGAACGGATGCCACTGAGAATGAAAAAGCTGCCGCAGTATTGCGGCAGCTTTTTTTTGAAGCTCTTGGCTTTAGCCTGCTGAGCATGGTTCGCTTGCAAAGCAAGTGAACCGTTGCGAAGCAAAAAACACTTGCTATGCGGGTGGAGACAAATCGTTTAACAAAGAAATCACCTTTCCGTACAATAGAGGTTTCCAAGCCACTACTGAGAAAGGAAAGGTGATTGAGCCAATAATTGCCACTTTAGGAACAGCCGGATGATAAAAGCCAGCGCCATTAGACGCTGGCTGGTAACGCGGGCTTATAGCCTTCATCTCTAACCACCCGTTTTACGGGCGGGGTGATCGCGAAGAAAACGGATATTAGCTACATTCTAAAATGTACTCAAAAGTTATGGTTTACATGGCAGATCTTGCCGAAGACGTTTTGGTCAATATCATGCATAAAATTCGAATGGATGTTATAAGATTTGTTGCTGTCAACAGGGGTAAGATTCCGGAGATGAAACAAAAGCATGAAGATTGCTCTAAAGTCCTGTAAATGATATAATTTTTAAACAAACATAGGTCGTAACAGAACTTTTTTGTTATGTTGTATTTCGGAGTCAGACAAAGAGACCGGCGTAAACAAGTTTTGACGGAACCTCGTTGTCGCCACTGTATGAGTGTAGGAGGAAGCATGATGATTGTTCCGCACTATTATGAGGACTTGGATGTATTACACGAGGGTACCTGTCTGGACCGAGCCTATTACATTCCGGCTTCTCGGAGAATGGATGATTTGGTTGAAGAGAGAGAGAAATCAGATCGTTTCCAACTCTTAAACGGCAAGTGGAAGTTTCGTTATTTTGAGAGCATCTACGACCTAAAAGAGAGTTTTTATCGCGAGGATTATGGGGCGGAAGACTTTGAAGAGGTTCAGGTGCCCGAGGTATGGCAGAACTACGGCTATGACCGGTATCAGTACACCAACATTCGCTATCCCTTTGCGGCAGATCCGCCCTATGTTCCGCAGGAGAATCCTTGCGGCGCTTATATCCGCCGCTTTCAATATCAAAAGGATGCAAATGCCCCGAGAGCCTTCCTCGAGTTTGAAGGGGTGGACTCCTGCTTTTACGTCTGGCTGAATGGACGCTACTTGGGATACAGTCAGGTATCACATGCACTGAGTGAGTTCGAAGTGACAGATGCGCTTTGCGAGGGGGAAAATGTACTTGCTGTCCTTGTCTTAAAGTGGTGTGATGGAAGTTATCTGGAAGATCAGGATAAGTTCCGGATGAGCGGCATCTTTCGTGATGTCTATCTTTTGAAGCGGCCGGAGCAGGGAATCTTTGACTATTTTATCAATACCGAGCCCAAGGGTGAGACGGCAATCCTTCGTATCAGGGCTAGTTATCTGGATGGTGCGGTGCCGATTACCGCGACCCTTTTGGACGCGGAGGATGAGCAGATAAGTTGCGTTACATTTGAACACAAGGCGGAATGGGAGCTGCAAAATCCGATACTCTGGAACAGTGAGAGCCCTTATCTCTATACCCTGATTTTGGAAACGCAGGATGAGGTTATTACAGAGCGGGTCGGAATTCGCGAGATTCATATCGAAGGCAATGTTGTATACATTAACGGTCGTCCGGTGAAGTTTCGCGGCGTGAATCGCCATGACTGCAATCCGGTGACCGGTCCGGTGATTTCCGTCGCACAGATGAAACAGGATTTGGAACTGATAAAGCAGAACAATTTTAATGCAATTCGAACCAGCCATTATCCGAATCAGCCGATGTTCTATCAGCTCTGTGACCAATACGGTTTTTTTGTCATTGATGAAGCGGACAATGAGAGCCATGGTCCGTGGAACCTCTATTACCGAGAGGATACGGATGGAGAGCGCGCAGCCCGTTGGAATGAAATGATTTCCGACAACCCCCTATTCAATGAGGCGACGCTTGACCGTACACGCAAACTTGTGGAACGCGATAAAAACCGTCCCTCTGTCATTGTCTGGTCCATGGGGAATGAGGGAGGTTATGGCTGTACCTTTGAGAGAGCCTTGGAATGGACCAAGGCGTATGACCCGAGTCGTCTGACTCATTATGAGAGTGCATATTACCGGGGCCGGGCGCGAAAGTATGACTATTCCAAGATAGACCTCTACAGTCGCATGTATCCGTCCTTTGAGCAGGTGCTGGAGTATGTTGAGGGGATGGCTGACAAACCTTATCTGATGTGTGAGTACTGCCACTCAATGGGAAATGGAGCAGGTGATTACGAGGACTACTTTGAGCTGATTGAGCAATACGATTGCATCTGCGGTGGCTTTGTCTGGGAGTGGTGCGACCACGCGATTTACAAGGGCAAGTCTGAAAACGGAAAGCCCATGTATTGGTATGGCGGAGATCACGGGGAGTATCCGCATGATGGCAATTTTTGCATGGACGGACTGGTATACCCAGACCGTAGGCCGCACAGTGGTTTGAAAGAAGTGAAAAACGTACAGCGCCCGCTTCGAGTTCTTTCTTATGACCGCAGTACGGCAGTTCTGGTTCTGAAGAATGAGCTGAATTTCACAGATGTGAAGGGGTATTTGGACATTGTTTATGAATTGAGCTGCGACGGTCGACGCGTGAGTTCGGGACGCATTGCGGCGGATGAACTGCCGTCGATTGCGCCGCATGAGACGGGAGAACTTATCTTGCCGTTGAATATCCCTGAGGATGGACGCGTTTTTCTGAAATTCAGCTATCGCCTGAAAAAGGCGAATGCGCTCTGCCCGATGGGACATGATTTGGGGTTTGATGAGCTTTGGCTTGCAAATACCGACAGCCGAAATCAAGACGTCTGTGCCTTCGAGCAGGCGGAGCAAGTTCGGAATGCAGCAGCGGCGGCGTTGTCTGTAGAAGAGAATGAAAGGCAACTGCTGATTTTCGGTGAGGGATTTTGCTATACCTACAATAAGCTTCAAGGCGTGTTTGAGCAGATGAGACTCGGAGAAAAGGCACTCTTTGATCGGCCGATGGAGCTGAACATTTGGAGAGCGCCGATCGATAACGATATGTACATCAAAGCAGAGTGGCAAAAGGCGATGTATGACAGGGCGTTCAGTCGGTCGTATTCAACGGAGTATACGCTGAATGCGAAGGAGCTGGTTATTCACGGGAAGCTTGCCATCTTAGCAGTGACAGTGCAGCGCATCATGAATATTGATGTAACTTGGAAGGTCTCCGCGAGCGGTAAGGTTTCGGTACATATGGATGTGGAACGCAATCCGGAATTTCCGGAACTTCCGCGTTTCGGCCTGCGTCTCTTTCTACCCGCAAATATGCATGCGCTTCATTACTTTGGACTCGGACCGGAAGAAAGCTATGTAGACAAGAGAAGGGCAGCTTCGCACGGCATTTATCGCGCAGAGATTTGTGACTTACATGAGGATTACCTGAGGCCGCAGGAAAACGGAAGCCATGACGATTGCGACTATGTTGTGCTGAAAGGCGAAGGCTTAAAACTGCGTGTTTATGGATCATCAAGCTTTTCTTTCAATGCCTCGAACTACACGCAGGAGGAGTTGACGGAAAAGAAGCACAACTACGAACTGGAGCCTTGCGGAAGCACAGTGCTCTGCCTCGACAAGAAGCAGAACGGAATCGGATCGAACAGTTGCGGACCACGCCCGAAGGAAAAATACAGATTCGTGGATTCTGGTTTCAGTTTTGATTTGAGCATGGTGCCGGAAGAAGGCTAAAGGGGCTGTCACGATGGAAATGAGAGAAAAGACCTATTTAAAATGGTATAACAAGATTGGCTATGGCTCAGGTGACATTGCCGGAAATGTGATTTACGCACTGCTGTCCGCCTTTGTCATGATTTTTCTGACCGATACAGTCGGGATGAACGCCGGTATCATCGGCAGTCTGATTGCAGCCTCCAAACTTTTGGACGGTGTTAGCGATATTTTCTTCGGAGTTCTGATTGACAAGACAAGTACAAAAATGGGTAAGGCGCGTCCTTGGATGTTCTACGGATACTTTGGCTGCGCAATCTGTTTGGTTGCAATCTTCTGTATTCCGGCGAATATTAGCGCTTTTGCGCAGTACACCTGGTTCTTTGTTGCTTACACTGTTTTGAATGCAGGCTTCTATACCGCAAATAACATCGCGTATTCCGCCTTAACCGCGTTGATTACCAAAAACAACCAGGAGCGTGTAGAAATGGGCTCCATCCGGTTCATGTTTGCCTTTGGTACCAGCATGTTGATTCAGACAATTACGGTATCTTTTGTGGCAGCTTTTGGCGGCGGGGCAGCTGCCTGGAGAACGGTTGCAATCATTTATGCGGTTGTTGGTTTGATTTCCAATACGATTTCTGTGATGTCAGTGCGTGAGCTTTCTCCCGAAGAATTGGCAGGGAATGAAATTAACCCGGTTGTCTATGACAAGCAAATCAAAGAGGGAGAGCTGGAACAGGTTGCCGAGGAACTAAAGGGGGAGGCACAGACAGGGGAGGAAAAATACAGCTTAGGAGCTGCGTTTAAACTCCTGGTTCAGAATAAGTATTATTTGATGATTGTGGTTTCCTACTTGCTCATGCAAATTTATTCCGCAACGCTGAACATGGGTATTTATTTTATGTCCTATGTTCTGAAAAATGCCAATCTGCTCGGCGTTTTTTCCTGGGCAATCAATATTCCGATGATTGTCGGACTTCTGATGACACCGATGCTGGTACAGAAGTGGGGAGGAATGTTCCGGCTCAACAAGATGGGATATATCATCGGAAGTCTGGGACGCATCTTGGTAGTTGTCGCGGGCTATATGGGAAGTGTACCGCTCATGCTGGCCAGTACTGCCATTGCAGCGTTGGGCATGAGTCCTCTTCAAGGCAACATGAATGCGCTCATTGCGACCTGCTCGGAATACACCTATCTGACTACAGGGAAGAGGGTTGACGGAACCATGTATTCTTGCACGTCCTTCGGAACAAAGGTGGGCGGTGGTATCGGAACGGCAGTTGCCGGCTGGCTACTGGCGTTGTCTGGCTATGTGGGGGGGGCTAAGGTACAGTCCGCGGCTTGCATGAACATGCTCCACATTCTTTATCTTTGGATGCCCATGGTCCTTACCATCTTGATTACACTGATTCTGCGCGGATTGAATGTCGAGAAAGCAGTTGTGGAGCAGAAGGAAAAATAAGAATTGGGCCCTTGTGAGTCGTTTTTCTCGCAAGGGCTTATTATTTCTGATTTTCAAGCAGTCCGTAATGCAGAGCGGTGGGGAGGCTCTTCCGGAAACGGAATCCGAAAATGTTGAACTCGGATATTAGAGTATGGTGTTCGACGCAGTCTTGCCGTAGCTTTTATGCCTTGCCGTTATGTTGAAAAAGCCCCGCCGAACCGTTATGATACATAACAGATTGATAACCATGGATGTAATTATGCTGCAAACCGTTCCACAGGAGAGTTTGGTTTGATTTTGTAGGCGTAGTTGCTTTGCCCCGGCTGCGCGCGGTTGCAGCCGGGGCTTTGTATTTCCGAGAAAGTGTATGGGAGGAAGATGAGCAGAGTATTGGTAACCGGCGCATACGGTTTTCTGGGACGCTATGTGGTGCGGGAGCTGCTTGCGCACGGCTATGAAGTGGTCGCTTTCGGGCGCAAGCGGGATAAACTCGAAGCGCTGCGCGCGGACAGTGCGGAAGCCGCAGAGCTCTTTGTCGGGGACTTTTGCCGGCAGGAGGACATCACGGCGGCGACAAAGGGCGTGGACTTTGTGATTCACGCGGGGGCGCTCTCTACGGTCTGGGGCAAGCGCTCCGACTTCATGGAGACCAATGTGCGCGGCACGCAGCGGGTGGTGCGCGCCTGCAAACAAAATAAAGTGAAGCGCTTGGTCTTTGTCTCATCGCCGAGCATCTACGCGGGAAAGTGCGACCGCCTGAACATACGGGAGGAGGACTACGATGCCTCAAATCGTCTGAACTACTATATCGAGAGCAAGATTTTGGCGGAAAAAGTACTGCGGGAGCAGCGGAGCGTTCCTTGCGTAATCCTACGCCCGCGGGGTCTCTTCGGCATCGGGGACAGCAGCATCATCCCGCGGCTCATCAAAGCAAATCGGCGGAGCGGCATTCCGCTCTTTCGGGGCGGACATAATCTCGTGGACATCACCTGCGTGGAAAATGCAGCGCTCGCCCTGCGGCTTGCCATTGAGAGCGAGGCTGCGGTAGGGCAGGTCTATAACATCACGAACGGAGAGCCGCAAGAATTTCGGACAATTCTGGAGGAGCTCTTTCGGGCGCTCGGCGAAACGCCGCGGTATCTGCGCCTGCCACTCGGCCTTCTCTACGGCGTCGCGACTTTGTCGGAGCGGGTTTACCGCCTGTTCCGCCCGGACGGGGAGCCGCCGTTTACGCGTTACACGATATGTACGCTCGGCTACAGTCAGACCTTAAACATCGAGAAAGCGGAGCGAGAACTCGGCTACAGGCCTATTGTCAGCCTGCGCGCGGGGATTCGGAAGTATGCGAAGGGGGAGCGATGACAGCATTCAAGTCCGTTGAGAGTATCCGTTACTATGCCTGCGGGTACTGCACCAATGATTTGCACACGGTGTTTCGGGGATATCCGCATGAAAAGCGGCAGTTTCCGGCGGGAGTCTTTTTAATCCGACACGCGAAAGAGGGCTATATCCTTTTTGACACCGGCTATAGCAGCGAAATCTCTACCTTAGGGTTTCAGGGGAGGCTCTACCATCTGTTGAATCCGACTGTTGTGCGCCCGGCGGATGAGATTCGGAATCAGCTCATGGCGGACGGGATTCAGCCGGAGGAGATACGCTATCTCTTTCTGTCGCACCTGCATCCGGACCACATCGGCTGCGTGAAGCACTTCAAGTCGGCTCGGATCGTGCTGAGCCGGGACGCCTTTTTGCGCTACCGCCGCAACCGGCTCGGAGACCTGATTTTTCAAAGGCTCTTGCCGCCCTGGTTTGCGGCGCACTGCACGGTGCTTCGGCGGGAGCAGCTTCGGGAAGAGAAAAACGCGTATTTTTCTTACTGTGATTTTTTCCGGGACGGGAGCCTGCTCTTAACGCAGATGGACGGGCACGCGCGGGGACAGCTCTGCTGTCTGATAGAAAATAAAATCTTTCTCGGGGCGGATGCAAGCTGGGGCAATGAATTTGTCGGAAAATCGGATGAACTCCGCTTTCTTGCGCGGCTTGTGCAGTACGATATGCGCGCCTATCGGGAAAATGATCGCATTCTGTCGCGCATGCGCTCGGACGGCATACGGCTATGCTTTAGCCATGACCGCGGAACCGAGGAGGTCGTCAAGGGATGAGAGAGCGTTTGGCGGTTGTTTGGTACTTCATTCGGGCGCGCTACTTACAGCGTTTCCGCACGAGAAAGGCGCTGCGGCGCTATCAGAAACGGCGTGTGCTCGGGCAACTCGCTTATTTGAAAAAGCACTCCCCGTATTTTAAAGGGATTTCCGTTCATAGCTTCGCAGACTTTAAGAAACTGCCCCTGATGAACAAGCAGTTCATGATGGAGCATTTCAATGCGCTGAACTGTGTCGGCATAGACCGGGATGAGGCGCTTTCCCTTGCAATCGACAGCGAAAAGCAGCGTGAATTCTCGGAGAAGCTCGGCGGTATCTCCGTGGGGCTGTCCTCGGGAACCAGCGGCGCGCGGGGGCTCTTTTTGGTGAGCGACAGGGAACGGGCGCTCTGGGCGGGAACGGTGCTCGCCAAGTTTTTGCCGAAAGGCAGACTTTTCGGCCATCGTATCGCCTTCTTTCTCCGCGCGGACAATAATCTCTATGAGACCATAGATTCCAAGCTGATACGGTTTCGCTACTTTGACCTTCTGAAAGACATGACGGAGAATCTTTCGGAACTCGCGGCCTACCGCCCGAGCTTGCTGGTCGCACCGCCGTCGGTCTTACTCGACATCGCACGGGCCATAGAGCGCGGAGCACTCAGAATCAATCCCGAAAAAGTGATCTCGGTCGCGGAGGTGCTGCGCGCGGAGGATGCCGCCTACCTAAAGGCGCAATTCGGGCTTCAAGTCATCCACCAGGCCTATCAGTGCACGGAGGGCTTCCTCGGCTATGTCTGCGAATGCGGGAATTTTCACTTAAACGAGGAACTGGTGTTAATCGAACGGGAGTATCTGGACGAAAGACGATTTGTGCCCATCGTCACGGACTTTACGCGGCAGTCGCAGCCCATCGTCCGCTACCGCCTGAATGACATTCTGGTCGAGAAAAGGGGGCATTGCCCCTGCGGGAATCCCGCAAGTCTGATTCAATACATCGAAGGGCGAGAGGATGATATCTTTTACTTTGCGGGCATCCATCGAAACGAGGTGGCCGTTTTTCCGGACTTCATAAGCCGCTGCGTGATTTATGCGGAAGGAGTAAAGAACTATAAGGTTGTGCAGGACGGCAGAGCCCATGTGACTGTCTATCTGGAGCGGAAAAGTTCCGATACCTCAGCGCAAATTCGGCGGGAGTTTGCGCGCCTCGCGGAAAAGATGAAGTTTCACTGCCCGGAAATCGCGTTCGCGCCCTATGTTCCGGAGCCGCGGCGCAAGATGAAGCGCGTGGAGCGAAAGTTCGGAGGCTGAGAGAGGATACGCCGCAGATGAGGGAAGCATTCTGCGAGAGGAATTTTGTCGCAGCCGTAAGTCAGTGTTACGCCCGGCAAACGTTGTTTTCCGGGATGCAAGATATGGGAAAACGACAAAGGGTCTGCCTGTTTGATATGTGTACGGTTTTGACCAAGATGCTGTCTGTGAAAGCGTCGAAGCGAATCCAAAAGTGAAGGGGAAATACAGACAGTGAAATAAAATAAGTTACAGGCGAGCAAACGGCGGAATGAGAATTGTGTCAAGAGACGGAAGAGTAGGGCTTAGAAAGGAGTACAGGCGGATATGAGGAAAATCCGAATTGCGGGCTACGGGAAGTATGCGCCGGAGAACACGATGGAATTTCACGGGGAGTGCCGCTACCGCGCAAACGGCAGCGAGACGCAACTCGATATGGCGGTCAAGGCAGCCAAGCGGGCGCTTGCGAGCGCGAAGATGCAAATCGAGGAGATGGACTGCATTGTCTCTGCGAGCGCGGTCATGATGCAGCCCATTCCCTGCAATGCGGCGTTGATTCACGAGCAGCTCGCAAAGGGCAGCAATATTCCGGCAATGGACATTAACTCTACCTGTACGAGCTTTGTGACGGCACTCGATACGATGTCTTACTTAATCGACGCGGGGCGTTACCGGAATGTCCTGATTGTTTCTAGCGACATTGCCTCCGAGGGCTTGAATGACAGACAAGCGGAGAGCTATGAACTTTTCTCGGACGGCGCCGCGGCCTTTGTCATAAGCCGCACGGAAAACGAGAAGCAAGGTGTCGCGGACAGCATCATCCGCACCTATTCGGAGGGGGCGCACGCCACCGAGATTCGCGGCGGCGGAACCTTGCATTCCGCCATGAAATACCGGCCCGAGGACAGGGCGGATTACTGCTTTGACATGAAGGGAAAGAGTATCTTAAGTCTCAGTGCCAAAAAGCTCCCGGAACTCTTCCGGGAGTTTGAGGCGCAGAGCGGCATCAGCTTTGCGGAGGTCGATATGATTGTGCCGCACCAGGCAAGCAAAGCACTGCCCTTTATCATGGACCGCCTCGGCATCCCGGCGGAAAAGTATGTAAATCGAGTCAGTCAATACGGCAACATGGTCTCGGCTTCGATTCCCTATGTGCTCTGTGCGCTCCTTGAGGAGGGCAGGCTTAAGGAGGGAAATCGTGTGCTTCTCTGCGGGACGGCGGCGGGACTCACTTGTAACCTGCTGCTGTTACAGCTCTGAGGCAGGGGAAATGCAAAGCGCAATGAGAGGCAAACGAGTGGTCTTTTTTTCGACCCCGGCTAAGGGGCATATCAATGCGGTCTATCCGTTGCTGCGGACGCTCGCACACGCGGGCGTCCGGGTGGACTGGTATTGCACGGAAGAATATCGGGAACCGGTTGAACGTTGCGGCGCCGCATGGCATCCCTACCGGGTCGATTTTTCGCGCTATCGCTTGGAGAAGCTGACCGCGGATTTTTATCGGCTATACCGGGGGCTTTTAAAGCTGAACCGCGTCTGCTATTACGACTATATGCGAGAAGTCGAGGCGAATCCGCCGGATCTGATTCTCTATGATTCCATGTGCTCGTTTGCAAAGAACATTGCAAAAAAGCTCGACCTTCCTTCGGTCTGTCTCTGTACGACCCTCGCCTACAATCTGCCGACTTTGATCTTTTCGAATCTCTTTTGGCCCTCACTGAAGCTGACGGTAAAGCATGCGCCGGAACTTCTGCGACTTACGCTTAAGGAGCAGTACTTTCGGCGGCGGGAGGGGCTGCCGGGCTTTTCTCCCTTGGATCTCTTTGTGAACCGCGGGGACAAGACCCTGGTGTTTTCGCCCCCGGAATTTCAACCCTTTGCGCAAAGCTTCCCGCCCTCCTTTGATTTTGTGGGAACCACCATACGGGATCGGATTGAAGCCGATAGCAGCATAGAGAACTGCGATATCTACCTCTCGCTCGGCAGTATTTTTGCGGCGCGCACAGGCGAACTGGAGAGGATTCTGGAGACTCCGCTGTTCCGGGGGAAAAAGGTGATTGTGAGCGCGGGATATGCCGCAGCAGACTTACAAAAACGCCTCGGGCATGAGCGGCTTACCTTTGTGCGCGGCACGAATCAGCTTGCCCTGCTTCCGAAGACCGGCCTCTTTGTGAATCACGGGGGCTTAAACAGTGTCTATGAGAGTCTCTACTTCGGCGTATTTCAGATCTGTATCCCGCAGCAGGAAGAACAGCGGCTCACCGCGCGTTTGGTGGAGAAAAAGAAACTCGGACTCTGCTGCCCGCGGCCGCGCGGATGGAGCGAGGCGGAACTAAGTCGGGCAGAGTTAAAATGCCGCCCGCAGATAGAGTACTATCGGCACATTTTAAGGTCCTATGACGGGACTGCGAGGGCGCTCCGCTGTATTCAAGAGCTCCTGCGATGATGCGCAAACGATTGAGAAAATCTCTGAGAATTACTTTGAGAAAAGAGCCTTTTTCATTTCCTCCGCGGAGATGGAGCGGGCTCTTTTTGGTTTCTCCAAGCTCGACACGAGACAAAGTTGGAAAAACAGAAGAAAACGCGACAGTGAAAGGCGTAGAAGATAGTATTTTTCTTATAGAGCTCGGCGGAATGCGAACATAGGTTTTGGGAGGCAAAACCTGTAATTCAACCACTATGTACAAAAAACAGAGGAGAGAATTGTGCAATATTACGAAGTGTATACAGAAAAGCTCATTTAGAACAGTGATTATATACGACTAACTCAGCGAAATCATTGCCAGTGTGTTGAAAATGAGTTATTATCTCTGTAGTACTTGTTTCGTATGTGTACCCAGTTCAGGGAGGATGAAAATGAAGTTCAAAGAGATGCAATACGAGCGAATTTCGGTGGAGAGCATCGCCGAAGAAGAAAAGAAGCTTATAAAGGCATTGAAAGAGGCAAAGAGCTTTGCCGAGGCAGAGGCGGCTTTCCTCGAGGAAGACAAGCTGTCGGGACATATCTCAACCATGTCGGCACTTGCTTCGATTCGCCATTCGATCGACACAACAGACAAGTTTTACGATGACGAACAAAACTACTGGAACAATGCGTTCCCGCAGATTCAGGCGTACAGCCAGGAATGGACGCAGGCCCTGCTTGCTTCCCCCTTCCGCAAGGAGTTCGAGGAGAAGTACGGCAGCATCATCTTTGTCAACGCGGAGATGGAGCTGAAGACCTTCTCGCCGGAGATTATCCCGCTCTTACAGCAGGAGAACGAACTGGTCACCGCCTATGAGAAGCTGCTTGCAAGCGCAGAGATTCCGTTCGAGGGAGAGTACTACACCATTTCGCAGATGTCGCTCTTTAAGAATGACCCGGACGATGCGAGACGCCTCGCTGCCTGGAAGGCCGAGGGGCAGTGGTATAAGGACAATCAGGAAGAGCTGGACCGCATTTACGATCAGCTCGTAAAGCTCAGAGACGAGATGGGCAAAAAGCTCGGCTACGAGAACTTCCTGCCGCTCGGTTACTACCGCATGCAGAGAAACTCCTACGACAAGAACGATGTTGAGAAGTTCCGCGCAGCGGTACAGAAGTATGTGGTGCCGGTGGCGGTCAAGGTCTACGAGAGACAGGCAAAGCGCCTCGGCAAGACCTATCCGATGAGCTATGCGGACAACGCGATGGAGTTCCGCTCCGGAAACCCGAAGCCACAGGGCACGCCGGATGACATTGTCGCGGTGGCAAAGAAGTTCTACGAGTGGCGCTCCCCCGAGACAGCCGAGTTCTTCAACCACATGATTGAAGATGAACTCATGGATCTGCTCTCCACGAAGGGCAAGCAGGGCGGCGGCTACTGTGCGGGTCTTCGCGATTATAAGACACCGTTTATCTTTGCAAACTTTAACGGCACCCAGCACGACGTCGAAGTCGTGACCCACGAGGCCGGACATGCTTTTGCGGATTATACGAACCGCAACCGCGTGCCGATCGGAACCTGCGGGCCGAGCCTTGAGGCCTGCGAGGTGCACTCCATGTCGATGGAGTATTTCGCGGAGGCGTTCGCGGATCAGTTCTTCGGACCGGACGGAAACAAGTTCAAATACTCTCACCTGAGCGGGAGTCTCTGCTTCATTCCCTACGGAACCATGGTGGATCATTTCCAGCACATCGTTTACGAGAACCCGCAGCTCACACCGGCGGAGAGACACGCAAAGTGGAAGGAGCTCCTTGCCATTTACCAGCCGTGGATGAAGCTGGACGGCGAGATTCCCTTCTATGCGGAGGGACAGAGTTGGCAGAGACAGCACCACATCTATTCGATGCCGTTCTACTACATTGATTACTGCCTCGCGCAGACGGTCGCACTGCAGTTCTGGAACCGGATTCAGAAAGACCAGAACGACGCGTGGAAGCACTACATGGCATACACCGTGCAGGGCGGAAGCGTGGTGTTTACGGAGCTCTTAAAGAACGCAGGTCTCGACAGTCCGTTTGAGGGAGACTGCCTGAAGGAAGTCTGCGAGACCGCGGCGAAGTATCTGGATAACTTCGACCTGACGGGAATCGAATAATGGGAATGTTCCGAAGCCCCTATGACCGAAACGGGGTGCTCTCGGAGGAGGCCATGCAAGACAGGGCAAAGTGCTACCGGGATATACGGCCGGAGTCGCTTGCCGGACGGGAGAACCGCATACTGGGGATGATGTATCCCCTGCTACTCCCGTTTACACTGCTTCCGGGTTTCTTGCCGCGAGTTGCGGTGGCGCGAACGGCGCTTCTCATCATACCGTATGCGCTGGAAGTGGTCTCGATTCTGCTGACCGGCATTACCCTGGTCGACTTCCTGCGAAAAAGTCGGGGAGCGGTCAACGGTTACGTCTATAAAAATACCTTTATGGGATTGCAGGTTCGAACGGCGCTCTCGGGTATTTTCGGCATCTTGTTCGGCTTGTCACAGCTGGTTTGGATGCTGCGACACCGCGCGGAATTGCAGGCGACGGAAGCGGGAGTTCTGCTGACACAGCTTTGTTTTCTTGCGGTACTGCTGTTCTTCTGGCGAAAGCTCGGCCTGATTATAAGTAATTGGCACTTGTCGACCTGAATGGAATCGCGTATAATAATTCATGTTATTGGATTTTTACTAAATCTTGGTAACACGCGGGACGGCCCTGTAGAGGGCAGGGACATCCCGTTGCAAAGGAGCCGCGCACATGGGTGTGCGGCAGCCCAAACAAACGAAGGAGGAAAAGGGTATGAAAAAGACAAGACGGATCGTTGCCTCCCTTTTGGCAGCGACCATGGCAGTTTCGCTTCTGGCAAGCTGTTCTTCGAAGAAGGACACCGGTGCTTCGGACGGAACCAAGACATCAGGTGAGGCGGGCGCAGGGGATGCGACCGGAAGCCTCGTCTATGCGGGCGGTGAGTTCACCACGAAGTTCTCGGCATTCTTCTCGGAAGTTGTTCCGGATACTGACGTGGTTTCACAGTGCTCGGCAGCCCTCCTGACGCAGGATAGAAACGGTGCAATGGTCTTAAAGGGCATTGAGGGAGAGACCCGCGAGTACAACGGAAAGCAGTATACCTATAAGGGTATCTCCGATCTCGTTGTCACGGAAAACAGCGACGGCACGGTCTACTACGATTTCACCCTGAAGGACGGCCTTAAGTTTGAGGACGGCGAGCCGCTCACGGTTGATGATGTCATCTTCTCCATGTATGTCCTCTCGGATCCGACCTACGACGGTGCTTCTACCTTCTTCGCACTTCCGATCGAGGGAATGGAGGCTTACAGAAGCGGTGTGGACACCCTCTTTAACCTGATGGTAAAGGCAGGCGAGAACAACACCGACTTCTCCAAGTGGACCGAGGATCAGCAGAAGAAGTTCTGGGCTTCCTACAACAAGGCCGCAGAGGCATTTGTGAAGGAAATCGTGGACTCCAACATTGCAAACGGCTCCAACAAGGAGGGCGACTCGATTGCGGCTGTCGCGGCAAATTACGGCTATCCGGATCTCAAGGCGGATGCGACCGCAATGGATTTCTTCAACGCGATGCTTGCACACTACGACGGTAGCGTGAAGGATATGTCCTCCAAGGAGAGCGCGGGAACCCAGTTCTTTGAGCTCATGGACGATTACAACGAGTTCGCGGTCGGTGTCGAGACCGGAACTTCCGCGCCGAACATCACGGGTATCCAGAAGACCGGCGACAACACGCTCCGCGTGGTTGCAACCAAGGTCGATGCGCAGATGATTTATCAGCTCGCAGTTACGGTTTGCCCGCTTCACTACTACGGTGATAAGGCGCAGTACGACTACGCAAACAACAAGTTCGGTTTCCCGAAGGGCGACCTCAGTCTGGTTCGCGCAAAGACCACGAAGCCGGTCGGCGCAGGCCCGTACATGTTTGAGAAGTATGAGAACGGTGTTGTCACGCTGAAGGCAAACCCGAACTACTTCCTCGGCGAGCCGAAGATCAAGAACCTTCGCATGGCTTACATCAACCAGTCCGACTATATCAACTCGATCATCGCGGGCACGGCAGACGTTGCGAACCCGTCCTACACGAACGAGATTGCGGATGCGATTAAGAAGGCAAACAGCAACGGCGAAGTTTCCGGCGATAAGATTTACACGGTTGCGGTCGATGCAGCGGGCTACGGCTATGTCGGCATCAACTCCCACAACGTGTCGGTCAACAAAGAGCCGGGCAGCGACGCTTCGAAGAACCTGCGCCGTGCATTCGCGACCATCTTCTCGGTGTACCGCGATCTTGCTGTCAGCACCTACTACGGCGACAGAGCAAGTGTCATCAACTATCCGATTTCCAACACCTCTTGGGCAGCGCCGCAGCCGACCGACGAAGGCTATGAGATTGCATTCTCGAGAGACGTAAACGGCGATCCGATTTACACCTCCGGCATGACGGACGAAGAGAAGTACGCGGCGGCTAAGAAGGCAGCGCTCGGCTTCTTCGAGGCGGCAGGCTACAAGGTTGAGAACGGCAAGATTGTCTCCGCTCCGGAAGGTGCGAAGATGGAGTATGTCGTTATGGTCCCGGGCGGCGGCACCGGCGATCACCCGTCCTTCATGCTTATGACCGAGTCCCAGAAGGCACTTGCGGATATCGGTATGAAACTCACGATCAACGACCTCACCAATGTCGCGGATATGTGGAACAAGCTTGAGGCAGGTCAGGCCGAGATTTGGTGCGCTGCATGGCAGTCCACGCCGGATCCGGATATGTACCAGATTTACTACTCCGACGTCGCAAACGGCGGCAAGCAGCCCGGCGGCTCCAATGATCGCTATCAGATCGAGGACGCAGATCTTGACAGCATGATCATGACCGCAAGAGAGTCCACCGACCAGGAGTACAGAAAGACACTCTACAAGGCTTGCCTTGACAAGATTGTCGACTGGTCCTGCGAGGTTCCGATTTATCAGAGACAGGATGTCACGACCTTCTCGGCTGAGCGGATTAACATTGATACGATTACGCCGGATATCTCCACCTACTACAAGTGGTACGGCGAGATCGAGAACATGCAGCTGAAGCAGTAAAATCTTACGGAAATCCGTAAATGTAGTTTTCGGGACATGGCCGCATCCCCCGGGTAACCCGAGGGATGCGGTTTTCCCGATATATAGCAGCTGTCGCGGCTTGCGGCAGTCTGCCCACTAGAGAAGAGCGGGTTTTTTATGAAAAAATATATTATCAAGCGACTTCTGTGGTCTGTGGTGATTTTGGGCATCGTCGCTTTTCTGCTCTATGTGTTGATGCGGTCGCTTCCGACTTCCTACCTTGAGCAGATTGCAAGACAGAAATCGCAGCAGCCCGGATCCAGAACTTTTGAAGAGTGGATGCAGCAACTTTCTGCAACCTACGGTATGGACAAGGGCATTATCCCGGGCTTTGTTGCCTGGCTTTCGAAGGCGGTCCGCTTGGATTTCGGCGACAGCTGGAAGTACACGATTCCGGTCACGCAGAAGTTTGTCCAGGTTGTCAGCATTTCGTTCTGGATCAGTCTCATTGTCATGATACTCGAAGTGGTAATCTCGATTCCGCTCGGCATCATCGCAGCGACGAAGCAGTATTCCATGGCCGACAACGTGATTTCCGTCGTTGCACTGGCGGGTATTTCGCTTCCCACTTTCTTTTTGGCTTCGCTGTTAAAGCTGATTTTTGCGGTCAATCTGAAGTGGTTTGACTTAAACGGTTTGGTCAGCAGAAACCATGACTTCCTCTCGCCGGCAGGGCAGAGATGGGATATCGCCATGCACTTGGTGCTGCCCATTATGACCCTGACCATTGCGAGCGTCGGTGCTTACATGCGTTTTATCCGCACCAACATGCTGGAGGTCCTGAATTCCGACTACATCCGCACCGCAAGAGCGAAGGGCCTCTCCGAGCGTCGCGTCGTGTTCCACCACGCGTTCCGGAACACTCTGATTACGCTCGTGACCATCTGGGGTTCGTCTCTGCCGGCGCTGTTTTCGGGCGCCATGATTACGGAGCAGCTGTTCTCGATTCCGGGTATCGGCTACACCTCCTACCAGGCCATGGTATCGGGCGACATTCCGTTCTCGATGTTCTACCTGGTATTCATCGCAATTTTGACACTGATCGGTAACCTGTTGACAGATATCCTGTACGCTGTGGTTGACCCGCGCGTGCGCATCGCGTAAGAGAGGAGGATCCGGTATGTCTGAAAACGAGAAGAAGCTGGACCAAAATCAGGATCAGCAGAAAACGACCTACTCCCTGAATGATGATCGCCGCGTGAAGACCCTGTCGCCCGGTGCCATGGTTACCAAGCGTTTCTTCCGGAATCGCATTGCCGTCATCGGTATGATCATCCTGATCGGAATGTTCCTTTTCTCCTTTGTCGGCGGTGCCATTTCGCCCTACGGCGAGTCGCAGCTCTTTTATCGCACGGACAGTCAGGTCCAGAAGTACGCCGGCGTTAAGGTGAATACGGAACTTCGCTACCAGCAGGTTGAGAAGAATGCTTTCCCCTCGCTCGCGCAGGCGCAGTTCGTGCTCGCAAAGGGCAAGGGTGAGACGAGCTTTGCCGCAGGCGGTGTGCAGTACAGCTACGAAGTGGCGGGCAAGGATTTCTATATCATTTCGAAGGCGGGCGAGGCTGAGCCCATTGCCTTTGCCTCCCTCACCACCGTGAGTTCCGCAAACGGCGCCGAGAGCCTTCCCTTTGCGGAGCAGCTTGCCATCCTGAAGGCTGTTACCAATGAGGAGACTTCCTTCACCTTCGGCAACGATACCTACGAGGTCGATGCGGAAGGTACGGTTACGAAGGACGGCAAGGACTATGCTTACGCGAGCCGCTACATCATCAACGCGATTATGAGCGATGTCAGCTTCTCCAAGCAGTTTAAGGAAGAGCTGATTGAAACCATCGAAGCGGGCAAGAAGGAATTCAACTTCAAGGATGCGGACGGCACAGAGGCGAGCTACACGCTCGAATACGATGCGCCCTCGAAGGCATACAACATCATGCAGGTCAAAGAACAGCGCGTCTATGACACCTACTCTTCGCCCTCTAAGGCACATCCGCTCGGAACCGATAAGAACGGCATGGATATGCTGACCCGACTCATGTACGGCGGCCGCGTTTCGCTCTACATCGGCTTCATCGTCGTGATCATCGAGACGGTCATCGGCATGATTATGGGCGGTGTCTCCGGCTACTTCGGCGGCTGGGTTGATATGCTCATCATGCGTATCGTGGATATTTTCTACTGCATCCCGAGCATTCCGATTTACATCATCATCGGTGCTGCGATGGACGCACTGCGCATCGACCCGAAGATTCGAATGGTCTATCTCATGCTGATTCTGGGCTTCTTCGGCTGGCCTTCCATCACCAGACTGGTTCGCGGACAGATTCTAACCCTCCGCGAGCAGGAGTTCATGACAGCGGCTGAGGCAACCGGCATTAAGCCCATCAACCGCATTTTCCGTCACCTGCTTCCGAACGTCATTCCGCAGCTCATCGTCACCTGCACCATGAGCCTTGGCGGCGTCATTTTGACCGAGGCAACCCTGTCCTTCCTGGGACTGGGCGTTAAGTTCCCGTTCGCATCTTGGGGAAATATCATCAACGATGTCAACAACACCTATGTGCTCAGCAACTATCTGTTCATTTGGATCCCGGCGGGCTTCTGCCTGCTCCTCACCGTTCTCGCCTTTAACCTGGTGGGAGACGGCCTGAGAGATGCCTTTGACCCGAAGATGAAGCGCTGATCGCGAACGAAAGGAAATAAGATGGCAAGAGATGATGGCTATCTGTCCGCGCGGGAATCGCGGCGGATATCGAAGGAAAACAGAAAGATTACAGCAAAGCTCGAGAAGGCGAGAACCCGCCGCAATGTACCCGAGAGCGAGTACATGACCGAGATGAAGAACCCGGCAAATGCCGTGGAGTTCGAAAATCTCCACACCTTCTTCTTCACGGATGCGGGAACCGTTAAGAGCGTTGACTCCGTGAGCTTTGAAGTACCGCTCGGCAAGACGGTAGGCGTCGTGGGTGAGTCGGGTTGCGGCAAGTCCGTGACCAGCCTTTCGCTCATGCAGCTGTTGCAGCGTCCCCAGGGTCAGGTGGTGGAGGGCTCCATCCGTCTGAACACCGGAGACAAGGTCTATGAGATCACAAAGACCCCGGAGCATGTCATGCAGCATCTCCGCGGCAACTTTATGTCCATGATTTTCCAGGAGCCCATGACCTCCTTAAATCCGGTCTTCCGCATCGGAGACCAGATGGACGAGGTGACCACGCTCCACAAGAAGAGCGAGTACCCGACCAAGGAAGCGGTCAAAGGTCGCACCATTGAGCTCCTCAAGATGGTCGGTATCGCAAACAGCGAGGGCATTTATAACATGTACCCGCACGAGCTCTCCGGCGGTATGCGGCAGCGTGTCATGATCGCAATGGCACTGGCTTGTTCGCCGAAGCTCATCATTGCCGATGAGCCGACCACCGCACTGGACGTGACGATTCAGGCCCAGATTTTGGACTTGCTCCGCGGCCTGAAGGACAAGATCAATTCGTCCATCATGCTGATTACCCATGACCTCGGTGTCATTGCGGAGATGGCGGACTATGTCGTGGTCATGTACTCCGGCCGCGTGGTGGAAGCGGGAACGGCGAAGGAGATTTTTGCGAGCCCAGCGCATCCCTATACCATAGGCCTCATGGCTTCGAAGCCGGTGGTCGGTAAACACCAGGACAAGCTCTACTCCATCCCCGGCAAGGTGCCGAACCCGATCAACATGCCCAACTATTGCTATTTCCGCGATCGCTGCGACAAGTGCGAGGGATGTTGCGACGGCGCATATCCCGGCGAGGTATGGCTTTCCGAGACGCATCGCGTCAGCTGCTATCTCTATGACGAGGCGCATCGAGGCGCGAAGCAGAACTGAGTGTGCGTAGGAATTTCTGAGACTAAGTAGGCTTGCGAAGGAAATGAGGCAATGATGGATAATATCGAAACGAAGGGATTAACGCCCATCGTGCACAACGAAGAGAATATCCTGGAAGTCAACGGCCTGAAGAAATACTTCCCGATTAAGGGCGGATTTTTTAACAGCGTGGTGGGCCAGGTAAAGGCACTGGACGGCATCTCCTTTCATATCAAACGCGGAACCACCATGGGACTGGTGGGAGAGTCCGGTTGCGGAAAGACCACAGCCGGCAGAACCATACTCCGCTTAAACGGCGGAAAGACTGCGGGAGAGGTACTGTTCAACGGAAAAGAGGTCTACGATATTCCGAAGAACGAACTGAACGACCTGCGCGTGAAGATGCAGATCATCTTCCAGGATCCGTTCTCCTCCCTCTCCCCGCGACTGCCGGTCGGCGAAATCATCGGTGAGGCGGTCCGTGAGCACAATCTGGTGCCGCGGGGCGAGTACCATGACTACATCGATCAGGTCATGGACAACTGCGGTTTGCAGCCCTTCCACAAAGACCGCTACCCGCACGAGTTCTCGGGCGGTCAGCGTCAGAGAATTTGTATCGCAAGAGCGCTTGCATTGAATCCGGAGTTTGTGGTTTGCGACGAGCCTGTCTCGGCACTCGACGTGTCGGTGCAGGCGCAGATTATCAACCTCCTCGAGGATTTGCAGGAGAAGTACAAGTTGAGCTATCTCTTCATCTCCCACGACCTCTCGGTGGTCGAGCACATCTCGGACACGGTGGGTGTCATGTACCTGGGAAATATTGTTGAGTTCGGCACGACGGAAGAGCTGTTTGCGAACCCGCTTCACCCCTACACAAAGGCCTTGTTCTCCGCGATTCCGATCCCGGATCCGGATGCCAAGATGAAACGTATCATCCTGGAGGGCAGCATTCCCTCGCCGGCAAATCCCCCGGCAGGATGCAAATTCCACACCCGCTGCGCGCAGTGCATGGAGAAGTGTAAGACCCAGGCGCCGGAGCGGAAGGATATGGGCAACGGGCACTATGTCTGCTGCCACCTCTATGATGACAAGTAATAAGCTTCTATGCAGGGTTGAGGCTTAGCAGGGAAACATTCGGCTGCCGTCTATGCAGAATTGTATAGACGGCAGCCTTTTTTGAAAACAAAAACGGACTGCCGGTCTGCGCCGGGTTTCGAGGTGCACCGACAGCCTCTTTGCGAGACGACACAGGCATTGGGGAGGAAAGGTATATGGCCTGGTTGACACTGGGACTGTTTGCGGCGGGCTTGCTGTTATGCCTGTTCTGCAAGCTATCCGTTCTGTATGCACTGAGTTTCGGCCTGCTGCTGTTTTCGGTTTACGCGCGCCGCAGCGGGTTTTCATGGACAGAGATTTTACGCATGGCGCTTCGGGGCGTTTGGAAGATACGCGGCATTCTGATCACTTTCGTTCTGATTGGTACGATGACCGCGCTCTGGCGGGCGGCGGGAACGCTCCCGGTGGTGGTCTGCTATGCGGCGGGGTTCATTCGCCCCTCGGTCTTTTTACTGATGACCTTTCTTCTGAACTGCGCGGTCTCAGTGCTAACGGGCTCTGCCTTTGCGACTTCGGCGACCATGGGCGTTATCTGCGCCGCGATGGGCAGGACCGCGGGCATCAGCATGCAGTTGACCGGCGCGGCGGTATTGTCCGGTGCCTATTTCGGAGACCGCTGTTCCCCGGTTGCGACCAGTGCGCTCTTGGTTGCGGAACTGACCCACACGAATATCTTTGACAACATTAAAAACATGCTGCGAACCGCCTTGGTTCCTTTTTTGCTCGCCTGTGCGGTTTATGCAGGACTCGGGCTCCACGCGGTGCCGAGCGGAGAGCTTCTCAACCTGCGGGCGCTCTTTGCCCGGGAACTGCGTCTCCATTGGCTCGCGATACTTCCGGTTGTTGTGATTATGTTGCTTTCCCTGCGGCGGGTGGACGCAAAGACCGCCATGGCGGCGAGTATCTTGACCGCCGTCCCGCTGGCTGTCTTTCTGCAAAAGTTCGCGCCCGCGGACTTACTGCGAATTTCTCTCTTCGGCTATCGCGCATCGGATCCCGAAGCAGCAGCCATGCTGAACGGCGGCGGCATTGCGGCCTTTGTCAAAATCACGGGCATTGTGAGTCTCTCGGCCTCGTACGCGGAGCTCTTTCAGAAGACAGACTTACTGGTCGGGGTCAAGGCTTTGGTGGAGCGCTTCGCGAGAAGAACAAGCCCCTATGCGGCTATACTCGGGACGTCGGCGCTCTCTGCGATGCTGGCCTGCAACCAGACCCTCACAGTTATGTTGACGAAGCAGCTCTGCGAGGAGGTAGAACCGGAAAGCTCGAGACTTGCGCTCGGGCTTGAGGACAGCGCGGTCATCGTTGCGGCGCTGATTCCCTGGTCTGTCGCGGCGGCGGGGCCGCTGGCCTCCATCGGCGCGCCGGGAACTGCGGTCCTACTTGCCTGCTATCTCTACCTCCTGCCCCTCTGGCGTTTGATGACGGCAAAGCAGAGGTTCATCGGTTTTGCTTAAACTGCGGGCGAAGCGAAACTTGAAAAAAGCGCAGAGAGGCGCTATGCTTTAAGGACTTTACCGAGACAGAGCAGAAGCAGATCGAAGCTGGGCTTTCGACCGCAGTGATCGGTGACAAAGGGGCTGCCGCAAAGATTTTGGCGTTGGTACCGGAGGCGTGGATTAAGAAGATTCCGTTTTTTGTGCGGAAGCACGCGACCACCAAGACCATAGAGCGGATTGCAAGCGAGTATCCGGAGCTCTACGCCGTTGCCAAGCGGCCGGGAGAAGTGCCCGAGGCGGAGAGAGAGGCGCTTCGCAGCATCATCACGGGCATTTTTGAGGAGAGAATGAAGAAGCATAAGATTCAGTGAGGAGAAACACGACCCATTGCAAGACAGAGCCGAAGGGGTGCATTGCCCGAGGTGGAGAGAGGTGCTTCGCAGCATCATCACGGGCATCTTTGAGGAGAGAAGGAAGAAGCATAAGATACGGTGACGGGAAACACGACCCATCGCAAGACAGAGCCGAAGTTAGGGAAAGGACGGACCATGCCACCACTGAAAATCATGAAGACTGTATCCGCCGTAAGTTTCATCGCACTGGCAGCCGCACTTGCGCTGTATTATCTGACCGACATTCACATCTTTAAGGTGCTTGCAATCAGCTTTGGGACTGTGTTTTACCACTTCTATGTGCGCCTCATTGTCGGCATTTACATTGACAAGGTCAAGCAGAACCGCGCGGACATCACGCGCCCCTGGTATCGGATACGCCCTTGGGAGACACGTTTTTACAAGCGCATCGGTGTCAAAAACTGGAAGGACAAGATGCCGACCTCCTTTCCGGAGTACTATGATTTGAGGAAGCACAACCCGGAAGAACTCGCACAGGTAACCTGCCAGTCGGAAATCATTCATGAGATTAATGTGCTGATCAGTGCGGGTGCGTTGCTCGGTGCTATCCCCTTCGGCATGTTTCCGGCCTTCTTCCTGAGTTCCCTCGCGGCAGGCTGCTTTGACATGATTTTTGTCGTGATGCAGCGCTTTAACCGGAGCCGCTTATTGCCTTTGATTGAGAGACAGCGCGCCGCGGAAGCGCGAAACAAGCCGTGAGAGTTTGTGTGCGATACGATAAGAAAAAGGAGCTGCTTAGCGCAGCTCCTTTTCGTTTGCGAGGTAGGCGACAAAGCCGTTCTTCTCACTGTAGTCTTGTATTTCCGCCGCAAGCTTTGCAGAGGGGCGGTATTCGAGGAGATAGACCTTGAGTCCCGCCTCTTTGGCGCGCGCCAGATAGTTAAGGTAATAGCTGCGAGTCTCGGCATCCTGCGCGGTATAGCGGTTTTTCGCAAAGTCGATTTTCGTAAAGACGCTCTCCTGGTTCACGCCGTCAAAGAGCGTCTGAGCAGTGCCGTTTTCCATGCAGGTGCTCACAAAGACATCGCCGCCGTTTATGATACAGGGCTTTTGATAGCGGCTTAGGCCGCGGAGCATGGTCGTGAGCCCGTTAAAGATATCTTCGCGCGGGTAGATGGCGTAGACATCGCAGTTGTCGAGGAAGAAGCCGTCCAGCCCGAGGGCAGCGTACGCGCCGCCGAGTTCATCGACCACAAATGACTGCCAAGCGAGGGAAGAGACATCCACCCAGTGCTCCTCGGGCCAGTTTTCGTAGGGCGCAAGGGTGAGATTTGCAAAGCGTTCGTAATAAGAGCGGAAGTTCTCCAGAGAGCCTAAGTTTAAGTAGCCATAGACGCTTTTTCCTTCGGCCTGCAGGGCTTTGATTTGTTCCGTGGAAAAGAGGCTCGGCTCAATTACGACCGTGCGGTAGGGGCGAAGGCGTTTTAGGTCCGCTGTCCCGAGCCCGATGAATACGCCGTAAGGCTTCGAATTCGCGGCGGCTTCGGGGCGAAATAAGCGCAGGCAGAGTAGGCAGAGCAAAAGGAGCGAAAGCGGAAGCAGAAAAAAGCGAAGCGGTTTTCGCATGGCGTGACCTCCGTTCAAAAGGGGAAAGACTGTGTTGCGAGATTTATGATACCACGAATCGGGCGACGGGATAGGGAAGCTTGCGAATGCTTCTCCGGAAGCGCTGCGACGGAGAAAAGGCAGGGAATCAACGAAAAAATAAAAAAGCAGCATCCGCAGGTGCGGATGCTGCTTTTTTATGCCGACGAGGCTTTGTTTTATTCGTCATCCTCGCTGTCCGTGTCATCGTCGGAGGAGACATAGACCACGGACTCATGCGCCTCCGGCCCAATCGGGTAGGAGACGGTGAGAAGCTGCTGGTGCTTTAAGAGACCGATCAGGGTCGGAATCGCACCGATCAGGGTTGCGAGGTAGTAGAGCCCCAGATTGCGGTAGTAGACCGGAAGCAGTTCGTTTGCCTTGACCACTTCATTGACAACCGGGAACGCATCGAAGACATTCGCCTCGTAGGCACGTGCAATCGTGATGGCCCAGTCGAGCTGGTTGCCGAAATAGACCATGACAGCCATAACAAGAAGACTGCAGACAAGACCGACAAAGTCAAACTTGCCGGAGAGCAGCTCATAACCCTTTGCGACGCAGACGCCCATGACCAAGCCTGCCCAGACCGAGACATAGCCGAGCTGCCCGATGATTACCATTGCAAGGACGCCGACCAAGCTTCCGAGCAGAGCGCCCACAATACCCGCAATCGGATTGCCGCGCTTTGCTGCCTTCTCGTCGAAGGAGGACTGGGCACGATTGCGTTCCGTGTTGTACTCATCCTGGGTCAGGAAGCGAAGAGTACCGCCCACGTAGTAGCAGCTGCTCTCGTCCGGGCGGCCGCTCAGCTCGCTACAGTCGCGAAGACTGTTTGCCCTGAGAAATTCGGTGAGCACAGCGGCAGCGGCAGCGCTCCGCTCAAGCTTTCCGTTGTCGGTCATAGCGTTCGGGATGGCATAGGTCGCGCGGTAGCCCTGAACAGAAGGGTTGGAGAGAACTTTCTTGTTCTCCTTGTGTGCCTGCTTTAAAATCTCCTTCTCCGGCATTTGGCCTGTGCCGTTCGAAACCGAGACGACAATTTGGCGCAGATTGTTCTGCATGATGAATGCGATGTGGTAACCGTTGTAGAAGCCTGCGACGATGCCGCTCTCGCGGTCGTAGTTGAGGCCAAGCTCAGTGGCGAGCTTCTGATTGACGCTGATGACAGACATGGGAGCTCCTCTCCGATCGTTTATTCTAAAAAGCTTCCGAAACAGTATAGGGGGTATTTCGAAAGAAAACAAGGCTGAATACGGAAAAACAAAAGGTAATATATAATTGACAAGTGTTCAAAAGGGCCTTATCCCCGGAACTTGAAATATAAATGACCTTACATCGTGATTCTTCGGAAGGATCGAGGCCGAGCTACGTGGTGAGCTTTTGCTGCCCTATAAACTTTTGATGGCAAAAAGTAATATATACTTGATACAAATAAAATGTGGTGCTATCCTGAGTATGTAATATATAGACGACATTGTGTCGCTTATATTTTGAGAGGAGGACAGGGAAATGAGTTATTATTATGTCGGGATGCTTTGCGGTATGCTTGGGGTAGGCGTGCTGCCCTATTTTCTGAAGTGCAAGCGGAATCGGGAAGGGGCTGTGGTCTACGATGAGCGCCAGCTGATTGCGCGCGGCCAAGGCTTTCAGTATGCCTATATGACCCTGATTGCGCTGCTCATGCTCTATGCGGGCTTTGAGGAGCAGACGGAGCGCTTTGTGTCGCCGGGGGTCATCCCGATTGCGATTTTGCTGTTATCGGGGCTGGTGCTCTTTGGCTATTGCCTCTTTCACGACGCCTATTGGAGCTTCCGCGGGGAGAAAAAGGAAAAGCGCGTGCTGATCTTCTGGCTTGTCATGGCTTTGCTTTCGCTTCTGCAGAGCCGCAATCAAATACTGGACGGCGGGCTCAGAACCAACGGACGTTATTCGGCGCCTGCCCTGCTCCCGCTGTTGCTCGGCATCTTCTTTTTGGGTATGCTTTTATTGCAGTGTATCAAGTACGTGATGAACCGCCGGGAGGAGGAGCAATGAAAAATCTTCGCCTGAAAGCCGCGCGCGCGGCAAAAGATTTATCGCAGCAGGAACTCGCGGATCTGGTCGGTGTGAGCCGTCAGACCGTCAACGCAATCGAGAAGGGGGATTATAACCCGACCATACGGCTTTGTCTCGCGATTTGTCACGCGCTGGATAAGACCCTCGACGAACTGTTCTGGGAGGAATAAAGTAATTTGATGGGAAAAGGGAAAAAAGTAAATAGTCGACTGCCGGAGGAAGAGAGGGCAGAGCTTGCGGGCGGAGCTCGGTTCCTGCCCGGGGATGTACAGCACAGCCGTTTGGAAACACAGCCCGTGCTAAGCTGCTGCCTCATATTTTTGCTCTTACTTTCGGTGCACAGCGCGGAAGCGCTCCTCATACGCACGGACGAGACCGTATTCGGCGAGAACTTTATCAATAAGCTCTTCGGTATTTTGGTCTTGTCTCTCGCGCTGCGATATTTGCATTGGTCGTGGGAAAAAATCGGCTTTGCAAAGCGCGGTGTCCTGAGAAACATGGGGCGCGGTTTTTTGCTGGCCGGCCTTTCCTTCCTGCTTGCCTACGGCGCGGAATTCCTTATTTTGCGGGGGCAGGGGCAGCATCCCAGGCTTGATATCTTTATCACAGCGTTCTCGCTGACAGGTGAGAGCGCGGTACAGCGGGGAGCAGCGCTGATCGCGCTCTGTGTGTTCTTTAACCTCATCAATGTAATCATGGAAGAGGGATGCTTTCGCGGTTTGTTTTTAAACCTTGCGGAAGAAAGGCACTCCGCGCGCTTTGCGCTTTTGTTTCAGGCGCTGCTCTTTGGACTCTGGCATCTGGTCACCCCGCTTCGGAATTTGCTGGACGGGGATATCACTGTCGCAAGTTTTGTTGCGCTGAGCGTGGGTTACATCATCCTCGCAGGGCTCATGGGCATCAAATGGGGGCTCCTTTCCCGCATGACCGGGAGTCTCTACGCGGGCATGGCGGATCACTTCTTTAACAACTGCATCGCGACCAACTTGCTCCATGTGTGCACGGTAAGCGGTGTGGATGAGTGGCTCTTGCTCCGTGTGCTCACGGCGCAGCTTTTCTCCTTTACGCTGGTTCTGCTTCTGTGGAGGAAGCATCGGAACAAATAAGAGCGGAACAATTTTATAACAGCATTTAGCTGGGGCGCTGCGATATCGCAGCGTCCTTTCCCGTGTTATACTGTGAGCAGTAGCCCTATGTTTTGAGCTGTCTTTCTGTGAATGAGGATTCAAACAGAGGGCCTGTGGCCGGAGGAGGTACATATGCTGACATATCGGGAATTCGGGGCGGAATGCTTGACGGAGCTGCAAGAAATCTACGTGGCCTGCGGCTGGACAAGCTATCTGGGAGATGAGGAGAAGTTACGGAGGGCACTCGGGCGTTCTCTCTTTTTGCTCGGCGCTTTTGAAGACGGCGCTTTGGTCGGCTTTGTGCGCTGCGTCGGCGACGGGGAGCATATACTCTATGTGCAGGACTTGATTGTAAGGCCTGCGCAGCAGAGAAAGGGCATAGGGCGGGAACTCATGCGGCGCACTTCGGAGAGATTTTCCCATGTGCGGCAGTTTCTCCTGATTACGGACGCGGAAGATGCGGTCTCGAATGCTTTTTACCGCGCCATCGGACTTAAGACCACGCTCGGGGGCTATCCCTGTACCGCATATTTTCGGGATTTGCCCGAGGCGTGAAGGCCAAAGAAAAAAGCGGCACGAAGGCCGCAGTGAGAGGAGTCAATATGAATGAAGTAATCAAGGCCATGTTGGAGCGCCGCAGCATACGGAAGTTTAAGAAAGAGCTCCCGAAGCGGGAGGACATCGAAACGATACTGGAGACAGGCCTCTATGCGGCAAACGGCAAGGGGCGTCAGGCGACGCTTACCGTAGCGATTACCAATCCCGCGCTTCGCGCGCGTTTTGTCGAGGCGAATCGAAAGATCGGCGGCTGGGCGGAGGGCTTCGATCCCTTCTACGGCGCGCCTGTCATCCTCCTGGTGCTCGCCGAAAAAGACTGGGGCAATGCGGTCTATGACGGCAGCCTCGTGATGGGCAACCTCATGCTCGCGGCACATGCCCTCGGTCTCGGCAGCATCTGGATTAACCGCGCGAGGGAAGAGTTTGAACAGCCGGAATTCATTGCGCTCCTCAAGGAACTCGGCGTTTCGGGCAAGTGGATTGGGATCGGACACTGCGCCGTCGGCTATATCGAGGGCGAGCTTCCGAAGGCAGCGCCGCGGAAACCCGGGCGGGTGCTCTGGGTCGAGTGAGACTCAGCGCGCAAACTGCTTGAGGAAATCAATGTAGGCGAGGGTCAAATCCCCGGCCGGGCGCTCCTTCGGGAGGACATAGCCGATTTCCATATAGTCATCGACCGCGAGCGGACGTGCGACGATGTTCTCGCCGTTTAACTCGGTGTTGATGATGCCGGAGCAAATGGTATAGCCGTTCATGCCGATCAAGAGATTAAAGAGGGTCGCGCGGTCGCAGACCACGATATCCTTTTCGGACTCGGCGGCACTTTGAATTTCCTCGGAAAAATAAAAGGAATTGTGCTGCCCCTGCTCATAGGAGAGGCGGGGGTAGGCGCGGAGGTCTTCCATGGAGACCTCCTTTTTTTGTGTGAGCGGATGATGGGTTCCGAGGAAGACATGCGGCTTCACGCGGCAGAGCGGCGTAAAGAGGAGCTTCATCTCCTGGAAACTCCGCTGCAGCACGGCCTCGTTGAATTGATTTCGGTAGAGCACGCCGATTTCCGAGCGGAGCTTTGATACATCTTCTAAGATGCGGTAGGTCTCGGTCTCCCGCATGTGGAACTCGTACTGCGAGCCGCCGTAGGTGTTTAAGAGGGCTACAAAGGCCTCGACCGCAAAGGAGTAGTGCTGGGAGGAAACGCAGAAGTGACGCCGCCCGCGCGCCTCTCCGGTATAGCGCTGTTCCACGAGGGAGACCTGATCCAGAATTTGGCGCGCGTAGGCCAGAAATTCCTCGCCCGCGGTAGTCAGGGTGAGCCCCTTCCGAGAGCGCAAAAAGAGGGTGATGCCCAGTTCCTGCTCAAGTTCGCGGAGCGCGGCGGTCAGAGAGGGCTGGGTCACAAAGAGAACCTCGGCTGCGGCGGTCAGGGAGCCGCGCTTGGCAATGACATCAACGTAACGAAGCTGGCGTAGCGTCATGGTGATACCTCATTTAATAAAATGAAACTATGGATTTTCAGATATTATAAATATTTTTCAAGGGGACGGCAAGTGCTTAGAATAAAGCGCATCAGAGTTACGCAAGGAGGATTCATAATGAGCAAATTCGAAACACCGTTTCGCTATGATTATGTCGGGAGCTTTCTGCGTCCGGAGGTATTAAAAGAGGCAAGAGCCGATTGGAACGCAAAGAAGATTTCACGTGAGGAACTCCGCAAGGTGGAGGATGCCTGCATCACGGATTTGATTGAGAAGCAGAAGGCACTCGGCTACCGTGTGATTACGGACGGCGAGTTCCGTCGGAGCTACTGGCACCTTGATTTCATGTGGGGGCTAAACGGCATCGAGGAGATCGAGCTGGACCACGGCTATTATTTTAAGGGCGAGGAGACCACACACGGTTCCTGCCGCATGACGGGAAAAATAAGCGGCGAGAACCATCCGATTGTACAGGATTTTCTCTTCGTAAAGCAGTTTGAGGACGAGAACACGATTGCAAAGCAAACTCTGCCCGCTCCGGCGCAGACCCTCGCCGAGCTCTTCCGTGAGGACAATGCGCGGATTACAAGGGAGTTTTATCCGGACGACGAAGAGCTGCTTCGCGACCTTGCGGCGGCCTATCACAGAGTCTATCTGGACCTCTACGCGGCGGGCTGCCGGAACATTCAGCTCGATGACTGCACCTGGGGCATGATCGTGGATGAGGAAGGCTACTGGAAGATGCGCGAAGGCGACGGCGCAACGCTTGAGCAGGAAGCGGAGCGCTATCTGAAGGTCAATAACCTCTCCCTCGAGAATTTGCCGGAGGATTTGGTCGTGAACACCCATATCTGCCGCGGCAACTATCACTCGACCTACGCGAGCAGCGGCCCCTACGACAAGGTGGCACCCTATGTCTTTGCACAGGAAAAGGTGGAGAGCTTTTATCTGGAGTACGATGACAAGCGCTCCGGCAACTTTACGAGCTTAAAAGAGATTCCGCGCGGCAAGAAGGTGGTGCTCGGCCTCATCACGAGCAAGCGTCCGGAGCTCGAATCCAAGGAACTCATAAAACGTCGCATCTATGAGGCTTCGCAGTATGTACCGCTTCGCGATTTGTATTTGAGCCCGCAGTGCGGATTTGCCTCCTGCGAAATCGGAAACAAGCTGACGGAGGAAGAGCAGTTTGCAAAGCTTCGCCTCGTCAAAGAAATTGCGGAAGAGGTCTGGGGCGCGGAAGAAGCCTGAACGGCAGAAAACACAACGCTTCGCTGCGCCCATTGCGGTGAAAATGAGGGCAGTATGCGCAGCACGTATCAATCGAGGAGATACCGGAGCGCCTGCGCCGAACGGCTTTGGGACGAACGAACTTCCGAACTTATACCGGAACACAGGGATTCACAGATAATTCATTGGAAACATCGAAATTTATCTGTTATAACCGCGATAACAGACTCGAGTGAGTTTGCCGGTGATTTTGAATCAGGAGGTTCAACATGACAAAGTCGGGATATGAGCTCTTAAAGGATCCGTTCCTCAACAAGGGGACGGCATTTACGCAGGAGGAGCGCAAGGCATATCAGCTGGAGGGGCTGCTGCCTCCGGCGGTTGAGACCATTGAGCTCCAGGCGGAGCGCGTCTATGCGGAGATGAAGAAGAAGAGTTCCTTGATTGAGGAGAGACGTTTTCTCATGGATGTCTTTAACCACAACCGCACCCTCTTTTACTACGTATTTCGCGAGCATCTGGTAGAGCTCATGCCCATTGTCTACGACCCGGTCATTGCCGAAAGTATTGAGAAGTACAGCGAGCAGTTTGTGGATACACAGAATGCCTGCTATCTCTCGATTGACCGTCCGGATGAGATAGAGGCTTCCCTCCGAAGCGCTGCGGAAGGCAGAGAGATACGCTTGATTGTCGCAACGGATGCCGAGGGAATTTTGGGAATTGGGGACTGGGGCACGAACGGAGTGGACATTGCGGTCGGAAAGCTGATGGTCTATACCGCGGCGGCCGGCATTGATCCGTCCTGCATTCTTCCGGTTGTGTTGGACTGCGGCACAAATCGCGAGTCGCTTCTGCAGGACAAGTTCTACTTGGGAAACCGTCATCCGAGAATTTACGGCGAGCAGTACAATGCGTTTGTGGAGCGTTTTGTTCAGGCGGTCGAGAAGCTATTCCCGCGGCTCTATTTGCACTTTGAAGATTTTGGCAGAGCCGATGCGGCTGCGGTGTTAAAACGTTATCGTGACCGATTCCCGGTCTTTAATGACGACGTGCAAGGCACCGGCATTATTTCCCTCGCGGGTATCCTTGGGGCAATGCGCATTAACAAGGAGAAAATCACAGATCAGAAATATCTCTGCTTCGGTGCCGGAACGGCAGGTGCCGGCATTGCGGATCGCGTGTACAAGGAAATGATCGCCCAGGGGCTCAGCGAGGAAGAGGCGAGACAGCGCTTCTATTTGGTGGATAAGCAGGGGTTGCTGTTTGACGATATGACAGATCTCACGCCGGAACAGCGTCCGTTTGCGAGAAAGCGAACGGAATTTCAGAATGCGAATGAGCTCACGACTTTGGAGGCTGCGGTGTTTGCGGTGAAGCCCACGATTATGGTGGGAACTTCGACCCGGCCCGGTACATTTACCGAGAAGATTGTGCGCGGTATGTGCTCTTGGTGCGAGCACCCGATTATTTTCCCGCTCAGCAATCCGACCGAACTTGCGGAGGCAAAGGCGGAGGATCTGATTGCCTGGTCCGAAGGCAAGGCAATGGTCGCAACGGGAATTCCCGCAGATTCGGTGGAGTATAAGGGCGTTCGCTACGAAATCGGTCAGGCGAACAACGCGCTGATTTACCCGGGTCTCGGTCTCGGCAGCATTGCCGTAAACAGCAGCCGCATGACGGACGAGATGATTTCCGCAGCGGCACACTCGCTCGGTTCCTTCCTCACCCCCGATGTTCCGGGAGCGGCTGTTATTCCGCCGGTTGCGCGGCTTACGGAGTTCTCCCATACAGTGGCTTCGGTGGTCGCGGAATGCGCGATGAAGCAGAACTTGAACCGTGTGGAAGGAGAGGTGGAGAAACTGATTGCGGATGTTACCTGGACCGCAGAGTACAAGCCGCTCTAACGGAGAACGCGCATGATATTAGAGGTACTCTCCGGTATTATTCCGATTATTGCCCTGATTGTGCTGGGTTTTGTTCTGCGTGAAAAGAAATTCCTGAGCAAGGGGCTCGACCGCAATTTGACATTCTTGGTTATGAACGTTGCTCTGCCTGCCTCGGTCTTTCTTTCTGTCGTCAATAATCTGACGGTCAAGACCTTGGAGGAGCTTGCGAAACCGCTCGTAATCGGTCTCATTGTCTTCGGCGCGAATTATATCTTGTCGTATTTCATCATGCGCCTGAGCCGCGTGCCCCGCGGCCGCAAGGGTATTTTTCTGAATACCGTCGTGAACGCGAATACCATTTTTATCGGTATGCCGCTCAATCAGGCGCTGTTCGGAACGGAGGCAATCTCTTACTTTTTGGTTTACTATGTTTTGAACACGCTTTCGACCTGGACTGTCGGTGCGGTGTTTATTGCGCGAGACGGCCGGACACAAGGAGCGGGGGGCGGAAAGGTAAATCTCAAGCAGATTTTGTCGCCGCCGATTCTGGGGCTGCTTGCAGCGCTGCCGGTGTTGTTGCTCGGCATTCACTTGCCGAAGCCGGTTACGGAAACGCTCTCTTATCTGGGAACTCTGGTGACGCCGCTCTCCCTGCTTTACATCGGCATTGTGCTGTCGGAGGCGGGGCTTCGGAGTGTGCGTTTTGACAAGGACACCGTTGTGGCTTTGCTCGGTAAATTTGTCCTGAGTCCTGTCCTAACGGCAACTGCTCTATACCTCGCAGTGCGCTGCGGTATCGCGCTTCCGGCGAAGCTCAGAGACACCATGATTGTGCAGTCCGCGGTTCCGGCACTCACGGTGCTGCCCATTCTTGCGGGGGATGCGGACGGAGATGTCGAATATGCCACAAATGTCGTTGTCACCAGCACGGTGCTCTTTGTGGTCGTGATTCCGCTTGTCATGACCTTGCTGAAATAAAGTTATCCCGAAAGGGCGGCTGTCGAGAGACCGCCGCCCTTTTTCGGAGGAATGAGCCGGGCTATGATTGTACCGGGGAAGCATGACAGAATACACAGAGAAGGAGAAACGATACGATGAGAATTTTGATGCGCCAGCGGCTTTTGTCGATTTTGGATCACTACGATGTCTGCGACGAAGCGGGGCAGAAGCTCTTTCAGGTCAACGGAAAGTTTGCGCTTACGCCGGAGCTTCGCATACGGAACGCGGCGGGAGAGGAAATCGCACATACGAAATTCGAGATGTTTCACCTGATGCCGCACTACAATTTTTATGAGAACGGCGAGAAGATTGACCGCATGGTCAAAAAAATCACACTGTTTCGGCCGCGATACGAATTGGAGCAGTCCGGCTGGACGGTGCAGGGCAACTTCCTGGACCACGAGTACCAAGTGACAGACGACGAGGGCAGGGAGATTGCAAATATTTCGAAGGCCTATCTCAAGGTCCGCGACACCTATGCAATCGATGTGCCGAATGCGCGCAATGTGCTCCGCGTACTGATGGTCGCTCTGATTGTGGACTCGGTGCAGCACCCGTCGCGCTGAGCGGCGGACACAGCGAATTCATAGAAAATCAGTAGAAATTAGTGGAGTGGATTGCTATACTATAGCGGCAGGACGATGGTTCTGCCGCTATTTTGTTTTACATGGCGCTTGAGAGGCAGCAGGCTGCCTCGGAAGGGAGAAAATCATGGATATTACCAATATGACGAAGCTCGCGGAGCTCTTCAAGCAGTACCCGTTCTTAAAGGACGAGCTTGTCAAGTACAGCGACAAGTTCGCGGCGCTCAACAACCCGATTGCGAAGGCCGTTGTGAGCCGGGTGAACCTGGGTCAGGTCTCCGAGACTTCCGGTATCGACGTCAACACGCTGATTGCGAAAATCAAAGAGATCATCGCAGCGCATCAGGCGTAATGCGGGCGGGAAATAAGGCACTCCGTTTTGCGGCCGCAGCGCTCATGGGACTTAGTCTCATGGCCTGCGGCAGTGCGAAGCAGAGTGCGAGCGTGAGCGAACCGGTTGAAATCAATTTGTCGGAGAAGAGCGGACAGGAGGAAGTCAGTGCCGCGCTTGCCAAGGCGGGTATTCCGGAGTCCGATATTCAGGAATTTCAGCGCGAAGTAGAGCGCTTTCAGACAGCGGTCGGCGATGCGAGCACCGAAGATGAGATGGCGGATCGCTGGGAAAAGGCCTATCCGGATTTTGTGGGCACCAACTGTCGCATTACGGCCTTCATGCTCGGCAATTCGCTGGTCAAGGTAGAGGGCGGAAGCGGGGACGGACTCTCCGGGAAGGAGAACCTGGCCTTTGATATGGAGGCACTTCAGAAAGCGCCGGAGACCCTTTGGGACAGCAGTCAAAACGATGCCTTTGCGCGCCTCTTTGCCGAGGTTCCGGCGGCGGATACGAAGGATGTCGCAGAGCAGGTGAAGCAGGTTCAGAAGGCGTGGAAGGAGAGAGGCATCTCCTTTGCGGACGGCAAGGCAAGCCTTGTGACCGTCTGGCTGCACTCCAAGATTACCCCGGAGGAGAACATCCTCTTCCCGGGCCACGTGGGTGTGATCATTCAGGAGGACAGCGGAAAGCTTCTCTTTGTCGAGAAACTTGCGTTCCAGAAGCAGTACCGCGCGCTGTACTTTGAAAACCGCGCGAGCTTAAATGCCTATCTCATGGGACTCTATGATTTGGATGAGAACCAGCCGACCGCACATACCTTCCTCATGGAAAACGACAAGCTGATGCAGGATTACAGCGTTTTAAAGAAGGGAGCGTGAGCCAAATCGAGGGCGGAGAATTTCGTGTTAAGCACCTTGAGCTCTTGCTCAGCGCCGTGCTCTCCCGCGCCGGGATTCCGGAAGAGGAGGTCACGGAGCTCAGTGCCGAGCGGAACCGCGTGGCGTTTCAGATGGGCGGGCACAGCTATCGCATCTTCATCACCCAATACGAGGACGATGTCCTCGGAGAAACGGTGACTTACCTGCTCTTTGATGAGAAAAACGAGCTCCGCTCCCGTGCGGCCTCGAAGCTCTACCACTTTGAGATAGACGGCGCCCGCTTTGAACAGTTGATTCCCGAGCAGCTCTCCTGTGAGATATGCACCGGGGGCTGCCCGGACTGTTATAAGCTTCGCAAGGAGGCATAAAGTTCCGGCAGATGCTACCAAAGCAAGAATGCTTATGCTAAGATAATTTTGATTAGACACGGACAAGTGCCCGCTTGCGGGCACCCTATTTTTGTAAGGAGGAGCGGTATGTCTCAAACATTGAAGTATTTACAGGAAGTACTCGCAATTCCCTCTCCGACCGGCTTCACGAAGGAAGTGCAGGAGTACCTGCTTGCGAAGGCAAAGGAATTCGGCTTCCCGGTGAAGCACACGGCCAAGGGTCTTGTGATTGTGACTGTCAAGGGCAAGGACGATGAGCATCAGCGCATGCTGACCGCGCACGTGGATACCCTCGGCGCTATGGTTCGCGCGGTCAAGTCGAGCGGTCGCTTAAAGCTCGCGCAGATCGGCGGCTACCCCTGGAACATGGTCGAGGGCGAGAACTGCACGGTGCACACGGCTGACGGCAAGAAAATCAGCGGAACCATCCTGATTCACCAGACCAGCTGCCACGTCTATAAGGATGCGGGCACGGCAGAGAGAACGCAGGACAACATGGAAGTGCGCCTCGACGAGAAGGTGACCAACGAGGAAGAGACCAGAGCGCTCGGCATCGAAGTGGGTGACTTTGTCTCCTTCGATCCGCGCACCCTGATTACCGAGAAGGGCTTTGTGAAGAGCCGCTTCCTCGATGACAAGGCGAGCGTTGCGATTCTCCTCGACATTCTGGATCGCATCAGCAAGGAGAAGATTGAGCTTCCGTACACGACCCACTTTGCGTTCTCGGTTTACGAGGAAGTGGGCCACGGTTGCAACTCTTCGATTCCGGAGAAGGTGGTTGAGTACCTGGCTTGCGACATGGGCGCAATGGGCGACGATCAGCAGACCGATGAGTACACGGTTTCCATCTGCGCAAAGGACGGCACCGGCCCTTATCACTATGCGTTCCGTCAGAGACTTGTGAGCCTTGCGAAGGAGAACAAGATTCCCTATCGCGTGGACATCTACCCCTACTACGGCAGCGACGCTTCCGCAGCGCTGAACGCAGGTGCGGAAGTGAAGCACGCACTGCTCGGCGCAGGCATCGAGTCGAGTCACTCCTACGAGCGCACCAACAAGGAGTCGATCGACGCGGCAGAGGCGCTGGTCATGGCTTACGTAAAGAGCCCGCTGGTGGAAGACTGAGAGCAGTCCGAAAACGGCAAGGGCAAATAGTGAACAAAAAAGAGAGCTTTCCGCTGCGGCGGGAAGCTCTTTTTTCGTTGTGAAAAACACTTGACTCTTACCTTAGGTCATAGTCTAGGATGAAAGCACACAGGAGGGAAGAGCATATGAGGACGGTGAATGAGGTCAGCAAGTTGAGCGGGGTGAGTATACGCACCTTGCAATACTACGACAAGATCGGTTTGTTACATCCCACAGACCATACGGAAGCGGGATACCGGCTGTATGACGATACGGCACTTGCCAAGCTGCAACAGATTTTGCTGTTCAAGGAACTTGAGTTTCCGCTCAGCGAAATTAAGCGCATTTTGGAATGCGCCGACTACGATGAGAATAAGGCTCTTTCCCAACAAATCAGACTTCTCGAATTAAAGAAAGAGAGGTTGGAAAGATTGATTGCGTTTGCCTGTGGAATCAAACGAATAGGAGTGAAACGTATGGATTTTTCGGCTTTTACGACAGAACGGATTCAAGCATATGCCGAAGAGGCAAAGGCAGCCTGGGGGCATACGCCGCAATACAAAGCGTTCGAGGAGGCGGATGTCAAACGAAGTCAAAATGACAGGCGGCTTATGATGACAGAACTTATGGCAATTTTTCGGGAACTGGGGCAATTGAAGGACGGAGCGGCGGAAGAAGGCGAAGCGCAGCTCTGGGTCAAGAAGCTTAAGGGGTATATTACAGAGAATTTTTACGAGTGTACGGATGAGATTCTCCGCTCGCTCGGAACAGTGTACGCCTGCGGCGGTGAATTCACGGAGAACATAGACCGCGCGGCAGGCGAAGGAAGTGCGAAGTTTGCGGAAAAGGCAATCCAAGCCTACTGCGATAGGCGCAGTGAAAATTGAGTTCGGGTGAGAGACAACAAGAGGCCTTCCCCATCCTTTGGGATGGGGAAGGCCTCTGTCCTTGTTGGCCGTCTATTTTGTTTTCAGAAAAAAGATGTAGCGATACAATAAACATGACATACTTATGTCGTGTTATCTTTGTTAAGATATGAACGGAGCGTGAAAAATAATGAAGATAGACAGGCTGATTGGGATATTGTCGATCTTGCTGCAGGAAGAGAAGACAACGGCGCCCGAACTGGCGAAGCGGTTTGAGGTTTCCAGGCGAACGATTAACCGGGATATCGAGGACCTTTGCAAAGCCGGAATCCCGATAAGGACGATGCAGGGTACAGGAGGCGGTATCAGCATCATGGACGGATACCGCATGGACAGGACAATCCTTACATCAAAGGATATGCGGATGATTCTTGCCGGGCTCCGGAGCCTTGACAGTGTGAGCGGAAGCAGCTATTACGGGCAGCTGATGGAGAAGATTCAGACAGGCTCATCCGAATTTATAAGTGGCAGGGATTCCATGCTTATCGACCTGTCCTCGTGGTACAAGGGGATGCTTGCGCCAAAGATTGAGATCATACAGGAAGCGATAGATAACAGGCATCTGCTTGATTTCAAGTATTACGCGCCTTCGGGTGAGAGTGTCCGCGCGATAGAGCCGTACTATCTGGTATTTCAGTGGTCGAGTTGGTATGTATGGGGCTGGTGCTTAAGCCGCAGGGATTTCCGTCTGTTTAAGCTGAACCGTATGGACGGGCTTTCAGACACGGGAGAGGCCTTTATATGCCGAGAAGTTCCAATGCCGGATTTGTCCAATGAGAAGATATTCCCGGGCGGCATCCCGGTAAAGGCTCTTTTCACGCAGGATGTGAAGTGGCGGCTTGTGGAAGAGTTCGGTTCTGAATGCTTTACCGAGATGGATGACGGGCGGCTGCTCTTTTCTGCGGATTATACGAATATGGAGAACTTGGTCACATGGATACTGACTTTTGGTGGCAACGCAGAGGTTCTGGAACCGCCGGAGGTTCGCAGGGCGATTAGGAAAGCTGCTGAGGAAACATTAAAAAACTACATGGAGGATAATGCAGTATGAGATTAGACGGTTTTGGATTACTGGTTGAAGATATGGCGAAAATGGTTCGCTTTTATCGGGATGTGATGGGGTTTGAAATTAGAGAGGCGGAGGATACGTCCAATGTGTACCTTGTGAAGGATGGAACCCTGTTTTTACTGTATGGAAGGAAAGATTTTGAAAAGATGACAAGCCGGAGATATGAGTATATCAAGGGCTTGAATGGCCATTTTGAGATCGCGTTGTATGTCGATACTTTTGATGAGGTTGATGCTGCCTTCAAAAAGGCGGTGGAGAACGGTGCAACGCCGGTATTGGAGCCTGAACCGGAGCCGTGGGGGCAGAGAACCTGCTATATCGCCGATCCCGAAGGGAACCTGATTGAGATCGGTTCATGGAACAAGCCGTATGAAGAAAAAGATCAATAAGCCGGAGGAAGAACAGATGGCATTTGATTATAAAAAAGAATATAAAGAGTTTTATATGCCGAAGGCAAAGCCGGAGATTGTCACGGTTCCGAAAATGAACTATATTGCCGTCCGCGGAAGCGGAGATCCGAATGCGGAAGACGGCGATTACAAGGCGGCTGTCGGGCTTTTATACGCGATTGCTTTTACAATCAAGATGAGCAAGAAGGGCGACCATAAGATTGAGGGGTATTTTGATTATGTGGTTCCCCCGCTGGAAGGTTTCTGGTGGCAGGATGGCTTGTCCGGGGTTGATTACAGTCATAAGGAAGATTTTCAGTGGCTCTCCGTGATAAGGCTTCCCGACTTTGTGACAGAGGAAGATTTCAAGTGGGCGGTGAATGACGCAACAAATAAGAAAAAGCAGGATTTCAGCAAGGTGGAGTTCCTTACGATTGAAGAAGGACTCTGTGTGCAGTGTATGCATATCGGGGCTTACGATGATGAGCCTACCACGGTTGTCATGATGGATCGGTATCTGGATGAAAACGGATACGAGAATGATATGTCCGATGACAGGCGGCACCACGAGATTTATCTGTCTGATATGAGGCGTGTTGCACGGGAGAAGCTGAAGACTGTTATCAGGCATCCGATCAAGGCAAAGGGAGATTGATATGGCATCAACGAAAGAATATCTGGATTTCGTCATAGAACAGCTATCGGGCATGGACGAAATATCCTATCGGGCGATGATGGGTGAGTATATCCTGTATTATCGCGGCAGGGTGTTTGGCGGCATATATGATAATCGACTCCTGGTTAAGCCTGTTCCGACGGTGGTGAAGCTGATGCCGGATGCGCCAATGGAGCTTCCGTATGATGGGGCGAAAGAAATGATCTTGGTAGATGATGTGGATAACCGAGAGTTCCTGTGTAAGTTGGTCGAGAGCATGTGGGAGGAACTGCCGGAGAGGAAAAGGAAGAATCGGAAAGTCCGGTGTGTTATACCTTTGCGATGGTAACGGCAGCCTGAAACAGCGTGCGCCCCTTGAACGCGCGGTCTGTTTCAGGCTCTTTTTTTTCTGTTACGGCTGTGTTTCCCGCGCCGCGAGTTCCGCGCAGTATGCCTCAAAGGCGGTCTGTTCGGTCGCGGAGGCAAAGTGAAATACGAGGCCGTCCGGGTACTTCTCGGTGTAGAGATACATCCAGGGGCCGCTGCCGCCGTTCTCGCTGCTCTCATCCCGCGCTTTGATACTGCCGGTCTGAATCAGCTTGAAAAAGGCGAGGCGCTCCTCGGTACCGAGACTTACGTTTCCGGCGCCGCTGTCGCTTTCCCCTTCGGCGGCTGCGTAATTTCCGTTTGCGTCGCGTTTATCAAAGGAGAAGAAATAGCTTCCGTCCTTCATATAGAAGCGATAGCGCAGATAGCTGCTGCTGTTCTCGGCATTTGCCGCGGTGTAGTAAAAGTCGGTGATTTCTTCCAAGTAGATGTCCGCCTGCGTCATTTTGAGCGCTTCCTCGGCCGCAGAGCTCTCAGGTGTTCCGTTCTGTGCCGCATTTTCGCCCTGTCCGGCTTCGTCTTGTGTTGCGTCTCCCTGCGCTGTGTCTCCCTGCGCGGTCTCCCCCTGCTTTGTTGCACCCGGACCTGTCTCTCCTTGGCTTGCCGCTGCCGCACTTGTATCGCTCTTTTTTGTTGCGGCGTCCTTATTTGCCGCGCAGGCGCTGAGCCCTAGGACGAGAAGCAGGCAGCTTGTGAATAGCTTTATTTTTTTCATACGCCCTCGCTTTCTTTACAGGCAGTCTAGCATTGAAGCGGCGGCGGGGTCAATCCCGCCGGATGGCATTGTGCTGCGGAAACTGATACTGGAGTGCGGCGCCTGCTTTTTGTTATAATGGCAGCGTTATCGGCAAGAGACTGGGGAGGAAAGCGCGATGAATGAATTTCAGAGACAGTATATCGAATGCTCGAAACGTTACCGGGAGAAAGAGGATGCGGACAGCGTGCGCGCGCTCTATGCATTGAAGGAAAGTTTGGAAGCGGAAACCGCGCCGGAAGCCAAGCGCGTACTGGTCGATGTCTACGACCTCCTGGACTTTAAAAAGAGTGCCTATGAGCTCTTTTCCGCCCTTGCAAGTAAGAGCGATCGAAAGGACTTAAAGCGTCTCGGGAGCCTCAAGGATTACGCGGAGAATTGGGGCGATACCTTTGCGGTCAAATGCCCGAAGACAGCGGCAAAGATCAAAGAAGAGAGCAAGCGGGAGGAAGGCCTTCCGTTTTTCCGCTACCACCCGCACCCGCTGGAGACCGGTGTGTTCCGGGTGGCGGAAGAGGAGCTTCCCTGCGATTGCTGCGGAAAGCCGACCAAGATTTACTACGAAGGGCCCTTCTACGGCTTTCACGCGGACAGTCATTTTTGCCCGAACTGCATAGCGAGCGGAGAAGCCGCACAGAAATACGACGGGGAATTTCAGGATCAATTTTCGGTCGATGAAGGCGTTGAGGATCCTGCGCGTCTCGATGAGCTGATTCACCGCACGCCGGGCTACATCGGCTGGCAGCAGGAGCACTGGCGCGCCCACTGCGGCGATTTCTGCGCCTACCTCGGCGACGTGGGCGCAAAGGAAATGAAGATACAGGGTGTGCTCGAAGAAGTATTGGAAGATCCCATGTGGGACGAAAACGAAAAGCAGTGGATACGGGAGTCCGTAAACGGCGGCTCCATGCAGTGCTACCTGTTTCGCTGCCTGCACTGCGGAAAGCACATGGTCTGGATGGACTTTGACTGAGCTGCCGTGCGAGCGGAAATGTTCGATGAGAAAGAAGGCAGAATGATACAAATTGCACACTTAGACTCTCCGCTTGGGATGCTGACCCTTGCGAGCGCCGACGGGATAACGCTTTCGGGACTCTGGATTGACGGGCAGAAATACGACCGTGCGCTCTTAAAAGGCGAGCGTGTGCGGGAGTGCGGCATAGACGAACTTCCGATTTTTCGGGAGAGTGCGCGCTGGCTGGAACTCTATTTTTCGGGGCGGGAGCCGAACTTTTACCCGCGGCTTTCATTCAGCGGTTCCGAGTTTCGAAAGGCGATTGCGCGGGAGATGTTAGCGGTCCCCTACGGACAGACGGCAAGCTATCAAGAACTTGCGGTGCGTCTTGCCGCAAAAGAGGGCAAGGACTTTATTTCCCCCCATGCGACCGGTGGCGCGGTTGCACATAACCCCTTGCTTCTCTTCATTCCCTGCCATCGCATCATCGCGGCGGACGGTCGCTTAAGCGGCTATGCGGGGGGAATCGAGAAGAAGAAATATCTGCTTAAGTTGGAACAGGCGGAACCGAATTTACAAAAATGTAATACATCGAAAGAAAAGATTCGTATATAATAACAAATGTTAGCGGCTACGGAAGCGCCGCAGTAATACTGCGGCAAGAGGATGAAGGGAGTTTGACATGAAGAAGAGACAAAAGGCGGTTTTACTTTCACTTTCTCTGGCGGCGGCACTGGCGGTTTCCGGCTGCGGCGGCAAAAAGTCCGAGTCAAAGTCCATCGATGGGAGCGCTGCGGCGCAGTCGGAAGCATCGAACGCGGGGAGCGGCGAAGAGACCAAGGCGAGCGACGGAGCAAGTGCATCCGGCGGGACAAATGCAGCGAGCAAGGCGAGCGAAGAGGACAGCAAGTTTCCGACCGAGGTGAGAGCGGCGTTCACGGAGCTCCGAGATGTCAACTACGACGAGAAGAAGAGCAGCGCAAAGAAGCCGGAGGGCGAAGTCTTGACGCTCACGTCGGGACCTGTCACGGCGGAACTTCCGGCCAAAGGCTTTCAGCGCTCCAATGACCCGGAGCAGGCCAATTACGAGGTCTGGGCGGTCACGGAGGACGGACAGGGACGCGCCGCGACGATCACGCTTGAGGTGACGGCGGGCCAGGGATCCGGTGTGCGGCGCGGCGCCGACCGCGTGCGTTCGCTCGAGACCGGCTACAGCTACCAAGATTACACGGACATGAAGGCCAAGGTCATCAATGTGGGGAAGCAAAAGTGGCTTCGCCTTTCCTATCGCTCGGACAGAGGGACGGGGCAGAGCCGGGTGGTCCGGGACTTTGTCGACTACATCGGCTTTCTCGCAAACCGCGAGGTAGTGCTTCGCTTTGAATACGGCACGACTGCGGAGGAATACAGGGGAAGAACCGAGTCTCCCTTCACCGAGGAACTGATGGAGCAGATGGTGAATTCCGTCGCGACGGTTCCGGTGAACGAGTATAAGCCCGCCGGCATCGACTTAACGCCCTATGTCGACAAGGAAAATGTGAAGCCGAATACCGTGACCGGCGTGGAGGAATATTTACAGCCGGTGCCGCTGAGCCTCGATGCGGGCGAACTCAAGAAGATGCGGAAGGGTGTCAGATTACTCGGAGATGCGTATCTGGAAAAGATGAAGGAACTCGACTTGAGCGCGGTGGAGGACTGCTCCTCGTTCAGCGGCGAAACCGTGGTGCTCCATGGCAACGAAGACAATGAAAGCATCTCGATTCGACTTCCCGCGCAGTTTAACTCGAGTCAGAACGGACCGCTCTATCACCGTCACTTAAACGTTGCGGACTATAACACCGAATCCTACATCGAGGTCACGACCGAGGTGAACAGCGGAAACGCGCTCGAGAGATCCATTTTCAGCGCGAATGCCTACATCTCGCAGTTTATCGAGGCCGAGCAGGTGGGCGTTCAGGTCTACGGCGACAAGCCCTTCTTTGTGACCCTGCAGCTGGATAAGAGCACCGAGCCCTTCGGAAAACTCCTCAAGAAGAAGGCAATCCTCTGCGTGCACAACACCCTTGTCACGGTGCAATTTGTGGGACGCGGAGAGGAACTCACTTCGTTTACGGAGGGAGAAATCGAGGTGCTCAAGTCGATTGCCGTAAACGGAACCGGCGAATAAGAGTTTCGCTTGCAAAATTTGCCGGAAGCGGGTAAACTGAAAACAGAACAAAAGTTCGCGGAACAAATGTTTGCAAAACGGTTCCCGCGATTTGACTTGAGAGAAGAGGTGCGGTATGGATCAGGATGCAAAGAGACGGGCGCTGGACGAAGCGTTAAAGCAGATTGAAAAGGATTTCGGCAAGGGCGCGGTCATGAAACTCGGCGACCCGAGCAATATGATGAGTGTCGAGACCACGCCGACCGGATCGCTGAGCTTAGATCTCGCGCTGGGACTCGGCGGCATTCCGAAGGGACGTATCATCGAGGTCTACGGACCGGAGTCCTCCGGTAAGACCACGGTCGCGCTGCACATGGTTGCGGAAGTGCAGAAGCGCGGCGGCATTGCGGGCTTTATCGATGCCGAGCACGCACTGGATCCGGTCTACGCAAAGAACATCGGGGTCGATGTCGACAACCTCTACATCTCCCAGCCGGACACCGGTGAGCAGGCGCTCGAGATCACCGAGACCATGGTGCGAAGCGGTGCCGTGGACATCATCATTGTGGACTCGGTTGCGGCGCTGGTGCCGAAGGCGGAGATTGAGGGCGATATGGGAGATCTCCACGTGGGTCTCCAGGCGCGTCTCATGAGCCAGGCGCTCCGTAAGCTCACGAGCATTGTCAGCAATACGAACAGCACCGTAGTCTTTATTAACCAGCTGCGCGAGAAGATCGGCGTCATGTTCGGCAGCCCCGAGACCACGACGGGCGGAAGAGCGCTGAAGTTCTACTCCTCGGTGCGTCTGGATGTCCGCAAAATCGATGTCTTAAAGCAGGGCGGCGAGATTGTGGGTACCCGTGTCCGTGTGAAGGTGGTCAAAAATAAGATTGCGCCGCCGTTTAAGGAGATTGAGTTCGATATCATGTTCGGCAAGGGCATCTCGAAGGAGGGCGATATTCTGGACCTCGCGGTCAAGGAAAATATCGTCGAAAAGAGCGGCGCCTGGTTCTCCTACGAGGGCAATAAAATAGGCCAGGGTCGTGAGAACGCCAAGGGCTTCCTGCAGGAACACCCGGAAATTTCGGTTGAAATCGAGAATCGCGTGCGCGAGGCGCATGGACTGACACCCGTAGATACGACAGGAATTTCGGCCGGTAAGGCGGAAGCCATAGAGGAGCGGGAAGCGGAAGTATGACGATTACGGAAATTCTTCCGCTCGGCACGAAAAAAAGCAAAGTCCTCACGGATGAGGACTTTGCTTTTTCGCTTTACCGGGGGGAAATTAAAAAAATGGACTTGGAAGTCGGGAAAGAACTCACGGAGGACTTCCTGAAGACGGAACTCTATCCCCTGCTCATTCGGCGGAGCCGGGAGCGTCTGCTCTATCTCTTAAAGCAGAGGGATTACACCGAGGCGGAACTGCGTCGAAAATTTCGCGAAGGCTTTTATCCGGAAGAAATCGCGGAACTTGCGCTCGACTACGGGCGCAGTCTTCGCTATGTGGACGACAGACGCGTCGCGGAGACCTATATCAGGACACGGAGCGGGGAAAAGAGCGCCCGCTATATAAAGACCGCCCTCCGAAACCGCGGGGTCGACAAGGAACTCATCGAAGAGTTACTCGAAGCCGAGGCACCGGACGAAAGCGCACAAATCTGTCGGGAACTTAAGAAACGGCGCTACTCCGCCGAACTCGACAACAAGGCGGAACAGCGTATTTATGCAGCTCTCCTGCGTAAGGGCTATACTTACGGCGCGATTCGGGATGCAATACGTACTTATACTTGCGATAATTCTTAAGATTTGCTAGTATATTCATATTGCCATGAAATCGAAGCGCAATATAGGGAAAAATTTGTACCATGAAAACTGAATAAGGAGGTGCTCTGTGTCACAAATCATCATTGCAGTTGTCATCACGGCGGTGATTGTGGCTTTTTTGAGCTGGAATCTTGCGATTGCATATCGGAAGCGTACTTATGAAAGCAAGATCGGCAGCGCGGAGGTGAAATCCCGCGAGATCATCGAAGAAGCCCTGAAAACTGCGGAGACAAAGAAGCGCGAGGCCATGTTGGAAGCCAAGGAAGAAGCGCTCCGGACCAAGAATGAACTGGAGCGGGAAACCAAGGAGCGTCGCGCGGAGTTGCAGCACTATGAGAATCGCGTCCTCAGCAAGGAGGAGAATCTCGACAAGAAGCAGAATGCGCTTGAAAAGAGAGAGCAGACCTTGCAGCAGAAAGAGGAGAGCATTGCGGCGAGAAGCCGTGAGGTGGACTCTCTCTACGACAGAGGTATGGAAGAGTTGGAGCGCATTGCCGGCCTCTCGGTGGAGCAGGCGAAGGAATTCCTGCTTCGTTCGATCGAGGACGATGTGAAGCACGACAAGGCGCGTATGATCCGCGACCTTGAGAGCGCCGCAAAGGAAGAGGCGGATAAGAAGGCGAAGGAGTATGTGGTGAGCGCAATTCAGCGTTGCGCCGCAGACAGCGTCGCGGAATCCACGGTCTCGGTGGTACAGTTGCCGAACGACGAGATGAAGGGACGTATCATCGGCCGCGAGGGCAGAAACATCCGCACCCTCGAGCAGCTGACCGGTGTGGAACTGATTGTCGACGACACGCCGGAAGCGGTCGTGCTCTCGGGCTTTGACCCGGTGCGCCGCGAAATTGCGAAGGTTGCGCTTGAGAAACTGATTAACGACGGCCGCATTCACCCCGCGCGCATCGAAGAGATGGTCGAGAAGGCGCAGCGCGAGGTCGATACCCGCATGCGGGAAGCCGGTGAGGCTGCGGTGCTCGAAGTCGGCGTGCACGGCATTCATCCGGAGCTTGTGAAGCTCATCGGACGCATGCGCTACCGCACGAGCTACGGTCAGAACGCCCTGCGTCATTCGATCGAGGTCGCGGAACTGTCCGGCATACTGGCGGCGGAGGTCGGCGTAGATGTGCGCATGGCGAAGCGTGCAGGTCTCCTGCACGACATCGGCAAGGCGGTCGACCACGAGATCGAGGGCTCCCATGTGCAGCTCGGCGTGGAACTCTGCCGGAAGTACAAGGAGAACCAGATTGTCATCAATACCGTGGAATCTCACCACGGCGATGTCGAGCCGGAGAGTCTGATTGCATGCATTGTGCAGGCTGCGGATACCATTTCGGCGGCGCGTCCGGGCGCAAGACGTGAGACCATTGAGACTTACACGAACCGTCTCGCGCAGCTTGAGGAAATCACGAATTCCTTTGAGGGCGTCGAGAAGTCCTTTGCGGTGCAGGCAGGCCGTGAGGTTCGCATCATGGTTGTTCCGGAGAAGGTCACGGACGACGATATGGTTATTCTTGCGCACAATGTCGCAAAGCGCATTGAGCAGGAGATGCAGTACCCGGGCCAGATTCGCGTCAATGTGATTCGCGAATCGCGCGTTCAGGACACGGCAAAATAAAATTGCGGGAGATCCCCGCGCCCAAGATATTACGGGCGCGGGGGTCTTTTTTTTGGCAAATGTCATAAAAATGTAAGCGGATTGTTATTGACGATATAGCGGTTATCGGGTATCCTATAGACAGTCCCGATTAGAAGAAATGTAGAAAAAGTTGACGTTTGAAGCGTAGAGTTCTATTCACATTTTCCGACCGGACAAATTTCAGAGCGATTCATAAGGGGGAAATGACAATGAAACATGTCGTAAAAGGAACCGTTCTCGCAGGAGCTTTGATGCTCCTCACAGCTGCATTGGGTTTGACCGCATATGCGAAAGAGAAGGCAATTAAGAGCGTAGGCCTTAAGGTGACCGGAACCGTGCATGCGGGAACGCCGCACGGTGATGAGCAGCTTGAATTTAAGCCGGTCAGCAACCGTTACACCGTGAACAGCTTCGAGGTGCTGAATGAGGGTGCATCTTGGAAAGCGACGGATGTCCCGACTTTCCGCGTTCGTCTGCAGGCTGAGGACGGCTGCTACTTCCGGGTCAACGCTGCGAGCCAGATTCATCTGGAGGGCGCAGAGTATGTGAGCGCAACGCGTGAAGACAACGCTTACGCATTGGTGATTGATCTGAAGCTTCCGAGCCTTGAGCAGCAGGCTTCCAGAATCAACGAGGCTTATCTTCAGGGCACCACGGCAAGCTGGACCGAGTCTCTCGGCGCAGGCAGCTACGAGGTGAAGCTTAAGAGAGGCAACACGACGCTCGGCGGTGTGCAGATGGTGCAGGGTCAGTCCCTCGATGTTTCGAAGTACATGACCAAGGCAGGCACCTACTCCTTCCAGGTTCGCGGCGTGAGCGCAATGAACCCGGACTACCGCGGACCGTGGGCAAGCTCCAACGAGATTTCGGTGAGCGAAGAGACTGCGGCGGCGCAGAGAGCAAAGAACGCAACCGAGGAGAGCGCGGGAACCTGGCTGCAGAACGGCGGCAAGTGGAGCTTCCGTCTTCCGAACGGCGAGCTCGTGAAGAGCAGCTGGAGAAGAATCAACAACGAGTGGTACATTTTCGACGAAAACGGCAACATGATCACCGGCTGGTTCAAGGACGGCGACAACTGGTACTACTTCGATGAGGCGAACGGCAACATGTTCTACAACCGCATGAGCCCGGACGGCTACCAGCTCGACATCAACGGTGTCTGGGTTGCACCGCTGGCAAGCGCACAGTAAAACTGAGACAGATATTCAAAAGACGCTGTATTTTTCAAGCTTTCTTGAAAAATACAGCGTCTTGTTTTAATATGGAGGGAAAAGTTTTTCCTGAGAGAAAGCTTTTTGGAATCCCGAGGACAGGCACAGGAGGAGACTACTGTGGAGAAGAAAATTGTTTTGATTCCGGGCGACGGTATCGGACCGGAGATTGTGGGAGAGGCAAAGGCAGTGCTCGCGCATGTCGCCGAGAAGTTCGGACATGTGTTTCACTTTACGGAGATTGCAATGGGCGGTTGCTCGATTGACCGCTACGGCGAGCCGCTGACCGATGAGAACTTGCAAAAGGCAAAGGAGAGCGATGCTGTGCTGCTCGGTGCCGTGGGAGGAAACGCTGAGACGTCTCCCTGGTACAAGCTGGCACCTTCACTGCGCCCGGAGGCAGGTCTTTTGAAGATTCGGAAGGAGCTCGGTCTCTTTGCGAATTTGCGCCCCGCGTTTCTTTACCCGGAGCTTGCGGCGGCCTGCCCCTTAAAGCCGGAGCAGCTTGCGAACGGCTTTGACCTTGTGATTGTAAGAGAACTCACCGGCGGTCTCTATTTCGGCGAGCGCCGCACGGAAGTCGTGGACGGCGTCGAGACTGCGGTCGATACCCTGGTCTACACGGAACCGGAGATTCGGCGCATTGCCGTCAAGGCCTTCGAGGCCGCGGCAAAGCGCAGAAAGTCCCTGATCAGTGTGGACAAGGCAAACGTCCTCGATACCTCGCGCCTCTGGCGCCGGGTCATGGAGGAAGTCGGCAAGGACTATCCGGACGTGAAGCTCTCGCACATGCTGGTCGACAACGCTGCCATGCAGCTGGTCTACAATCCGGGACAGTTTGATGTCATCGTGACCGAGAACACGTTTGGCGACATTCTGTCGGATGAGGCGAGCATGGTGACGGGCTCCATCGGCATGTTGCCGAGCGCGAGCCTGAACGAGACGAAGCTCGGACTCTATGAGCCGAGCCACGGTTCCGCGCCGGATATTGCGGGACAGGACAAGGCGAATCCGCTTGCGACCATACTCTCGGCGGCTATGCTGCTTCGCTACTCCTTCGATATGGAGACTGAGGCGCGCGCGGTGGAGACTGCGGTGGCAGCCGTATTGCGGGACGGTTACCGCACGCCGGATATTTACACCGAGGGCACGAAAAAGGTCGGCACCCGAGAGATGGGCGCGCTGGTCAGGGCCCGCATCTGAAATTGATAATCAGATTTTTATTTTTGTTACAGCTTGGAAAGACATAGCTAGAAAGAAGGAATTACCATGTTAAGCGATCACGTGAAAGCGGGGATGCAGCAGGCACCCCACCGCTCTTTGTTTAATGCACTCGGCTTTACCCAGGAGGAGATGAAGAAGCCGCTCATCGGTATCATCTCGTCCTACAACGAAATTGTCCCGGGCCACATGAACCTCGACAAGATTGTCGATGCCGTGAAGCTCGGCGTCGCAGAGGCGGGCGGCATGCCTGTCGTGGTGCCGGCCATTGCGGTCTGCGACGGCATTGCGATGGGACACACGGGCATGAAGTACTCCCTGGTTACAAGAGACCTGATTGCGGATTCGACCGAGTGTCTCGCGAGAGCGCATCAGTTTGATGCGATGGTCTGCGTCCCGAACTGCGATAAGAACGTGCCGGGTCTCCTCATGGCGGCGGCGCGCGTCAACATCCCGACCATCTTTGTGAGCGGAGGCCCCATGCTTGCGGGTCGCGTGAAGGGCGAGAAGCGCTCGCTCTCCAGCATGTTTGAGGCGGTCGGCGCTTACGCGGCCGGCAAGATGACCATAGAAGATGTCTCCGAGTTCGAGGAGAAGGTCTGCCCGACCTGCGGCAGCTGCTCCGGTATGTACACGGCGAACTCGCTGAACTGTCTCACCGAGGTGCTCGGCATGGGACTTCGCGGCAACGGAACGATTCCGGCGGTCTACTCGGAGCGCATTCGCCTCGCGAAGCACGCCGGCAACCAGATTATGGAGCTCTACCGGAATGATATCCGCCCGCGCGACATCATGACCGAGAAGGCATTTATGAATGCGCTGACCGTGGATATGGCGCTCGGCTGCTCGACCAATACCATGCTCCACCTCCCGGCGATTGCGCACGAGGCGAAGGTGAAGCTGGATGTGAACATTGCGAACGAGGTTTCCGCGCGCACCCCGAATCTCTGCCACCTTGCGCCGGCGGGTCACACCTATATGGAAGATCTGAACGAGGCGGGCGGTGTCTACGCCGTGCTGAAGGAACTCTCGAAGAAGGACCTCATCAACCTCGACTGCCTGACCGCGACCGGCAAGACCGTCGGCGAGAACATCGAGAATGCATGGAACCTCGACAAGGAAGTCATTCGCCCGATCGAGAATCCCTATTCCGAGACAGGCGGTATCGCGATTCTCCGCGGCAACATTGCGCCGGAGTCCTGCGTCGTGAAGCGCAGCGCGGTGGCACCGGAAATGTTAAAGCACAGCGGCCCCGCGCGCGTCTTTGACTGCGAGGACGATGCGATTGCGGCCATCAAGGGCGGCAAGATAGTCCCGGGCGATGTCGTCGTGATTCGTTACGAAGGACCGAAGGGCGGCCCCGGCATGCGCGAAATGCTGAATCCGACCTCGGCGATTGTCGGCATGGGTCTCGGCTCCACCGTGGCGCTCATCACGGACGGACGCTTCTCCGGCGCGAGCCGCGGCGCTTCGATCGGCCATGTGGCACCGGAGGCGGCGGTCGGCGGTCCGATTGCGCTGATAGAAGAGGGCGATATCATCGACATCGACATCGATGCGCACTCCCTGAACGCGCGTGTCTCCGAGGAGGAGTTCGCGGAGAGAAAGAAGAACTGGAAGCCGCGCGTCAATGAGGTGGACGGCTACCTGGTTCGCTACCGCGAGCTGGTGACCGGCGCGCCGCAGGGTGCGGTGCTCTCGGTGGAAGGCTGGAAGCATGACTAAGCTGAGCGGCGCGGAAATTGTAATCGCCTGCCTCAAGGAACAGGGCGTTGACACGGTCTTCGGTTATCCGGGCGGTGCGATTTTGAATATTTATGATGCACTCTATAAGCACAGCGATGAGATTCACCATGTGCTGACCAGCCATGAGCAGGGCGCTGCGCACGCGGCCGACGGCTATGCGCGCGCAAGCGGCAAGGTCGGCGTGTGCCTTGCGACCAGCGGCCCCGGCGCGACGAACTTAGTCACCGGCATTGCGAGCGCCTATATGGACTCTTCGCCCGTGGTCGCCATCACCTGCAATGTGGCCAATCCGATTCTCGGAAAAGACTCGTTTCAGGAGATTGATATTGCCGGCATCAGCATGCCGATTACCAAGTACAACTTTATCGTGAAGGACGTTCGGGAACTCGCGGGTGTATTGCGCCGCGCCTTTCGGATTGCGCGGAGCGGCCGTCCGGGCCCGGTGCTGGTAGACATCACGAAGGATGTGACGGCGGCGGAGACCGAGTACGAGCCGAAGAACATCGCGGTCGCCTCTATGCAAGAACTTCCGGCGGCGGAGAAACTCACGGAGGCGGTTTCGCTGCTCCGTGCGGCAAAGAAGCCCTGCATCATGGCGGGCGGCGGCGCGATTTTATCGGAGGCCGCGCCCGCACTGAAGCGCTTTGCCCATAAGCTCGACGCACCGGTCTGCTGCACCCTGATGGGGCAGGGGGCCTTTGACCAGAACGACACGCTCTACACGGGCATGGTCGGCATGCACGGCACCAAGACTTCGAACTACACGGTCTCGGACTGCGATTTGCTCGTGGTGGTCGGCGCGCGCTTTTCCGACCGCGTCGCGGGAAGCCCGAAGCAGTTTGCGGCAAAGGCGAAAATCTTGCAGATTGACGTTGACGAGGCGGAGGTCAATAAGAACATCCATGTCGCGGCGGCCTTAATCGGCGATGCGGGACAGATTCTTTCCTGCCTCGCGGAGAGCCTGGAGCAGCAGCACCACCGGGAGTGGCTCGCCGAGATTCAGCGGCGCAAGGAGCAGTTCCCCCTGCAGGTCGGCGAGGGCTTAACGGGGCCGCGCGTCATCCGGGAGCTCGATGCGCTCACGCCGGACGATGCGATCATCGTGACCGAGGTCGGTCAGCACCAGATGTGGGCGGCACAGCACTACAGTTACCGGAATCCGAGAACCTTTTTGACAAGCGGCGGCCTCGGAACCATGGGCTTCGGCCTCGGTGCGGCCATCGGCGCACAGAGCGCCATGCCGGATCGCGTGGTCGTGAATGTCGCGGGAGACGGCTGTTTCCGCATGAATATGAACGAGCTCGCGACGGTGGCCCGCGAAGGACTTCCGCTGATCGAACTGATTGTGAATAACCATGCGCTCGGCATGGTGCGTCAGTGGCAGACTCTGTTCTATGAAAAGCGCTACTCGTCGACCGTGCTTCGGGATCATGTGGATTACTGTAAGATTGCCGAGGCCATGGGCATTCGGGCCTACTGTGTGACGAGCGTGGAAGAACTCCGCGCCACGCTTTCGGAGGCGGTCGCAAGCCGCAAACCGGCGGTGTTGGATGTTCGTATCGATTCCGACGAGAAGGTATTCCCGATGTGCCCGCCCGGTGCGGACTTAAAGGAAGTCTTCGACGAGACGGATTTATAACTTTAAAATCAGTCAAAATATGATACAGTTATTGTAAGAAATTGTTTTGGTTTTCGCTTTACAAGCAAGGAGGAGAGCAGATGGCACGTGTATATAATTTCAGCGCCGGGCCGGCAGTGCTTCCGGAGGAAGTGCTGCGGGAAGCGGCGGAAGAGATGCTCGACTACAAGGGAAGCGGAATGTCGGTCATGGAAATGAGCCATCGCTCCAAAATGTTTCAGGACATTTTAGACACGGCGGAGCAGGACTTTCGAGAGCTCCTCGGGGTTCCGGAAAATTACAAGGTGCTCTTCATTCAGGGCGGCGGTCATGTGCAGTTTGCCATGGTCCCGATGAACCTCATGCGAAACCGCAAGGCGGATTATGTGGTGACCGGCCAGTGGGCCAAGAAGGCCATGCAGGAGGCAGCGCTCTACGGCGACGTGCGTGCGGTGGCTTCGAGCGAAGACAAGGTCTACAGCTATATCCCGGACTGCGAGGATCTTCCGATTCGGGAGGACGCGGATTATCTCTATATCTGCAAGAACAATACGATTTACGGCACGGCCTTTCATACCTTACCGAACACGAAGGGAAAGAACCTCGTCGCGGATGTCTCCTCCTGCTTCCTTTCGGAGCCCGAGAAGATTACGGACTACGGCATACTCTGGGGCGGCGTTCAGAAAAACGTGGGTCCCGCGGGCATGGCAATCGCCGTGGTGCGCGAGGACTTAATCGGAGACTGCCTGCCCGGAACGCCGACCATGTTGCGCTACGATACCTATGCGGCGCACGGCTCGCTCTACAACACCCCGCCCTGCTACAATATCTATATCTGCGGCATAGTGTTCCGCTGGATTAAAGAGCTCGGCGGGCTCACGGCCATGCAGAAGCGAAATGAGAAGAAGGCGGCACTGCTCTACGATTTCCTCGATCAATCGAAGCTTTTCACGAATCCGGTGCGGCGCGAAGACCGCTCGGTCATGAATGTGACCTTTGTGACCGGAAACGAGGAGCTGGATAAAAAGTTTGTCGCGGAGGCAAAGGCCGCGGGACTTGAAAATCTGAAGGGACACCGCTCGGTCGGCGGTATGCGCGCAAGCCTTTATAACGCAATGCCGATCGAGGGTGTGCAGCACCTCACGGACTTCATGGATGCGTTTGAGAAGAAGGAGGCCTGAGGCATGTTTCGGATTCACTGCAAAAATGCGATTTCGGAGGAGGGCTTACAGAGCCTGCTCCCGAACTTTACGCTGACGGAGGCAGAGGAAGAGGCAGAGGGCATCTTGGTGCGCTCCGCGGACATGCACGAGGAGAAACTCGGTGCGGCGACTCTGGCCGTGGCGCGGGCGGGCGCGGGTGTCAACAACATCCCCCTGGAGCGCTTTGCCGAGGAGGGCGTGGTGGTCTTTAATACGCCCGGCGCAAACGCAAACAGCGTGAAGGAACTTGTGATCTGCGAGATGCTGCTTGCCGCGCGAAACGTAATTCCGGCTGTGCACTGGGTTGCGGCGCATAAGGATGCACCCGATATCGCGAAGGAAGCCGAGAAGGGCAAGAAGCAGTTTGTCGGAACGGAAATTTGCGGCAAGAAGCTCGGTGTCATCGGCCTCGGCGCCATCGGCGCGGAAGTCGCGAATGCGGCGGTCGCGCTCGGCATGGAGGTTTACGGCTACGATCCCTACCTCTCGGTGAACGGCGCCTGGAGAATCAGCAAGGAGGCGCGCCATGCGACCTCGCTCGAGGAACTCTGCAAGCAGTGCGACTACATTACCATTCATGTCCCGCTGACCGACAAGAACCCGGGCATGATAGGCGAAAAAGAGATTGCGGCCATGAAAGAAGGCGTGGTCTTCTTAAACTTTTCGCGCGACAAGCTGGTCGACGAGCGCGCCATGGAGGCGGCGCTCACGAGCGGCAAGGTGAGACTCTATGTGACCGACTTTGCGAATCCGCTCTCCGTGAAACTGGAGAACGCTATCGTGACACCGCATCTCGGCGCCTCAACCGAAGAGGCCGAGGATCACTGTGCGGTCATGGCGGTTAAGGAGCTCATGGATTATCTGGACAACGGCAACATCCGCAATTCCGTGAACTATCCGGACTGCGACATGGGGGTTCCGACGAGCGCACAGCGCATTGCCCTGCTCCACAGAAATGTGCCGAATATGATAGGTCAGATCAGTGCGGAACTCGCAAAGCGAAACATCAACATCGACAAAATGACAAATAAGAGTCGCGGCGCGTATGCGTACACCCTCATGGACCTCGAGAGCTGCCTGCCGGCAGAGGATGAGGCGGCCCTCAGAGCCATTCCGGGTGTGATACGCTTCCGCGCAGTGACAGGAGGCTGATATGGCAGAGGTCAAGGCGTTTTGCGCCCTTCGTCCGAATGAGAAGCAGGCGGCGGAGGTTGCGGCCCTCCCCTACGATGTCTACACGAGAGAGGAGGCGAGAGCTGCGGTGCAGGGACACCCGCTCTCCTTCCTGAACATTGACCGTCCGGAGACCCAGTTTCCGGAGGACTGCGACATGTACGCGCAGGAGGTCTATGAGAAGGCGCGGGATATGCTGCGTGAGCAGACGGCGGCGGGCGTCTATGTGAGAGAGGAGAAGCCGGTCTACTTCTTCTACGAGCTGAGCGTCGAGAGCGGCGTGCTTGCGCCTCTCTTAAAGGGACACAGCCAGACCGGTGTGGTTGCCTGCTCTTCCGTGGACGACTATCTGAATCAGGTGGTGCGGAAGCACGAGAACACGAGAGAGGAAAAAGAGCGGGATCGCATACGGCACGTGGATATCGTGGATGCGCAGACGGGCCCGATTTTCTTAACCTACCGCGGCACCGAGGCCTTAAAGGCCTGCGAGGCGCGCGCCAAGGAGCAGGCGCCGATTTATGATTTTGTGGGAGATGACGGCATACGCCACCGCGTGTGGCGCGTTGCGGACGAGGCAGAGGTTGCGGCTGTCACCGAGGGCTTCCGGGCGGTTCCGACCACCTACATTGCGGACGGTCATCACCGTGCGGCTTCTGCGGTCAAGGTTGCGCTGAAGCGGAGAGAGGAGCATCCGGATTACACGGGCAAGGAAGAGTTTAACTACTTCCTCTCGGTGCTGTTCCCGGAGGAAGAACTTCGCATACTCCCCTATAACCGTGTGGTCGATGATTTGAACGGCGAGAGCCCGGCAGACCTTCTGCTCGCGCTCGACCAGGTCTTTACGATACGCGACTGCGGCGAGACGGTGCCGACACCCGAAATGAGAGGCGAGCTCGGCATGTACTTAGACGGTCACTGGTATGCCCTCGGCGTGCGCGAGGAACTTCGCTCGGAGGATCCGGTCGAGGGACTCGATGTCTCCTTCCTGCAGGATGAGGTGCTTTCCCCGCTCCTTGGAATCGAGGATCCCAGAACTTCGGAACGCATCCGCTTTATCGGCGGAATCCGCGGCAGCGAAGAGCTGAAGCGCTTGGTCGACCAAAACGGCGGTGTTGCCTTCCTCATGTATCCGACGCAGATGGAAGAACTGCTCTCGGTTGCGGATGCGGGTCTACTGATGCCCCCGAAGTCCACTTGGTTTGAGCCGAAGCTCCGCAGCGGACTCTTTATTCACAGCTTATGAGCAAGCAGCAGTTTTTGGACGAGCTCGCAGCGCGCCTCCGGGAGGAGGGCGCCGAGCTTCTGGTCGCGGAAAATCTGAATTTTTATCGCAGTTACATCGAGGAAGAGGTTGCAAAGGGGCGGAGCGAAGAAGAAGTGCTCGCGGAGCTCGGCAACCCGGCGCTGATTGCGCGATCCATACTGGATGCCGCGGGCTTTCAGGTGGACGGCATGCCGGACCGGAATCCCGAGGGGGATCTCGGCGCGGCTGCCTCGCAGCATTACCGGGAACAGAGTGAAACCTCGCGGGAAGAGAGTGATATTCATATCAAAGTGCAGCGTTTCAATTCATGGCTGCTCGGCCTCTTATTCCTGCTGTTCGCGCTTCTTCTGATACTCGCGATAGCGGGCTTGATTATTTGGGCGGCGCCCGTCATCTTTGCGCTGCTGGTATTCCGTTTTGTGTATCAGGCGCTGAGCGAGTTGTTTCGGCGCTAAACCATAAGAGTCATAGCCAGAAGGAGGAGAGTGGAAATGTTCAGTTCAAAGAGCAAGGCAGAACCGGTGATTCCTGTATCGGCCAATAAGATCGATACCATCATCGGCGAGAAGACGCGGGTCGAGGGGACGCTGCACACCCAGGACACAACGAGAATCGACGGCAGAATCAAAGGGGAAGCCATCTCCGACGGTTATTTGATCATCGGTGAGAACGGCTACGTGGAAGGCGATATTCGAAGCGAAAATATGTTGATTGCGGGCACCGTGCAGGGCAATATTTTTGTGCGGGAGCGCCTTGAGGTCACCGAGAACGGCAAGATCATCGGTGATATCACGACCAAGTCTCTGATTATCGCGGAGGGCGCATCCTTCGCCGGCAAGTGCACCATGACCTCGCTGCAGAAGGTTCAGGACGGTGTGCAGAAGGAGGCAGAGAAGCATGTGGAAGCGAACCGAAAAGAGCAAAAGGCCCCGGAAGCAAAGTAAGAAAGAGACGGGGTTTACCCTGCTTCTGCTCTCAAACAGCGAGAAGAAGCCGGTGCAGTTTCAACTGCCGCCTCTCTTTTTTAAGGGGATGCTCACGGTGGTTCTTCTCTTGCTCGGTCTCACCGGCTACGGCCTGATTTCGGCGGCTCTCTTAAAGCCGGTTGCGCGCCAGAAAGCAGCGCTCGAGCAGGAAATTGCGCTCTTAAAAGTGGAGCAGGACAAGATACGCTCGGAAAATCAAAATCTGAAAGCCTACACCGAACAACAGGACAAGGAGATGCAAAATCTCCAGGAAGTCTCGGACGAAATCAAGAGTAACATCGAAAATTTGCAGGGACGAGACAGCGAAATTCGCGGAAAGTTGGGACTCTCCGAGAACCCGCCGGCCTCTTCGGGCAATGCAAGTCAGCCGGGGCAGACCCCGGTCGGCACGGCGCAGAGCACGGCGGAGTTACAGCCGCTTGCGCTCGGCGACGCGGGCGAGGGAGAAGAGTACAACAAGCTGGACGGGAGCGCGGCCGAAGTCATTTTGCAGCGGGAGAGCAGTGTGCAGCTCTCCGTCATGATGGGCGCACGGCAGCGCGGCAATACCATGCAGCTCGCGGCGGAGTTACAGCGGGCACAGGCCTTGGTATCTCTCACTTCGGAGAATTACGACGAGTATGAGGGTGTGGTTGCCTCACAGGAATTCCAGGCGCAGCAACGGGCCGAGCGGGCGCAGCAGCGGCGGCAGACCGTCATCGGTTACGCGCTCTCCTTTCTCGGCGGTCGCTATGTCTACGGCGGGGAAAATCCCTACTCGGGAACGGATTGCTCGGGCTTTACACGCTATATCCTAAGCCATGCGGGCGGCGTGTACATCAACCGCACGGCGGCGGAACAGGCGCAGCAGGGCAGAGAGGTCTCGATTGAAGAGGCAAAGCCCGGCGATTTGATTTTCTACAGCAACGGCAGTCGTGTGAACCATGTCGCCATGTACATCGGCGACGGCAGAGTGGTGCATGCCTCCAACGAGAGAAACGGCATCATGGTTTCGCGCTGGAATTACCGGACACCGGTACACATCCGAAATATTCTCGGCGAATAAACGAGAACGTAACACTTTTGTAACAATATTGAGAAGAGCTCTGTGCGGGAAACCGCGCGGAGCTCTGTTTTTTTCGCCTGAAAGATAGGGAAATCGAAAGAATTGGGGCCAAATGTAAAGAATTTGTAAAAACCTTGACGGGAGAGCAATGAGAAGCTATACTAGCCACTGTAACAATTCCGTAACAAGTAGGGAATTGTTCCGTAACAAGAACAAAGAGAGAGTATGAGAGAGCGTCCAAGACGACTATGCTTTTCAACGGAGGGACAATCGATGAACCATTTTAAAAAATATCTGGCACTGGCAACCCTTGCTTCCGTGATTTCCGCGGGCAGCGCAGTAACTTCCATGGCAAGCCCGAAGGTCACGAAGAACACCGCGGCTTGGGTCGAAGAGGCAAAGGAGCAGGCAGAGGCTGAGCGTGCCGCGGAAGAGGCAAAGGCAGCCGAGGAAGCGGCAGCTGCTGCGGCAGAGGCGGCGGAAGCTGCACAGAAGTCGAGCAAGCGCCAGCAGGTCGTGGACTACGCCCTCTCGTTTGTCGGCGGACGCTATGTCTGGGGCGGCACGGATCCGCACACCGGCGCGGATTGCTCGGGCTTTACGGGCTACATCCTGCGCAACGCGGGCGGTGTCTCGATCAGCCGCAGCTCCGCGGAGCAGGCGGGTGAGGGCAGAACCGTTTCGGCCGAGAACATGCAGCCGGGCGACCTTCTCTTCTATAGCAAAGGCGGCGGTGTGAATCATGTCGCTATGTACATCGGAAACGGACAGATTGTTCATGCATCTTCCTCAAAGACCGGCATCATCGTTTCGGCATGGAACTACAGAACGCCGGTTCGCATTGCAAGTTTTCTTGACTGATTTGTCAAGTGTCGAGAAAAAACTAAAGAAATCCTAAAGATTGGAACGTTGACTTTAGCAATATCGCCGCCTATACTGGATTCATATTTGCAACAGGTTGAAATATTTTCGTAATATTTAGCACTGTTCGGGGGAATCGACAGAGAATAGATTAGGGGGATGTGCTGTGAGGAAGCGTATCGGAGTTTGTGCGGCATTGGCGCTCTGCGTATCCATTGCGGCGAGTGTACCGGCATTCGCTGCAAAGGATGACGCCGTTATGGTAGAGGCGCTCAACAATGAAAGTGCCGAGGTGAACGGGATTGTGCCGGAGCTCCATGTGGAGGATGCGGAGGCGTCTAATAGTAACGGACAGGGCGTGGTTGAGTCCGCGGTTGTCGGAGATATGAAGCCGGCGAAGCCGGTCGGAGAGCCTACCGGCGAGGAGAAGACCGAGAGCCTTCAGAATACCAGTGCCGCGGTCATCCGCAAGGGAGCTTCCGAGAAGTCCGAGACGGCAAAGCAGCAGAAGTCCGACGACAATGCAGGTCCGAACGGCAGAATTCAGGCAAAGCTCAGCGGAAACAGCTCGGATCCCGTGAGTGCACAGACCAAGACCTCCGGCGGCGCAGGAAGAAGCGTCACGGACTGGAGCAAGGTCAGCAAGCTCAGAAAGTCCATTGTCAGCTATGCGAAGAGCCTTGAGGGCAGCCGCTATGTGTTCGGCGGTGTCGATCCGAAGAGCGGCATTGACTGCTCGGGTCTCATCCTGGTCGTGATGCGCGATAAGGCAGGCCTTGATTTGGATCACTATTCCGCTTCGCAGGCAACCGAGGGTGTTGCGGTCAGCGCAGATCAGATGCGCCCGGGCGATATCATCGCTTACGACGGCCAGCCGCGCGACGGCAAGGTCAACCACATCGCAATCTATGTCGGAGACGGCAAGGCAATTCACGCGAGAGGTAAAAACGAGGGCGTGCAGATTACGGCTTGGGACTATGCAGAGCCGCTTGCAATTCGCAACCTGCTCGGTGACTGAGTAATACAATCGAATGAAAGAACCCGTCGGCTTAGTCCGGCGGGTTTTTGATTGTTGTAAAAGCCGGAGGCAGAAGTTTTCCGGCGGGGCTGGCGGGGGCACATATCAAAGAAGTTGCTGTAAAAACCTTCAGGCGTTGAAAACAGAGTTACGGCGCAAGATGTATTTGTGCACCGGGACGAGAGGCGGAATCGGAAGCCGGACGAAGGCTTTGCGGAATCTAACTGCGTTAGGGTCGAAGTTGGCCCGGTAGTTCGGCAGAGCTTCCGACAAAAATACGCGCATTCGGAGAGCTTCGGCTTGCAGTGCCCCCCGTTTTCGCGTACACTCTCCCTATGAAGAATACATTTACATTGACGGCGCCCTGCCATTTCGGCTTAGAGGCGGTATTGAAGCGGGAAATTACGGAACTTGGTTACGATATTACGGCGGTGGATAACGGCAGAGTGAGCTTTCTCGGCGATGCGGAGGCAATCGCGAGAGCCAACCTCTGGCTCAGAACTGCGGAGCGCGTGCTCATCGAGCTGGGACGCTTTCGGGCGACCAGCTACGAGGAGCTCTTTCAGGGCACTCTGGCCCTGCCCTTCGGCGAACTGATTCCGCGGGACGGGCGCTTCTGGGTTGCGAAGGCAACTTCGGTGGACTCGAAGCTCTTCTCCCCCTCGGACATCCAGTCTGTCATGAAGAAGGCCATGGTGCGTTCCATGGAGAAGCAGTATGGCGCGGTGCCCTTCCCCGAGACAGGGGAGAGCTATCCCTTCCGCGTGAGCATCCAGAAGGACATTGTGACGGTCGCGCTGGATACGAGCGGTGTCTCCCTGCATAAGCGCGGCTATCGCACGGAGACGGCGCGTGCGCCGATTACCGAAACCCTCGCGGCGGCACTCCTCCTTCTGACCCCTTGGCATGCGGACCGCATCCTCGCGGATCCCTTCTGCGGAAGCGGAACCTTCTTAATTGAAGCGGCAATGATGGCGTCCAATATGGCGCCGGGCATGAACCGCGAATTCTTGAGCCAAAACTGGGAGCATTTGATTCCGAAGAAAATCTGGTATAACAGCTTTGACGAGGCGCAGGAGCTGCTCATTCCGAAGCCGGAGACCGATCTCCAGGGGTTTGACATTGACGGCAGCGTGATACGCCGCGCAAAGATTAACGCGGAGCAGGCGGGTGTCAGTGAGTTGATACACTTTCAGGAGCGGGATGTGGCGCAGTTCAGCCATGCAAAGAAGTACGGTTTTATCGTGACCAATCCGCCTTACGGCGCAAGACTCATGGGTGAGAGCGGCGAGGCAGCGGAGGTTGAGGCGCTCTACCGCACCCTCGGCGAGCGCTTCCGCGCGCTGCAGGACTGGTCACTCTATCTCATCACGGCCTTCCCGGATGCGGAAAAGTGCATCGGCAGAAAGGCGGATAAGAACCGAAAAATCTACAACGGTATGATGAAGACCTACTTCTACCAGTTCCTCGGGAAAAAGCCGCCGAAGCGTGAAAAGCGCACAGAGAAGCAGGGGGAGTGAGATGCGGGACATTATCTTTGCGACGGGAAACGAGAATAAAATGCGGGAAATTCGGGAGATTTTCGAAGGTCTCCCGGTGAGACTGTACTCGCTCAAGGAGGCGGGACTGGTCTCGGACCCGGAGGAAAACGGTGCGAGCTTTGCGGAAAATGCCTTCATTAAGGCGGAGGCCGTGCATGCGCTGCGCCCAGACGCCATTGTGATGTCGGATGATTCCGGACTCTGTGTCGATTATTTGAACGGGGAACCCGGGGTCTACTCGGCGCGCTGGCTGGGACGCGACACCTCCTATGCCGAGAAGAATGCGGAGCTGATTCGCAGACTCGAGGGCGTAGAAGGAGAAGCGCGAAGTGCCCGCTTTACGGCGGCCATTGCCTGCATACTCCCGGACGGCACCCGGCTTCTCAGCGAAGCGCATATGGAAGGACAGATTGCGAAGGCACCCGCAGGCGAAAACGGCTTCGGCTACGACCCCATACTCTATTTGCCGGAATACGGAAAGTGCTCGGCAGAACTCAGCGAACACGAGAAAAACGCAATCAGCCACCGCGGCAAGGCCCTGCGGCAGATGCAGGAGAAGTTGCGTGAACTTCTCTCCGCAAAAGAGCGCTGAGCGCCGGGGAGCGGGAATTTCGATTTACTTTCACTTCGGAATACAGTATAGTAGACGTCGTGCGGGGTGTAGCCCAGCCCGGTAGGGCGCCTGCTTTGGGAGCAGGATGTCGCAGGTTCGAATCCTGTCACCCCGATGAAGAGGAAAAGCGGAAGGCTTTGGAAACAAAGCCTTCCGCTTTTTTGCGTGGGAAAATCGGTGGAATGCGGGATGCGAGAAAATCAGAAGTCTATGGTCTGCTGCAGGCGGCGGGCAATCATAACACCCATTTCGGTGAGGGCAGAGGCTCACCTGTCTCGCGAGTTGTCAAAGGATAAGCCGGGAGAAGCCTTTCCCTCGGAGAGTCTTCTCCTTTTTTTGTCAAAAAATAATTCGGAAAAGACTTGCAGATGTAGTTAGTTTATGCTATCTTCGTTTTAGATAGATTAGTCCAGACTAATCAAATTGGAACGGAGGAAACGATAGTGAACAGTGTATTGGTGATTCAGAGAAAGTTGCGGAAGTTTGGGCTTGCGTTTCTCGCGTTACTGGCACTTGGGGCTTGCGGGCAGAAGAGCAAGGCGGCAGAGAGCAAGGCCGAGGACGGGAAATTAAAGGTGACGGTTACGACGACCTTTTTGCAGGATATGACGGAACAGCTTGCGGGCGACTATACCGATATTGCGCTGGTCATACCGGCGGGCGAGGATCCGCACAGCTATGAGGCAAAGCCGGAGGACCGGGAGAAGTTTAAGAATGCGGAGTTGGTGCTCTATCACGGTCTCCACTTTGAGGGACATATGACGGAACTCTTGGAGGCGGTCAACGGCCATGCGGTCACGGCATCTTTTACGCAGGATGATATTCTGTCTGCGGACAGCAGCATGGGGCTCGCGGCAAATGCTGCGGATCCGCACTTTTGGTTCGATGTGAAACTCTATGAGAAGGCCTGCGATGAGGCGGCCAAGGCGCTGATTGAGAAGATTCCCGCGCACGAGAAGGAGATTCGGGCAAATCTGGATGCATACCGGACAAAACTCGAGGCTTTGGATGCGGAAATCCGCTCGACGCTTGCGGAAATTCCGGAGGAGAGTCGCATTCTGGTCACGCCCCACGATGCCTTCCATTATTTCTCGCGGCGCTACGGCATTGAGGTGAAGGCACCCCAGGGTGTCAGCACGGATGCGGAACTCTCGACCAATGACATGGCGGAGACGGCGGATTTTATTGTCGCGCATAAAATCAAGGCGATTTTTGCGGAGTCCACAACGGACCCGGCACGCATGAAGAAGCTACAGGAAAGCTGCGCGGCGCGCGGCTTTGCGGTTGAAGTGGTGAGTGGCGGCAATGAGGAACTCTACAGCGATTCGCTCGCGCAAAAGGGCGAGGACGGCGACACCTATATCACGATGGTGGAACACAATGTAAAATTGATTGCGGCGCATTTAAAATAAGCGCGAGGAGAGAAGCATGAACGAAGAGAGAGCGGCGGTCGCAGTGCATCAACTGTCTGCAGGGTACGGAAAGCGGACGGTGCTGCGAGACGTCGCTTTTTCTCTGCCCGCGGGGGAGAGAATTGCCCTAATCGGACCGAACGGGGCCGGAAAATCCACACTGTTAAAGACCATGCTCGGTTTTTTGAAACCGAAAAGCGGAACGGTGGAGATTTTCGGGGAGCCGCTTGAAAAGGTCAGGGCGCGTATCGCCTACATGCCGCAGAGCGCAGAGGTGAACTGGAATTTTCCGATTACCGTGCAGGGTGTCGCAGAGATGGGGCTCTTTTTTTCGCTCGGCTGGTTTCGAAAGCCCGGCAAGGCGGAACAGGAACGCGTCGAACAGGCGCTGGAAGAACTGGGACTCACGGATCTTAAAAAGCGGCAGATTTCCGAACTCTCGGGCGGACAAAAAAAGCGTGTCTTTTTGGCGCGCGCGTTGGTACAGGATGCGGATTTGTTCTTTTTGGATGAGCCGCTTGCCGGGGTGGATTACCGGAGCGAGCGCGCCATCATGGAAAAACTGGCGGCCCTTGTCGAGGCTGGGAAGAGCGTGGTCGCCGTACATCACGATGTCCACACGATTACGCGCTACTTTGACCGCGCGGTCCTCCTCGATGACGGAACGGTTCAGGCGGCCGGTGAGGCATGCGATGTTGTGGTGAGCGAAGCTATGCGGCGCTGTTACGGCGAGGTGTTTCAGGCGGAGAAGTGGCGGTGATGAGACTTTTATTATCTTACGATTTTTGGGTGGTCGCGAGCGGCGCGGCGTTGCTCGCCGCAATTGCCGCGGTGATAGGCTGCTTCAGTGTATACCGGGGACAAAGTTTAATCGGCGACGCGCTGGGGCACGCCTCCTACCCGGGGGTGGTGCTCTTTTTTATGTTGTTTCGAAGCCGCAATCCGCTGATTCTCTGCCTCGGTGCGGCCGGAAGTGCGGCGCTTTCCTATGCCCTGATTCTCTGGCTGCAGGGCGAAAAGAAGCTCGCGCCGGATGCCGTTCTCGCAACGGTGCTCGCGGGGATGTTCGGACTTGGCATGGTGCTAAAGACCTTCATTCAGGGAAATCCGGACTTTCGCAATGCCTCGCAGTCGGGGCTCCGCGTCTATATTTTTGGTTCGGCTGCTTTTATGACAAGACGGGATGTGCTGCTTTTGCTCTGCGGGGCGGTGCTGCTCTCGGTTCTTCTGTTGCTCTTTCGCAGGCCCTTGCAGTATTCGAGTTTCGACCCGGGCTATGCGGCTTCGCTCGGCATTTCGGAGCGGCTCATGGGCGCGGTCATGCTGTTTCTGACGGTCGCCGTGATAGCCCTCGGCATACGCACGGTCGGGGCCGTGCTGATTTCGGCCTTCTTACTGATGCCCTGTATCGCGGCCTCGCAGTGTGCCAAGACACTTTCCGCAGTCTTGCCGCTCGCTGCGCTGATGGCGGTGCTCAGCGCCCTGCTCGGCTGCGCCGTGAGTACGGTATCGGAGGGAATCTCAACCGGACCCATGATTATACTCTGCATGGGCGCCTTTACGCTTGCGGCCTTTTTAGTTCGCCTCGGAAAGGAGAGAGGATGATAGATGTCGTTTTGGTGCTGCTCAGCACCTCCCTCTGCCTCGGCGTTCCGGGCTGCTTTCTGGTACTGCGGCGCCTCTCGATGACGGCGGATGCGGTGAGCCACGCAGTCTTACTCGGCATAGCGCTCGGCTTCTTTTTTGTGCGAGACTTAAACTCCCCCGTGCTCATTGTCTCGGCAGCACTCTTCGGGCTTTTCAGCATTCTTCTCACCGAATGGATTGCATTGCGTTGTCATATCGCGCGAGATGAGGCGCTAGGTCTGGTCTTCCCGGTCTTCTTTTCGCTCGGTGTAATCCTGGTGACGCGCTGCTTTCGGAACGTGCACCTCGACACGGAACTCATTCTGATGGGAAATCCGCTGTTTGCGCCCTTTCTGCAAAGCTTCGGGCTGCCGCGCGCGGTGATTGCGAATCTGTTGCTCTTCGCGGTCAATTTGATTTTTGTGCTTGTCTGCTTTCGGCCGCTCGGCTATGCCTGCTTCGATCCTTCGTATGCGAGCCTGCTCGGGTTGCCGCTCACGCGCATTTTCTATATGCTGCTCACGCTGAGCGCCTTCAGTGCGGTGGTAGCCTTTCAGAGTGTCGGCGCCGTGCTCTCCATCGCCTTTTTTATCGCGGCTGCGGCTGCGGCGAGCCTGCTTGCGCGGAACTTGCGCGAAATGCTCTGCCTCACCCTGCTAATCGGGGCCTTGGTTGCCGTTTGCAGCACCGTGACGGCGCTTCGTCTGAATGTGTCGCTGTCCGGGATGTGTGCGGTGTTTTTCCTGCTTGTGTTGCTTCTGCTGCGCTTCTCAGCGTTCCTCCGCAAACATCAGCAGTACGCCGACCGCGAGAAAGAGGGGGCAGAATAAAACGGCTTTGATGCCGAAAAGCGGAGACAAATTTCCGCCGACACCGGCGCCGAGTCCAAAGATCAGGATGACGCCAAAGTAGTAGAGGGCACGCTCCAGTTGAGACCGGTTCTTGGTGCGAAGAAAATCGGAGACCGCGGCGGTGCCGCTTCTTAGATTTCCGATGCACATGGTGCTCGCATAGGCGTTGCCGTTTACCTTGCGGAAGGCCTGTACCTGCAAGGCACAGGCAAAGGAGACCAACATATTGGCCTCGAGATTCCATTCCGCGCCGATAAAGCCGACAAAGCCGAGAAGCAGCATCTCAACAAGCAGGATGCCCTGCCGCCAGTGCAGGCGGCGTGATTGTTTGAACTTCCCCTCGAATTGTTCCGCGGCAAAGATGCCGCCCGCAAAGGCAAAGAGCGGGAAGAGATAGCGGATGCCGCCGCTGAAATCGCCCGCAAGAAATTTGGTGGACATCAGCACAATGTTTCCGGTCTGGGCGTTTGCGAAGACATGATTGCGGACAATATAGGTATAGGCGTCCTGAAAGCCGCCGCTGAACGCAAGAAAGGCGGTGAGCAACATGGTGTCGGAGACCTGGCGTTTTGTCGGCCGCTTGTGAGTTTGCATGAGAGCTCCTTTCTGTCACAAATGCAAAGTTGCTTGCACAGTAAAAGCATAGAGGCATTTTGTCCCTACTGCAAGAGAAGCGCGGCGATTTGTGATGAATGTACAGACGAAGCGGAAAAAGCCTTAATTCCCGGGATTTTACAGGGGAATTTTGCGGAAATACTTGACATTTTCGGCTTTGACAAGTATAAGTCTTAGTAAATGCTTGTGGATTGCTTAATTATTTGTTAAGCCTCAGAGTTACAAAAGGAGAGTTGAAATGAGAAAAGGAATTTTTGCATTCGCTCTGACAGCAGCGCTTTCGATTGCGGCTGCGAGTGCGGCATTCGCGGCGCCCGGCGCAGCGACGCCGAGCAGCGCAACTTCGACCACGGCTTCTTCGAGCTTTGCGACGCCGAGCAGTGCGACCCCGGCAGGCAGCGGCCGCGTGGGCGGCGGCGGTGGCGGCGGCAGAAACGTTCGTTCTTCGGGCGGCCGCGTTGGAACCAAGGGCGTTTGGACCAAGAGCGCTTCGGTGCAGACCGGCGCAGGTCAGTGGTTCGTGGTGAACGGCCGTTGGTGGTACCGTTATGCGAACGGCGGCTACGCGACGAACTGGGCAAAGCTCAGCTACAACGGCAGAACCGACTGGTACTTCTTTGACAGCCACGGCTGGATGCAGACCGGCTGGCTTGAGGACAATACCGGAAAGTACTACCTGAACCCGATCGCAGACGGTTCTCAGGGAAGAATGATTACGGGCACCTATACCATCGATGGTGTCGAGCACGAGTTTGAGACCCAGGCAGGCAAGATGCAGGGCCACCTGATTCGCTAATTGCAGACAAGAAAAAAAGCGGCGCGAGCCGCTTTTTTTCTTGTCTGTTCATTTGATGCGGACTCCGCTCATTCGTGCAGTTCGAGCGGAAGCCCGTCCGGGTCAAAGAAGAAGCACATGGCCTTTCCGGTGTAAGCGTCCGTGCGGAGGGGCTCCACGCGGACACCGGCCTTCCGAAGGGCCTCTGCGATTTCCGCAACCGAGGCAACCCGAAAGGCGAGGTGACGCAGCCCCTGTGCCTCCGGATAGCTTTTACGCGGCGGTGCGTCGGGCTTCACAAAGAGCTCCAGTTCGGCATTGCCGAGCTGAAAGTCAATTTTCCAATCGCCCGCTGCCTCTCGCCGGTGTTCCCGGATTACGGGGAGACCCAGAATTTCCGCGTAAAAATGTCTGCTGCGCGCATAGTCCGTTGCGATGACGGCGACATGATGAATCGCCTCTAATTTAAGGCTCATTCGACGGTCACGGACTTTGCGAGATTTCGCGGCTTATCGACATCGAGTCCCTTCGAAACCGCGAGGTAGTAGCCGAGAAGCTGAAGCGGAATGACCGCGAGGCTGTCGGCAAAGCGTTCGTCGGTTTTCGGGAGGAAGAAGGCAAAGTTCACCGTGTCTTCAATGTCGTAATTCCCGGAGCTTGTGAGTCCCATGAGGTAGGCGCCGCGGCTCTTCACTTCGATGAGGTTAGACAGCGTCTTCTCGTAGAGTTCGGACTGGGTGAGCACGCCGATTACCAGGGTGCCGTCCTCAATCAGGCTTATGGTACCGTGCTTTAACTCGCCTGCCGCGTAGGCCTCGGAGTGAATGTAGCTGATTTCCTTCATCTTGAGGCTGCCTTCCATGCAGATGGCGTAGTCTATGCCTCTGCCGATAAAGAAGACATCCTTCGCGTTGCTGAACTTTGCGGCGAACCACTGGAGGCGTTCCTTGTCGTCAATGATGCGCTGTACCTTTTCGGGCAGGGCCGCAATCTCGGCGAGCAGGCGCTGCTCTTCGCGCTCGTCAATCAGACCGCGCGCCTTGCCGAGGCAGATGGCAAGCATGTAAGTGCCGATTAGCTGGGTCGAGTAAGCCTTGGTGGTCGCAACCGAAATCTCCGGGCCCGCATAGGTGTAGAGCACAAAGTCCGCTTCGCGGGCAATGAGGGAGCCGATTACGTTTACGATGGCGAGGGTCTTTAAGCCATGGGCCTTTGCCTCACGCATTGCCGCGAGCGTGTCGGCGGTTTCGCCCGACTGGCTGATTACGACGACCAGATTGTTCGGGTCAATGACCGGGTGGCGGTAGCGATATTCCGAGGCGAACTCAACGCGGACCGGGAGCCTTGCGAGGTCCTCAATCACGTACTGGGCGGTCACGCCGACATGGTAGGCGGAGCCGCAGCCTATAATGGTGATGCCGTTGAAGCCGCGAATCAATTCGTCGCTGAGACCGAGCTTCGCGAGATCCACATGGTAGTCGAGCTTTTCCCCTTCGGTTTCGCCGCATAAGTAGGCGCGGAAGGTATCCGCGATGGCCTTCGGCTGCTCGTGAATCTCCTTCATCATGAAGTGCTCGTAGCCGCCCTTCTCCGCCGCCTTCTCATCCCAGTCAATGAGCACCGGCGTCTTCTCGACCACATCGCCGTTTAAGTCATAGAAGGTCACGCCTTCCGCGGTGACGCAGCCCATTTCGAGATTGTCGATGTAGCAGACGCGGCGTGTGTACTTTAAGCAGGCGGAGGGATCCGAGGCGATGAAGTTCTCGCCCTCGCCGAGCGCGACAATCAGCGGATTGTCCTTTCTCGCAATGTAAATCTGATTCGGGTAATCCCGGAACATGACGGCGAGCGCATAGCTGCCGCGCACGCGCACCAGAGTCTTTGCGAGCGCGTCAATCGGGCCCACCTTATACTTCTTATAATAGTAGTCAATCAGATTAACGATTGCCTCGGTGTCGGTCTGCGAGTAGAAGCGGTAGTCGTGGCGGGAGAGCTTCTCCCGGATTTCCAGATAATTCTCAAAAATGCCGTTGTGGACTGCGAGCACAGAACCGTCCGTAGAGACATGCGGGTGTGCATTGCTCTCGGAGGGAATGCCGTGCGTTGCCCAGCGGGTGTGCCCGATGCCGCAGCAACCCTCCAGCGCCCGGCCGTTGTCGGTCTTGTCTGCGAGGACGCGCAACCGCCCCTTGGCCTTGACAACAACAGGTTCCCGATCGCCGTCCCGGACGGCAATACCGGCGGAGTCATAGCCTCGGTATTCCAGCTTCTCCAAGCCCTCCAGCAAAATGGGGGCAGCCTGTCGCTTGCCGATGTATCCAACAATTCCGCACATAGAAATCCTCCTTTTTCAATGTGAGTATTTTATCACGAATGGGCAAGGGTTTGAACCTATTGAAAAGCTATGTTAAAATAGGCGGAAAAAACGGAAGAGGAGAGACATGGGAAAGATATTTTGTTTTGGCAGCGACGTGGATACGGATCAGATTATCGCGTCGCAGTACCTCCTGTACCCGAGTGTTGAGGAGATGGCGCCGCACTGCTTTGAGTCCCTGGACGAGAACTTTGCAACTGCGGTGCAGGCGGGTGATTTTGTGGTGGCGCGCGATAATTTCGGCTGTGGCTCTTCGAGAGAGCAGGCGCCGGCTGTCTTAAAGGCGCTCGGTGTGCGGGCTGTCTTTGCAAACAGCTTTGCGCGCATCTTCTTCCGAAATGCGATTAATATCGGTCTTCCGGTTATTGTCTGCGAGAATTTGATTGAGCGCGTGAAGCCCGGAGAGGAACTGTCGCTCGACCTCGAGAACGGCACGGTCACGGTGGGCGGACAGAATCACCGCTGCACCAAGCTGCCGCAGAAGATGCAGGAAATTCTGGACCGGGGCGGACTCATTGCGGCGCTGAATCGGGAGGAAGCATAATGGCTATGACAATGGCGGAAAAGATCATTGCGCGCGCGGCGGGGAAGCCGGAGGTGCACGCGGGCGATATCGAGACGGTCACGCTCGACTATATGATGTCAAACGACGGCACGACCCATCTCACCATCGGCATGTACGAGAACCTGAAGCACCCGCGCATTGCGGATAAGAATAAACTGGTCTGGATTGTAGATCACAACGTGCCGGCGGACTCGGTGAAGACAGCGGCCTCGCATAAGAAGATGCGCGACTTTGCGCGCGCAAACGGCATTGCCTTCTATGAGGGAGAGGGCGTATGTCATCAGATCATGCTTGAAAAGTACGTGTCCCCGGGGCAGTTTATCTTCGGTGCGGACTCTCACACCTGTGCCTACGGCGCGCTCGGCGCGTTCGGAACCGGCGTGGGCTGCACGGACTATCTCTATGCGATGGTCACGGGACAGAGCTGGGTGCTGGTCCCGAAGACCCTGCGCTTTGAACTTCGCGGCAAGCTGCGCCCGGGTGTCTACGCGCGCGATTTAATTCTCACTATCATCGGCAAGATAGGCGCAAACGGCGCGAATTATAAGGCCATGGAGTTCGGCGGCGAGGGCCTTAGAAGCCTCGGCATTGCGGACCGCGCGGCGCTCTGCAATCTCTGCGTCGAGGCCGGCGCAAAGACCGGACTCTGCGAGGTGGATGAGACGACTCTCTCCTATTTAAAAGAGCAGGGCAGAGAGCCGGTCGCCGTCTTAAATCCGGATGCGGATGCGGACTATGAAGAGGTGTTTGAAATCGATCTCTCGGAAATTCGTCCGATTGTCGCAAAGCCGCATTTCGTGGACAATGTGGTTCCGGCGGAGGAATGCAGCGGCATTCCCATTGACGAGGCCTTCCTCGGCTCCTGCAACAACGGCAGAATCGAGGACCTCCGTGTCGGCGCCGAACTGCTCCGCGGCAGAAAGGTTGCGGACAGCGTGCGCTTTCTTGTGGTGCCGGCGAGTCGCGCGGTCTATGAAGAGGCGCTCCGCGAGGGGTTCTTGAAAATTTTCATGGATGCGGGGGCCATCGTAATGAACCCGAACTGTTCGGTCTGCTGGGGCTCCTGTCAGGGCGTAATCGGTGAGGGCGAGACCCTGATCAGCACGGGAACCAGAAACTTTAAGGGGCGCTCCGGTCACAAGGATTCCTATGTGTACCTTGCGAGTGCGGCGACAGTCACGGCAAGCGCCGTGAAGGGCGTCATTTGCACGGCGGAAAGCCTGACAAAGTGAGGCGGCAGATGGAAGAATTTCAGGGAAAAGTTTGGAAACTCGGAGATGATATCGATACCGACATCATACTCCCGACCGAATATCTGGTCTTTCCGACCATTGCGGAGATGAAGCCCTATGCGTTTTCGCCGCTCCGCCCCGAACTTGCCGGTAAAATAGAACCCGGCGATATTATTGTGGGCGGCGAGAACTTTGGCTGCGGTTCCTCGCGCGAACAGGCGCCGGAGGTCGTGAAGGCGCTCGGCGTGCGCGCGGTCATTGCGAAAAGTTTTGCGCGCATCTTCTTTCGGAATGCGATTAACAACGGCCTCCTCTTAATCGAGTGCCGGGAACTTCCCGACGAGGTGTGTGAGGGCGATACGCTTACGGTGACGGTCGGTGAAAAGATACACGCAAACGGCAAGGACTACAAAATCGCGGCACTGCCCGAAAATCTCATGGAGATCTTGAATGCGGGCGGACTGGTCAAGGCGATGCGGAAGAGAAATGGGCTTAACTGAGATGAAAATGACAATGATAGAAAAGCTGATTGCCGCAAAGGTCGGGCACGCGGTAAAGCCCGGCGACATTGTGACGGTCGGCGCGGACCGCGTGATGCTGGACGACATCATGATGCCCTTCATCGCGGCAAAATTTGAGGAGATGGGATTTCAAAAGCTTTGGGATCCCGAAAAAGTCGTGATTATCTGCGACCATCTGGTGCCGGCAAGTCAGGTTGACGATATCAGAGCCTACAAGCTCTCAAACGAGTTCGCGGCAAAGTACGGTGTCCCGAATTTGCACCGGAGCGACGGCATCTGCCACCAGCTCATGACCGAGGCGGGCTATGTGAAGCCCGGCGACTTGGTCTTCGGAACGGACAGCCACACGACAACCTACGGCTGTGTCGGTGCGTTTTCAACCGGCATCGGCTACACGGAGATGGCGGCGGTGCTCGGAACAGGCGAAATCTGGCTCCGCGTGCCGGAGACCATACGCATTGAAATCAACGGGAAACTCCCGGCAAATGTAATGTCGAAGGACGTGATACTCCGCATCATCGGGGACTTGACGGCGGCAGGCGCAACCTACCGCGCGCTCGAGTTTACCGGCGACACGGTAGAGGCAATGAGCCTCTCATCCCGCATGACCATGGCAAATATGGGAATTGAGGCGGGGGCAAAGTGTGCGCTCTTTGCCCCGGATGAGAAGACTGCGGAATATCTCGGAATCGAACTCACGGAAGCGGAGCGTGCCCTTGCGGGCGATGCGGATGCGCCCTGCGAGCGGGTACTTCGGTACCGTGCGGAGGACTTTGTGCCCGTCATGGCGCTGCCCTCGAATGTGGACCATGTCGCGCCGGTGAAGGAGCTTGTGCCCGTAGCCGTTGACCAGGTTTTCCTCGGTTCCTGCACGAACGGGCGGCTTGAGGACCTGATGGCGGCTGCGGAAGTGTTGAAGGGTAAGCACATTGCGCCCTTTGTGAAACTCATTGTGACCCCGGCCTCCCGGAAAATCTGGGAGGAGGCAGAGGCAAACGGTACCTTGGCAATTCTCTCGGCGGCGGGGGCCATGATTACCCATCCGTCCTGCGGACTCTGCTGCGGCCGCACCGGCGGTATCCTTTCGGACGGCGAGCGCGTGGTCGCGACGAATAACCGAAACTTTCTCGGCAGAATGGGTAGTTCCAAGGTGGAGATATATCTCGCGTCCCCGAAGACCGCGGCAGCCTCGGCGCTCGCGGGAAAACTTACGGAGGCAACATGTTAAATCAGTTTTCGAGAACGCAGCTCTTGCTCGGTGTCCCGGCGATGGAGAGACTCAAGGCGTCCCGCGTCGCGATTTTCGGACTCGGCGGCGTGGGCGGCTATGTCGCGGAGGCACTGGCGCGGAGCGGTGTCGGCGCGCTGGATTTAATCGATGACGACAAGGTCTGTCTCACGAATTTAAACCGCCAGATACTTGCCCTGCGTTCAACAATCGGCAAATATAAGGTTGAGGTCGCGGCAAATCGAGTGGCGGAAATCAATCCGGACTGCCGTGTGACCATGCATCGCATGTTTTATCTGCCGGAGACCGCGGATCACTTTGATTTCCGGGAGTACGACTATGTGGTCGATGCAATCGACACCGTGACCGGTAAGATTCAGCTCATTCTGCAGGCAAGAGAGGCTGGTACCAAAATCATCAGCTGCATGGGCGCGGGCAATAAGCTGGACCCGACCAAGTTTGCGATTGCGGATATCTACAAGACCAGTGTGGATCCGTTGGCGCGCGTTATGCGCCGCGAGTTAAAGAAGCGGGGCGTACGGAAATGCAAGGTGGTCTATTCGACCGAAGCACCGGTCAGACCCTTGGAGGATCCGAGCATCAGCTGCCGCAGCCACTGCGTGTGTCCGCCCGGCACCGAGCGGAAGTGCACCGAGCGCCGGGATATCCCGGGCAGCACGGCATTTGTCCCGGCAGTCGCGGGACTGATACTCGCGGGCGAGGTGGTGCGTGAGCTCGCGGGAGAGAGAGAAGCATAAGTTTTATTTGGCTTTGCGGGGGAGAAAGGCTAGAATATAGTTGAGCGGAGGATATGACGATGAAAGTCAGACGAGTAATAATTTCTTTTGCGGCAGCGGCGGTTCTTTCCACGGCGCTCCCGCAGGCAGCGGAGGCGGCAACTGTGTTTCGCGGCAAGCGGACCGTGGCATCCGATAAAGTTTTTGTGGCGGATCGCTACCGCGTCAACGCGCGTACCGAAAAGGCGGCGGCGAATCAGAATCTGTCCCAATTTGCGGGAAGCGAGAGCGGCACAAACGGCGCGGGGACCTTTTCCTATGAGTCGCTGACGGAGGCCTTTCGCTTGCGTGAGCCCTATCTTGTGAGTCGGAACGGCGACAATGCACGTCCGCTGACCACCGTGAAAGATTGCGGAAGCTACTATGAGCTGGACTTTGTTTCGCTCTATGCGGCGGTGAAGTACGATGCGGAAGCGGTCGAGGCGCTTTCGGTCGGCGATTCTTTCCGCATTGACGACCGGAGCTATGTGCTCGCGGAAGTGCGGGAGGACGGCAGCCGGGTCTTTTCGCGCAGCGGTTTCGAGACAGACGAGCAGCTTATTCTCCGAAAAGTCGCGCCCAAGGGGAAAAAGGCCTATTATATTGCGGCGGAGAGCGGTGAACTCTACTATACGGGTAAGGTCCGCATCAATAAGGACGCCGAGGTGCGAAACGGCGAGCGCAGCATAACGGCGGAGCAGTATCTGACGGCGGCCGGAAACGGTCTTCGCGATGGCTTCCGGGGCGGCTTTAACGAGCGTGAGCAGTGGGTTTCTTTAAACGGCAGCTTCACCCTGGATGCGGCCGGCAACATCAATCATTTTACGGAGCGTTAAGCGACGTGTTACTGTATGAAACAGCGGCGGACGGAACGCTCTCGGTGGCGGGGGTGCAAGCCCCCGAGGCGGAACTTGTGATTCCCGGGACGCAGGACGGAAAGCCCGTGCGGCGCATCCTCAAAAATGCACTGCGAGAGCTCTCCGGGGTGCGCAGCATACGGATTGCCGAGCAAGTCACGGAAATCGGAGATTTTGCCTGTTACGCCTCGCCGGAACTCATACGGGTTTCGCTTTCTGAGACCCTCACCGAGCTCGGCGACGGCGTGTTCCGCGGTTGTGAGGCCCTGCAGAGCGTGCACTACGCCGCGCAGGGCAATTTTTATGCGCTGCGCGCGCTGCTCACCGAGCCGGAACCGGCCTTTCGCTGTGAGTTGAAACTCTCGGATGGAGAGGCGGAACTCTACTTTCCGTCATTTCAAAATGAGTTCGATGAAGACACCATGGCGCGCGCCATACACCCGCGAATCGAGGGCTGCGGCTATGCCTTCCGAGAGTGCGTGACGCGGCGAAGCATAGATTTTTACCAGTATGACCGCCAGTTTGCGCGCGCCGCGGCGGCGGAGCGGGAACCTGCCTGCCGCATTGCGATGGGGCGCTTACGTTACCCCTACCGCCTCTCGGAGGCGCGGCGCGAGGAGTACAGGGCTTATCTCGCGGCCGAGAGCGAGACCGCGGCAGAACTTGCCTTTCGGGACTGGGAGGCAAGTCATGACAGGGCGCGCCTCGTTGCGCTGCTGACTTGGCTCAGGCGAGAGCAACTGCTCTCCGAAGAAGCGCGGCGCTATGCGCTTCATGAGGCGGGAAAGGCGAAGCTCGTTGAGCTGAGCGCCGAACTCCTGCAGGGCAGGGAACAGAGACAGAGCACGGACTTTTCGCTCTGAGGAGAACAGAACAATGAGCGGCAATCGGGAAGCCTTAGAGGCGGCAAGCGAAAAAATATGGAATTATACGGTGACCGAGCTCGGGCTCGCGCTCCCCTTTCTTCGCGGCGCCTTCTTTCTGCTCAGCCCGCAGATGGATCTGCGCATTCAAAACATAGGCACGGACGGAAGCACGGTCGCCTACCAGCCGCGCTATCTCATGCAGGCCTTTCTTGAGGATCCGCGGTCACTCAGGCGCACTTGCTTTCACCTCTTTTTGCACTGCATCTTCCGCCATGTCTATCACGTGCCGGAGGAAGCGCGCGCCCGGGAGGACTGGGATATCGCGGCGGATATCGCGGTCGAGTACCTCGCGGACTCTCTGGATGAAGACATCCTAATAGAGACAGAGAGCGATACGCGGCGCGCTTGGTACGAGCGCTTTCTTACGGATAGCCGCATTATGACGGCAGAGCGCATCTACCGCAGTCTGCAGGGGATGGACTTAAGCTTTGACGAGCGGGAAGAGCTCCGCGAGACCTTTTGGCGCTGCGACCACAGTCTCTGGAAAAATCCGGAGACCAAGCCGCCGAAGACAGAGGAAAAGTCTCTGCCCTCCGAGGAGAAACGCTGGGAGGATGCGGCGGAGCATGTCGAAAAAATGCTGATCGCCGCAGGGAAAGAGGCGGGCAGCGGCAAAGAGAGTTTTCTCCGCGCGCTGCACATTCAGGGCGAGGCGAGACTCTCCTATGGGGAACTCCTGCGCCGCTTTGCGGTCTCCAAGGAAATTATGGAGATAGACCCGGATGCCTTTGACTATGCCTTTTACAACTACGGCATGGAGCACTACGGCAATATGCCCTTAATCGAGGAAAACGAGTACCGCGAGGAGCGGCGCATTGCCGCACTGGTCATCGCAATCGACAGCTCGGCCTCGACCCAGCACGGGGATGTGGAGCAATTTTTTGCGGAGACCCTGGGTATATTCCGGGAAGAGCAGGCCTTTTTCCGCGATGCGGAAATTCATGTGATTCAGTGCGACGAGGCTGTGCGTGAAGACAGGCGCTGCCGCAGCCTCGGCGAACTCGAGGCCGCGCGCGAGCACTTACAGATTGCGGGCGGCGGCGGCACGGATTTTCGTCCGGTGTTTCGCTATGTCGAAGACCTGCAGGCAAAAGGCGAGCTGACAGAGCTCCGCGGACTGTTTTACTTTACCGACGGCGAGGGTGCGTTTCCGCGCGAAGCGAGCCCCTATCAGACGGTTTTTGTGTTTCCCGCGCGCGATGAGAGCGTGGAAGAGCGGGTGCCTGCCTGGGCACTCAAGGCTTATTTGGAGGAGAGAGAAGCGTGAACATTCAAGAGGCAAAAGAGGAGATATCCCGCGCAATCGACGCGTATCTTTATAAGGACGAGAGCGGGCACTATCGGATTCCGCGGGAGCGGCAGCGCCCCATCCTCCTGATGGGCGCGCCGGGCATCGGAAAGACCGCAATCATGCGTCAGCTCGCCGAGGAAAAGGGACTCGGTCTTGTCTCCTATACCATTTCCCATCACACGCGCCAGAGCGCCATCGGTCTGCCTGTCGTGACCGAGCAGCTCTTCGACGGCCGACCGCAGAAAACCACGAACTACACCATGAGCGAGATTGTGGCCTCGGTCTATGAGATGATGGAGAAGAGCGGCAAGCGGGAGGGGATACTCTTCCTTGACGAGATCAACACGGTTTCCGAGACGCTTGCGCCGACCATGTTACAGTTTCTGCAGTACAAGACCTTCGGCACCCACCGCGTGCCGGAGGGCTGGGTCATTGTGACCGCGGGCAATCCGCCCGAGTATAACCGCGCGGTGCGGGACTTTGATGTGGTGACCAAGGACCGCGTGCGCGAACTCCGCGTGACGGCGGACTACGGTGTCTGGAAGGGCTATGCCCTGCAGCGCGGCATGCACGGCGCCGTACTCGCCTTCCTGGATCTTGAGCCCGAGGCCTTCTTCTTTGTGCGCGCGGGCGAGACAGGCAAGCGATTTGTGACCGCGCGCGGCTGGGAGGATCTCTCGGATTCGTTGAAGGCCTATGAGGCACTGGGACTCAGCGTGACCGAGGGTTTCATGAGCTCCTTTTTGCAGGACACGGAGACTGCGGAGAAGTTTTATCGCTACTATCTCCTCTATCGAAAGTACGAGGCACTTTATAACATTGCGGCGATACTCAGCGGCGAGGAAAAGGCGGATGCGAAGCGGCTTAAAAAGACGGGCTTCGATGAAAAGCTCAGTTTTATCGCCCTGCTCGCCTCGGCGCTCGGCGAGCGCTTCCGGAAGTGGCAACAGGACTTCCGCGTGCAAAAAGAGGTCTTTGCGGCCTTGAAGCGCGTGCGGGAAGCGGAGGAGTCGGGAGGCAGCGTGATTGCGGCGCTCTCGGAGGAGCGTTTCCTTGCGGCGCAGCGGCTTTCGACCGAGCGCGCGGCGGATGCCCTCTCTCCGGAGCGCGAGCAGCGACTCGAGCAAGAACTCGCGCGGCTCAAGGGCTATGAGGCGCTCTTGTCCGGCGTCGCCGAAACCGAGGCCTTTTCGCGCCTTCGGGAGGCTTTTGCCGCGGATGAGGCAGGGCGGAAGCAGCGGGAAGCAGAGACCGCCGAAGCTCTCAGCGCGGCGCTTCGCTTTACCGCCGAGGGCTTCGGTGAGGGCCAGGAGCTCGCGCTCTTTTTGACCGAGCTCAATGCGAACCGCGCGGCGCTCGCCTTCGCGGATGAGACCGGACACGAGGATTATGCGCGCTACAATCAGCTTTTGCTGCTGAGAGACCGCAGAGAGACATTGAAAGAGGAGGTCATGCGTTTCCTATGAAATTTGTGATTCAGTGCGTGAGTCGGGCATCCTGTACGGTTGAAGGGCGTGTGACCGGCGCAATCGAAAGAGGCTATCTTATTTTGGTCGGTATCTCGGACAGCGACACCGAGGAGACCGCAGACCGCATGCTCAAAAAGACAGCGGGACTTCGGGTATTCCCGGATGAAAACGGCAAGACCAATTTGAGCCTTGCGGAGATTGAGGGCAGTGTGCTCGTGATTTCCCAGTTTACGCTCTATGCGGACTGCAGAAAGGGAAATCGCCCCTCTTTTGTGAAGGCCGGAAAGCCCGAACACGCGGAGCGGCTCTACCGCTATCTCCTCGACGCTTGCCGCCGGGAGGGAATCGGCAAGACCGTGGAAGAGGGCGTGTTCGGCGCGGATATGCAGATTGCGCTTGTGAACGAGGGACCCTTCACGCTGGTGCTCGATTCCGATGAATTGCAACGCCGATAAATTCAAAAAAATCGTTGACAGCGGAAGGCAAAACAGGTATACTCTCTTTGTTCTTGTGATTGGGCTATCGCCAAATGGTAAGGCAACGGACTCTGACTCCGTCATTCTGAAGGTTCGAATCCTTCTAGCCCAGCGAGCAAAACCGAGCCGAACGGCTCGGTTTTTTTGTATCTGTTATTTTGACCGATATGCGGCTATGATTGATACAGTATATTGTTTCAAAGCTTTGAAATTTCGATTTTGATGATTCGCCGAGGGGCGATTTCGGAAAGGCGGTAGGGCATGAAGTACTTAAAACTTGGCGTCATGCAGACTTTGGTGATTGAGCGCAAAAAGGATTTCGGTGCATTTCTTCGCGCTGCGGAGGATACGGCGGGGGAGGAGACAGTCCTGCTCCCGAAGAAGCAGGTCCCCGCGGGGGCGGAAAAGGGAACGGCAGTGGAAGTGTTCCTCTATAAGGACAGTTCCGACCGCCTGATTGCAACCACACGCCGTCCCCTGCTTACGGTCGGCGAAGTCGGAAAACTCGAGATTCGGGAGATCACGAAAATCGGCGCCTTCTTGGACATGGGGCTGGAACGCGATGTGCTGCTGCCCTTCCGGGAGCGAATCGGCGAGCTAAAGCCCGGCATAAGCGTTTTGGTGGCGCTCTATGTGGACAAGAGCGAGCGCATTGCGGCGACCATGCGCGTGTACCGACACTTAAAAGTAGCGGAAGGCATTGCGAAAGAGCAGACGGTGCGCGGCACGGTCTATGAACTCAGCAATCCGGGCGTCTACGTCGCGGTCGAGGACAAGTACTTCGGCCTCATTCCGCGCGCTGAGGCCTACGGCAATTTCTCGGTTGGTCAGGAAATCACGGCCCGCGTCATACGCATCCGCGAGGACGGAAAGCTGGATTTGAGTCCGCGGCGCAGAGCCTTCGAGCAGATGGACGATGATGCCGAGTTGTTGCTCAAAAAGCTTTCCGCGGCGGGCGGGGAGCTTCCCTTCCACGACCGCAGCGAGCCGGCGGAAATCGAAGCGGCCTTCGGTCTCTCGAAGAGTGCATTCAAACGTGCGCTCGGCAAACTGTTGAAAGCGGGAAAAGTAGTAAAGACGCAACAAGGCATTCAGTTAAAATCATGAATAATGCCTAAAAAATGTTGGGATATAGGGTTGCCTCACTTGATATTCTTGTCAAACTGCCTTATGATATCTCTGATTGCATGTGAATTTCTATGGGAACACGGTAGCAGCGGAGCTGTGTCACCGAAATTGAAAGGAGACAGAGATGATATCGAATCAAATTCTGCAGTCCACCCTGGAAGGAATGAAGGGTATCACCCGTGTAGATCTTTGCATCACGGACACCGAAGGCAGCCTCTTGGCATCGACCTTCCAGGAAGCGGAGACCCAGGAGTCGGCAGCCTATACCTTCGCCAATTCACCGGCGGATGCACAGGTACTCGGCAGCTACCAGTTCTTCAAGATTTTTGATGACAATCAGCTCGAGTACATCCTGATTGCGCGCGGCGCGAGCGAGGATGTCTATATGGTCGGAAAGCTCGCGGCCTTCCAGGTCGAGAATCTCCTCACGGCTTACAAGGAGCGTTTTGACCGCGACAACTTCATCAAGAACCTCCTGCTTGACAATCTCCTCTTAATCGACATCTACAACCGCGCGAAGAAGCTCCAGATTGAAGAGCAGGCGCGCCGTGTCTGCTTTGTGATTGAGACCGAGGCAGGGCGGGAGATGAGCGCGCTCGAGACGGTGCGCAACATCTATGCGAACCGCGGGCACGACTTTGTGACGGCGGTCGACGGTCGCACGATTATTCTGGTGCGTGAGGTGCGTGAGGGCGAGAGCTTTGACGAACTCGACCACGCGGCGCGCGAGGTCATCGAGGGACTCCGCGCGTCGGAGATTCTGAATGTCAACATTGCCTACGGCACGATTGTGAAGGATATCAAGGATGTGTCCCGCTCGTACAAAGAGGCAATGATGGCGCGGGAAGTCGGCAAGATCTTCTACCCGGGTCAGACCATTGTCGCTTACAACAAGCTCGGCATAGGCCGCTTGATTTATCAGCTGCCGTCTTCTCTCTGCAAGATGTTCATCAGCGAAATCTTCGAGGGCAAGACGCCCGAGCAGTTCGACGAGGAGACCCTGCAGACCATCAACAAGTTCTTTGAGAACAGCCTGAACGTTTCGGAGACCTCGAGACAGCTCTACATCCACCGCAACACCTTGGTGTACCGCCTTGACAAGTTGCAGAAGACAACCGGCCTCGATCTCCGTGTCTTCGAGGATGCAATCACCTTTAAGATTGCGCTGATGGTCGTGAAGTACATGAATTCAAAGGAAGAGGTATTTGATGGCAGAAAATTCTGAGCGGAGTCAGGAAGAGGAGCTACAGGAGAGAAAGCGGGCCGAGGCCGCGCTTCGCTCCGCGCGCGACCACAGGATGCGGAGCATCGGCTTCCGGAACGGCTTTTTTGTCGGCCTGCTCTGCTGCCTGTTGCTCTTTGCCGGCGGTGTTTTCTGGTTGTTTCACCGGGAAATCGGGATGCTGGCAAAGCAAAAGCCGTACCGGGCGGAACAGAGCAGCGCTTCCAATGCGAGCGAGAATCCGAAGGATCTGAATTATTCCAAGATAGAAGCAAAAATGCGGCTTCTGCAGAATGTGATTTACAAGAACTTCCTCTTTGATGAGCACGAGACAGAAGTGGAAGACGGCATTTATAAAGGCATGTTGTCGGGACTCGGCGATCCCTACTCTGTCTACTACACGGCGGACGAGTATAAGAAGCTGACCGAAGAAACCAGCGGCAAGTACTCCGGAATCGGCGCGGTTTTGAATCAGGATCCCGAGACCAAGATAAGTCGCATCGTGAATGTATTCCCGGGCTCCCCGGCGGAAGAGGCGGGGCTCAAGCCCGAGGATATCCTCTATCAGGTTGACGGGCACGATGTGACCGGAGAGAATCTGGATGTCTTTGTCGCAAGCTATATCCGCGGCGAGGAGGGCACGACCATTGAGGTCAAGGTACTCCGCGGCGAGGCGCACGAGGAACTCAGCTTCAATGTGACGCGGCGTCATATCGAGATGCCGACCGTAGAATCTAAGATGCGGGACAATAAGATCGGCTACATCCGCATCCTCCAGTTCGACACAATTACGGCCGAGCAGTTTGAAAAAGCGGTCGAGGATCTCCAAAAGAAGGGCATGAAGCGTCTGGTCATAGACCTCCGCAACAACCCGGGCGGCGTGATGGATTCCTGCGTCAAGATGCTCGACTACATGCTTCCGGACGGCCTTCTGGTCTACACGGCGGGCCGCGACGGCGTGGGAGAGAAGTACTATTCGACCGACGGACACGAGGTCAATGTGCCGACCGTCATTCTGATTAACAGCGGCTCGGCGAGCTGCTCGGAAATCTTTGCCGGTGCTTACCGCGACTTTGGCCGCGCAAAGCTGGTCGGAACCACGAGCTACGGCAAGGGCATAGTCCAGTTTGTGATGCCGCTCGGCGACGGCTCGGCGGTGAAGCTCACCACGCAGCACTATTACACCCCGAACGGTTACGATCTCCACGGCAAGGGCGTTGCGCCGGATGTCGAGGTGAAGTCCGAAGAGGGCGATGTCTTGGACGGCGACAAGGATGCGCAGCTAAGTCGTGCGCTGGAAGTCCTGCAAGAAGAATAAAGAATCGAGGCAGACCGACAGGAAAGCAAGTGTCGGCTGCCTCTTTTTTTGGGAATGAATGCATATATATAAATAATATTCGATTATTATTGCAAATTTCGCTTGCATTTTTGCATCGATGAAGTATAATGAGCAAAAGAAAACAACGATTCCATCGGGGAGGGGATTGAAATGAAGATGAAAAAATTTGCAGTGGCAGCGGCGATTGCAATGATGGGAATGAGCTTGATGGCCTGCGGCGGTAAGAAGACGGCCGAGAGCGCTGCGGAGAGCAAGGCAGAGGGCGCGGCAAGCGTAAAGACCGTGAGCGCGGGTAAGCTCATCATGGCGACCAATGCGGAGTTTCCGCCCTACGAGTACCACGAGGGCAATGAAATCAAGGGTATCGATGTCGAGATTTGCCGGGCGGTTGCCGAGAAGCTCGGTTTGGAACTTCAGATTGAAGATGTCGCCTTCGATTCCATTATTCCGGAAGTGGCGTCTGGCAAGGCGGATCTCGCGGCGGCGGGCATGACCGTCACCGAGGACCGGAAGCAGAACATGGACTTCTCGGATACCTACGCGACTTCGATTCAGCTGATTCTCGTGCAGGAAAATTCGACCATCGCAGGCAAGGAAGATCTGACCGGCAAGAAAATCGGCGTGCAGCAGGGTACAACCAGCGATCTCTTTAGCACCGAGGACTTCGGTGAAGACGCGGTGGTCCGTTACTCGAAGAGCATGGAGGCCGTGCAGGCGCTCACGCAGGGCAAGATAGATGCGGTCATCGTGGACAGCCAGACCGCAAAGGAGTTTGTGAACGAGGTTAAGGGCATCAAGGCCCTGGATTCCAGCTACTCGGACGAGTCCTATGCAATCGGCGTGAAGAAGGGCAATACGGAGCTCTTGAATGCGGTCAACGCGGCGCTCGCGGAGCTCAAGTCCGAGGGGAAGCTCGATGAAATTGTGACCCAGTACACTAAGGCAGAGTGAGGAGAGGCATGTTTCAGAGCTTTGCGGATGATCTTTATCGGAATTTTATCGTCGATCACCGTTGGCGCTATTTGACCAACGGCCTCCTGCTCACCCTGGAGATCACCTTTTTTGCGGTGCTGCTCGGTGTGGTCCTTGGCTTCTCGGTTGCACTGGTGCGCGAGGCGCACCGCAGCACCGGTAAGTTTCGCCTGCTCAGCGCCATCGGCGGCGTCTACCTGACCGTGATTCGCGGAACACCGGTCGTCGTGCAGCTCATACTGATTTATTTCGGCATTTTTGCCTCGGTGCGCATTCCTCCGATCCTGGTCGCAATCATTGCCTTCGGCATCAACTCGGGGGCCTATCAGGCGGAGATTTTCAGAAGCGGCATCGAAGCGGTGCCGCGGGGGCAGTTTGAGGCGGGGCGCAGCCTCGGTTTCAGCTATTGGAAGACCATGTGGCGCATCGTGATGCCGCAGGCAATCAAGAATGTAATTCCGACCCTGGCGAATGAGTTTATTGTTCTCTTAAAGGAGACCTCGGTCGCGGGTTATGTTGCGCTGAACGACCTCACGAAGGGCGGCGATATCATCCGCAGCCGCACGTATTCCCCCTACCTGCCCATGCTGGCGGTGGCGCTGATTTATCTCTGCCTCGTGATGATATTCTCCGCAGGTGTCAAGTATCTGGAGAGGAGTTTAAAGACCGGTGAGCGCTAAGGCATTGATACAGGTAAAAGATCTACGGAAGCAATTCGGGAAACAGGAGGTCTTAAAGGGAATCACAACGGATATCAAGGCGGGCGAGGTGGTCTGCGTGATCGGCCCTTCGGGCTCCGGGAAGTCAACCTTTCTCCGCTGCCTAAACCGCCTCGAAGAGGCCTCCTCGGGGAGTATCTTCTTTGAGGGGGAGGATCTCTGCGACAAAAAGACCGATATAGACCGCGTGCGGCAGCGCATGGGCATGGTATTTCAGCAGTTTAATCTCTTTCCGCATATGAATATTCTAAAGAACCTGACCATCGGCCCCATAGAGCTCCAAAAGCGGAGCCGGGAGGAGGCAGAGGCCTATGCGATAGAGCTGCTTCATAAGGTAGGGCTTGCCGAGCGAGCGAACGCCTATCCGCAGCAGCTCTCGGGCGGACAGCAGCAGCGCATCGCGATTGTGCGGGCGCTCTGCATGAAGCCGGATGTGATGCTCTTTGACGAGCCTACCTCGGCGCTCGACCCGGAGATGGTCGGTGAAGTGCTGAACGTGATGAAGGACCTCGCTGCGCAGAAGATGACCATGGTCGTTGTGACCCACGAGATGGGCTTTGCGCGCGAAGTTGCTTCCCGCGTCATGTTCCTTGCGGACGGTTACTTCCTCGAAGAAGGAAGCCCCGCGGAACTCTTCGGAAACCCGAAAAACGAGAGATTGCAGAGCTTTTTGAGCAAGGTATTATAGAGCGTGGCGGGATACGCGCTGTGAAAAAGAGGAAGCAGGCCTTTTCGGCTTATGCTTCCTCTTTTTGCTTTTGCTTGACGCGAGGGTGGGAAGGGTCTATGATACTTTTAGGAATGATTCTTATTTTGTATTTGGCATCTGTAAGGAGGTACCGTGATGAGAGAATATAAAAACCTGATTATCGGCTTCGGCAAGGCGGGCAAGACGCTCGCGGGCTATCTCGCAAAGCAGGGCGAGAAGACCGCTCTGGTGGAAGAGAATCCCCTTCGCTACGGCGGCACCTGCATCAATGTGGCTTGCATCCCCTCGAAGTCTCTGGAGCACAGCGCAGCGCTCTCGGCGACCTTCGGCGGCAGCTTGGAGGAGAAGAAGGAGCGCTACCGGGCGGCAATTGCGGAGAAGCAGCGCCTCACGGGCTTCCTCCGTCAAAAGAACTATGAGAAAATCGCATCGACCGGTGCGGAGATCATTGATGCGCGCGCAGTCTTTCTGGATCAGCACCACGTAAAGCTTCAGTTCCCGGACGGTCGCGTGGATGAGGCAAAGGCAGAGCGCATCTTCATCAACACCGGTGCGGTCACGGTGATTCCGCCGATTGCGGGCATCGAAAACAACAAGAAGGTATTTACGAGCGAGAGCATGATGGAGCTCAGCGAACTTCCGGAGAAGCTGGTCATCATCGGCGGCGGCTACATCGGCCTCGAGTTTGCATCCTACTACAATAACTTCGGCTCTGAGGTCACAGTCATTCAGGACATCGAGCAGTTCATCCCGCGCGAGGATAAGGAGATGGCGGCACTCATCGAGAAGACCCTCGTTGAGAGCGGCATCGAGATTATCAAGGGCGCGAAGGTCGAGGAGATTCAGGGCGGCAGCGTGCGCTTTACCGTGGGCGGCAAGGCAGAAGAGAAAACGGGAGACGCAGTACTCCTTGCGACCGGCAGAAAGCCGAACAGCGCTAATCTCGGCCTCGAGCATGCGGGCGTCGAAGTTACGGCGCGCGGCGGCATCGTGACCGATGCGCAGTGCCGCACCAAAGTGCCGCATATCTTCGCAATGGGCGATGTGCGCGGTGAGCTCCAGTTTACCTACATCTCCCTCGATGACTTCCGCATTGTCCGCGATGCCCTGAAGGGCAAGGGACGCAGCACCGAGAATCGCGGTGCGGTGCCCTACGCGGTCTTCCTGACTCCGCCCTTTGCGAGAGTGGGATTAAGCGAGGAGGAGGCGGTCGCAGCCGGAAAGAAGTTTAAGAAGACCTTGCTTCCGACCGCGGCAATCCCGAAGGCACAGGTGCTCCGTGAGACCCGCGGCGCGCTGAAGGTGCTGGTGGAAGAGGGCACGGGACTCATTCTCGGCGCACACCTCTTCTGCCCGGAGTCCCCGGAGATGATTAACCTCGTGAAGCGCGCTATGGACAGCAAGATTCCCGCTTCCGAGCTCGCGGAGCAGATTTATACGCACCCCACAATGACCGAGGCATTTAACGACTTGTTCGCATAAACAAATGTTCTCTTTTCCCTTGCCGTGGGACGGTTCTGCCGCTATACTGAATATGTGATTTGTATTTTGCGCCTCTGCCAAGGGAAGAGGCGCTTTGTTTGTACCTGCGACAGGCGATAGAGGAAGAAATGGCAAAACAATATATTAAAATACGGGGCGCGGCGGAGCACAACTTAAAACACGTGGACATCAACATCCCGCGGAATGAGTTGGTGGTTCTGACCGGCCTCTCGGGCTCGGGAAAGTCGAGCCTTGCGTTTGATACGATTTACGCCGAGGGGCAGCGGCGATACATGGAATCGCTCTCGAGTTATGCGAGACAGTTCCTCGGGCAGATGGAGAAGCCGGAAGTGGAGAGCATAGAAGGCCTCTCCCCTGCGATTTCGATTGATCAAAAGAGCACCAACCGGAACCCGCGTTCCACCGTGGGTACCGTGACCGAGATTTACGACTACCTGCGCCTCTTATATGCGCGCATCGGCATCCCGCATTGCCCGAACTGCGGGCGGGAGGTGCAGCGGCAGACCATAGACCAGATGGTGGATCAGCTGCTCGCCCTGCCGGAGAAGACCCGTGTGCAGATTCTGGCGCCCGTGGTGCGCGGCAAAAAGGGCAGACACGAGAAGGTGCTCGAAAAGGCAAAGCGGAGCGGCTATGTGCGCGTCCGCGTGGACGGCAACCAGTACGAATTAAGCGAAGAGATTGTGCTGGATAAGAACATCAAGCATAACATCGAGATTGTTGTGGATCGCATCTCGATTCGCGCGGGCATTCAGCAGCGACTCACCGATTCGCTCGAGGCAGCGCTCGCGCTTGCGGACGGCATTGCCGAGGCAGAGATTGTGGACGGCGAGACCCTGCGCTTTTCGCAGAACTTTGCCTGCCCGGACTGCGGTATTTCCATCGAAGAGGTGGAGCCGAGAAGTTTTTCCTTCAATAACCCCTTCGGCGCTTGCCCGGAGTGTGCGGGACTCGGCTACAAGATGGAGTTCGACCCGAGCCTCATGATTCCGGACGAGAGCCTCTCGCTGAATCAGGGCGCGATTACAGCGCCCGGCTGGAACTCGAGCAGCCAGAAGGGCAGTTTTACGAACGCGCTCTTAAATGCGCTCGCGGAGCACTACAACTTTTCGCTCGACACGCCGTTTGAGGACTATCCCACGTCCGTGCGGGAACTCATACTCTACGGCACCAAGGGGAAGGAAGTACCTGTTTTCTATAAGAGCCAGCGCGGCGAGGGCACCTATCAGGTTGCCTTTGAGGGCCTCATTGAAAACGAGAATCGCCGCTACCGCGAGACTTTTTCCGATACCATGAAGCAGGAGTACGAGAGCTACATGCGCATCACGCCCTGCAAGGCCTGCGGCGGAAAGCGTCTCAAGAAGTCGAGCCTCGCGGTCACGGTCGGCGGGAAAAATATCTACGACGCGACGGATATGTCGATCGTCAAATTCCGCGACTTTGCGGACGGCCTGACACTCACGGAGACCCAGCGAAAGATAGGCGAGCAGATTTTAAAAGAGATTCATAACCGCGTGAGCTTCTTAATCGATGTGGGGCTCGACTACCTGAGTTTGAGCCGCGGCACGGCAACCCTCTCGGGCGGCGAGGCACAGCGCATCCGCCTGGCGACCCAGATCGGCTCCGGTCTGGTCGGCGTCGCCTACATTCTGGACGAGCCGAGCATAGGCCTCCACCAGAGGGACAACGATAAGCTCCTCGCGACCCTAAAGCACCTCCGCGACCTCGGAAACTCGGTCCTCGTGGTCGAGCACGATGAGGGCACCATGCGCGCGGCGGACTGGGTCATCGACATAGGCCCGGGTGCCGGCGAGCACGGCGGACAGGTGGTCGCGGCGGGAACCGCCGAGGATCTCATGAAGAACCTGGACAGCATTACGGGACAGTACCTCTCCGGTGCGAAGAAAATTCCGGTGCCCGCGGAGCGGCGAAAGTCCGATCAGTTTCTCACGGTGAAGGGCGCTGCCGAAAACAATCTGAAAAAGCCTACGGTCAGGTTCCCGCTCGGCGTCATGACCTGCGTGACCGGTGTCTCCGGTTCCGGAAAGTCCTCGCTGGTCAACGAGATTCTCTATAAGTATCTCGCGAAGAAGTTAAACCGCGCACACGAACATCCGGGCGCGTTTCAGAGCATCGAGTGGGACGGTAAGCTAGATAAGGTCATTGCGATCGACCAGTCCCCGATCGGCAGAACGCCGCGTTCTAATCCCGCAACCTATACGGGCGTCTTCGATTTGATTCGAGACCTCTTTGCGGCGACGCCGGATGCGAAGGCGCGCGGCTATCAGAAAGGGCGCTTCAGCTTTAACATCAAGGGCGGGCGTTGCGAGGCCTGTGCGGGCGACGGCATCGTGAAGATCGAGATGCACTTCCTGCCGGATGTCTATGTGCCCTGCGAGGTCTGCGGCGGCAAGCGTTATAACCGCGAGACCCTCGAAGTGCGCTACAAGGGAAAGACCATCTACGACGTGCTCAACATGACGGTCGAAGAGGCCTGCAGCTTCTTTGAGAACGTGCCGAGCATCGCGCGGAAGATGCAGACCCTGATGGATGTGGGCCTCTCCTACATCCGCCTCGGGCAGCCGAGCACCGAGCTCTCGGGCGGCGAGGCACAGCGCATTAAGCTCGCGGCCGAACTCTCGCGCCGCGGCACCGGGCGCACGGTCTACATTCTGGACGAGCCGACCACCGGCCTCCACTTTGCGGATGTGCATAAGCTCGTGGATATTTTAAGACGCCTCTCCGAGAGCGGTAACACCGTGATTGTGATTGAGCACAACTTAGACGTCATCAAGACGGCGGACTATATCATAGACATGGGACCCGAAGGGGGAGATGGCGGCGGTACCGTGGTTGCCGCGGGCACCCCGGAGGAAGTGGCGGCGGTCGAGAATTCCTGGACCGGGCGCTATCTGAAAAAATACCTTTGAGTTATTACATAAAGCCGCTAAAGCAGGAGATACCGAAGCTTTGGCGGCTTTGGTTTAACCGTGATGCATACTCGTTTTGCGCGGAGAAACATGATTGTCGATTGTTGCGCCGCCCGCAAATGTGATATGATGACGGGAGATTATTCAGAGAGGAGAGCGACGTGGAACTCGAACAACAGGAAAAGATTATAGTGTTGGATTTCGGCGGGCAGTATAACCAGCTGATTGCAAGACGCGTGCGCGACGAAGGCGTTTATGCGGAGGTCTATGCTTCCGACATCGATTTGGACAAGTTAAAGGCAATGCAGCCGAAGGGACTCATTTTTACGGGCGGACCGCAGTCCGTCTTCAAAGAGGAGAGCCAGCACATTGATAAAAAGGTGTTTGAGCTCGGCATCCCGATTCTCGGCTTCTGCTACGGCGCACAGCTGATTGCGCACACCCTGGACGGCAAGGTTGAGACCGCGCCGGTCAGCGAGTACGGCAAGACCAAGACAGAAGTAAAGACGGATGCAACGCTGTTCCGCGGCGTTCCGGCTGAGATTTCCAGCTGGATGTCCCACACGGACTATATCTCCAAGGTGCCGTCCGGCTTTACTGTGACCGCGCACACCGAGAACTGCCCGGTTGCGGCCATGGAGGATACGGCGCGTCACATCTACGCGACGCAGTTCCACCCGGAAGTGCAGCACACCGAGTACGGCAAAGAGCTGATTCACAACTTCCTCTATGATGTCTGCGGCTGCAAGGGCGATTGGAAGATGGACAGCTTCGCGGAGGCAGAGATTCAGCGCATCCGCGAGACCGTAGGCGACGGCAAGGTGCTCCTTGCGCTCTCCGGCGGCGTGGATTCTTCGGTTGCGGCGACTTTGATGGCTAAGGCCATCGGCAAGCAGCTCACCTGCGTCTTCGTGGATCACGGCCTCCTTCGGAAGGACGAGGGCGATGAAGTCGAAGCCATTTTCGGACCGAAGGGCAAGTACGACTTAAACTTTATCCGCGTGAATGCGGGCCCCGAGTACTTCGAGAAGCTGAAGGGAGTCGAAGAGCCCGAGCAGAAGCGGAAGATTATCGGCGAGCAATTTATTCGCATCTTTGAGCGCGAGGCAAAGAAAATCGGCGCGGTCGATTTCCTCTGCCAGGGCACGATCTACGCAGACGTGGTCGAATCCGGACTCGGCAAGGGTGCGGTGATTAAGTCCCACCACAACGTGGGAGGTTTGCCGAAAAACATTGAGTTCCGAGCAATCATTGAGCCGCTCCGCAACCTCTTCAAGGACGAAGTGCGTAAGGTCGGCTTAGAGCTCGGTCTCCCCGAAGAACTCGTGTACCGCCAGCCCTTCCCGGGCCCGGGACTCGGCGTCCGCATCATCGGCGAAGTCACGCCGGAAAAGGTGAAGATAGTCCAGGAGGCAGACAGCATCTACCGCGAGGAGATTCAGAAAGCAGGCCTTGCGCGTGAGCTCAGCCAGTACTTTGCCGCACTCACGAACCTCCGCTCCGTCGGTGTGATGGGCGATTTCCGCACCTACGATTACGCCGTTGCGCTCCGCGCGGTGAAGACGGACGACTTCATGACCGCCGAGTGCGCGGAAATTCCGTTTGCGGTGCTCCAGACCGTCATGAACCGCATCGTGAACGAGGTGAAGGGCGTGAACCGCGTGTTCTACGATCTGACCTCGAAACCGCCGGGGACGATTGAGTTGGAATAAATTTCGAAACCGGGACATAAATAAATAATACAGATATTTATACCGAAATCGGGATACATGTTGACCTTCTGTCTGGCCTGCATTACAATGAATGTAGATTAGACAGGAGGTCTTTTATGATACAGAGAAAGGAATATCTCGAGCTTCTTGATCAGTGGAAAGATGAGAGGGTAATCAAGGTGATTACCGGAATCCGCAGATCGGGCAAGTCGACACTTCTCGCAGAATACCGGGAGAAAATACAGGCCGAAGGCGTCAGTAAGGAACAGATTATCAGTATCAATTTCGAGGATCTGGCATATGAGGATCTCCTAGATTATAAGAATCTGTATCAATACATTACCGAAAGGATAGGAGAGCTGCGGCCGGTCTATATTTTTCTGGATGAGGTTCAGAAGGTGAACCAGTTTGAAAAGGTGGTAGATAGTCTCTATATCAAGGAAGGAGTAGACGTCTATATTACCGGGTCCAATGCATTTCTGCTGTCAGGCGAACTGGCAACGCTTCTGTCAGGCCGATATGTTGAAATCAATATGTTGCCGTTGTCTTTCCGTGAATATATGGATGCGGCGGGAGACAAAGATCCTGACAGGACATTTTCTGACTATCTGGGGTTCGGCGGATTTCCCTTTGTGGCAATGCTTGGAAAGGATACAAACAAAGTTCATACCTATCTGGAGGGAATCTACAATACCATTCTGATCAAAGATATCGAAGAACGGGAAATGCGAAAGAGCGATGATCCGAACAAGCGGAAGATCAACGATGTAAGCCTTTTGAAAAACATATCCAGGTTTCTGGCAGGCAGTGTGGGAAGCCCGATTTCCGTAAAAAAAATAGCTGGGTTTATCACATCTACGGGAAGAAAAGTTTCTCAGTCCACAGTGGCTGATTATGTTGAAGCGCTAGTGGAGCCTTATATTTTCTATGAAGTAAGTCCCATCAACATATCTGGAAAGCAGCTTCTGAAAAATGTGGCAAAATATTATATTTCGGACCTCGGAATCCGGAACCTTATTCTTCCGAAGCAAATGTATGATCTTGGCTTTTCATTGGAGAACGTGATTTTCTTTGAGCTCAAGAGACGTGGATATGAGGTATGGGTCGGAAAGCTTGGAGAACTGGAGATTGACTTTGTTGTCAAGAAAGATGGGATCTATGAATATTATCAGGTGACAGCAAATCTGACGGAACAGACAACATTCGACAGGGAAATAGCTCCACTGCAGAAAGTGCGGGATAACTATCCAAAGACCATTCTTACCTTGGATCGTTTCAGCCAGGGAAATTACAATGGTGTGCAGGTTGTGAATGTGGTTGACTGGCTGCTGGGGCAGGCTATATAAGGTGTAAGTTACTAATTAAATATTATGGTTTTCAGAAATGCCTGAGAAGAAGGAAGTTCATATGACGGTAGAACAACGAAAGGAAAGCTGGAAAAGAGAGGAGGAAATCGCCCGTATTCACGGATGGGATTTTTCTCATATTCATGGCAGGTATACGGAAGAAGATGATTTACCGTGGGATTTTGGAAAGATGATTCAGAAATATCGGAACGACAGCATGAAACTGATGGATATGGAAACCGGTGGCGGAGAGTTTTTGCTTACTTTTCGACACCCCTATGAAAATACGGCAGCGATCGAAGGCTATCCGCCGAATGTGGAACTGTGCAAAAAGGTTTTGCTCCCGTTGGGAATTGAGTTCAAAGCGGCGGGAGGAGAAGATAAGCTTCCGTTTTCCGATCAAAGCTTTGATATTGTCACCAACCGGCATGGAGACTATGACGCTGCGGAACTGCAGCGCGTATTAAAATCAGAAGGGTTGTTCCTAACACAGCAGGTAGGCGCCGAAAATGATCGGGAATTGGTTGAGCTGCTGCTTCCTCAGCTCACAGAAGTACCATATCCAAAGCAATATCTGGAGGTTAGAAAAGCGGAACTTCTCGCACATGGTTTTGAGATACTGGAAAGCGGAGAAGTCCGACGGCCGATTCGTTTCTTTGATGTCGGAGCTCTTGTTTGGTTTGCAAGAATTATCGAATGGGAGTTTCCGGGCTTTTCTGTTGAAAGCTGCTTTGAACAGTTGCTTGAGGCACAGAAAAGCATTGAAAGAGATGGACTGCTTGAGGGGAGCATTCACAGATTTTATATTGTTGCCAAGAAGAAGTAGTTGCTGGATTGCAAGATCAGGTAGGACAGTCTGAAATAATTCCCCTGGCGAACTGTAATGAAAGGATTTTCGAGGGAGTTGATTGATCCGGTTCTGTTCTTCGTTCAGTCCGCGTTCGTAGGCGGAGTACGGATGGGCATAATATATGGGTATTGTGGAAAGCAACTGTGGCAGTGAAGCAAATTTCATCATACCACGAGTTCGTCAGCGGCTCTTTTTTATTGTCCTAGTTCACCTTACAATCATCCTTCTCGTTAAAATGATAAAATTGAATTGACAACGATGTGATTGTGGCGTATGAACAGACAAATCTTGCGGAGTCTCTATTCGACATACGCAAGTAAATCGAAGATACGACGGAGGATAAGAATGGTCGATTTATTCGTATATCACTTTGCAGCTGACAGCGGTACACCGGGTGCTTCCGGCATAAGAATTGTCAGCGTAGAGGAAGCGACAGAAAAGCAGAGGATTTCCCGAACGGTACTGGAAGCACTTCCCGAGTGGTTCGGTATTCCGGAAGCAAGAGAGCAATACATAAAAGAAAGTGCCGAGCAGCCGTTTTTTGCGGCCTTAGATGCGGAAAAAGCAATCGGTTTTCTCTGTCTGAAAGAGACGGGAAAAGAAACCGTAGAACTTTCTGTGTTGGGCGTATTAAAAGACTATCACGGAAAAGGCGTGGGAAGAAAACTGTTCGAGCGAGCAAAGAAAGCGACCCGAAATTACGGATATTCATTCATGCAAGTTAAGACAGTACAAATGGGGCGATATCCCGAGTACGATGCCACGAACCGTTTTTATCGGTCGCTCGGATTCAAGGAATTTGAGCTGTTTCCGACTTTATGGGATGAACGGAATCCGTGCCAGATATATGTAATGCACCTTTGATAACACTTCCGCGAGAACGATTTGATAAAAAATCGAATCGAGGCAAATCGTGACAGAGAACCGGAACCATTCGGATTTAATTTCTGTGTTGCACAGGCAAAAAAGAGGAGCAGGCTCTACCAAACGCTATGTTCGGTAGAGCCTGCTCTGTTTGTTCCGGAGTATGGTCTGACACCACATTGCCGGGTTCGGGCAGTTCTGATTCTTGCTGCGAAGCCCGGCGTATATGACAGTCAAACATGCGTGCGTACATCCGACTTTTTTAGGAAGATGATGCTGCATGTAAGCGCTGCGAGGACATAGAAGCAGCAGGAAGCGAGAAGCACGGGAACATTCAATTCCCCGGTAATCGAGCTGCTTCCCATTCCATAGATCAGCATTGAATACGGAACGGCATAATAAGCACCTTTGACGGTCAGCCAAAGACCTGCAATGCTCCCGACAAAAGCAAGTGAGATGGGAACGGCGAAGGAGCGGAAAATCATAGACAACATGCTCTGCACAGCGCTTACGGCAGAGAGGCAGACAGCGGCGCTTAGCATCCGAATCCAAAACAGTTCTGGCACCTCTCCGGGAAGTCTCAGTATGATTTTTCCGGTGAAAAGGTAGATGAGAGCAATCCACAAAATGCAGACGGATGAGAGAAGTACAGCCGTCAACCACTTATTCTTAACCAGTTTTTCGGGTGTGGTGACTGTCAGAATCAGGTTCCAGTTGCTGTCTTGATGCTCCATTCGCCACAGAAGGCTGCAAAGAATTCCAACCAGAGGCGCGAGGAAAAAGATACCCAGAAACAGGGACTGCTGCGTCCAGAGATCTTCCCAGGTGTTTTGTAAAATGCCCTGATTCTGCGTGAAATTAAAGGTTCCGATGACTGCGGAAATCAGCGGAATCAGAAGAAAAGGAATCCATATGGGATTGCGCTTCAGTTTGATCAGTTCCACAGGGAGTCCGCTGTGAACGGACTTGGATGCTTTGCGCCTGCCTGTGCCTATGCTGAGTGCCCCTTGTTCTGTTTTGGTAAAAAGATAGAGACCCAGCAGGAAAATACCGAAAAGGTAAACGAGCGCAGTCAGAATCTCGAGCGGCGTAAGCTGTCTAAGGAAAAGTGTCACGGTTCTCGTTGCCCTCTGATAATCCATACCGATGGGACTCAGGGAGAGGAGAACAGACCAAGGAGTCCAGGCCTTGGTGCTCACATAGGCGAGGAACAGACCGGTCAGCGTGCCGCCAAAGCCGATTGAAAGCGCTGCGAACTGACTGGGAAACAGGAGTGACAAAAGGCATTGAAGTTGATAGACAATCATTCCGCTGACCAGCTCTGCCAAAAAGGTGATTCCGATCAGAGAAAACGGAATATTGCCCTCATATCCGAGCCTGCTCCCCATCAGAATCACCATTCCCATCTGTAGTAAGCAGAACAAGGTCAAGTGTATGAACCCGTAGAGAAGCTTGCCGAGATAGATAGATGCTCTGCTTTCCAGTGTCGGAAGGAGATTCCACATGTTACCTTTATGTTCCATGTCCACCGACTGACTGGCAAGGACAGCCATCAGGACAGACAGAATCAGAGTATTGATCATCGGAATGGCAAAGAACACATTGTACCAGGCCTGCCGATCGGGCGTATTTCCGTGAAACAGATAGAAGTAATTTAACAGGACAGCGATTGCAAGCAGTAAAAAAGAGTGCTTATGCCGGGATTTTTTAAACTCAACAGCGACCGACTTTGGAAATGCGGCAAGCAGATTCATAAAGACTCCTTCCCGCCGGTCATTTCAAGGAAGACATCTTCCAGATTGTCTCCCTGGGTTTCCAGATCGGCAAGAGTACCCTGGTAGAGCATGCGACCGTGGTGGATGATGCCGACTTGATCGGCCATCTGTTCAATCTCGCTGAGGAGATGGCTGGAAATGATAACGGTCATATTCCTTTCTTTCGGGAGGGAACAGATTAACTGACGCATTTCCTGGATACCGGCAGGGTCGAGACCGTTGGTCGGCTCATCCAGAATCAGTAGTTTCGGATTCCCCAAGATTGCCATAGCGATACCGAGCCGCTGCTTCATGCCGAGAGAATAATTGCTGAGTTTCTTATCGCGTTGGTCATAGAGACGTACGGTCTTCAGAGCGGGAGCAATTTCTGCCTCACTGACTCCTTTCAATTTCTGTATGATCTGCATGTTCTCAAGACCGGTCAGATGTCCGTATCCGCCCGGGTTTTCAATCAGGCTCCCCGTTTGCCTGAGAATAGACAGCCTGTTTGCGGAATTCATGACCTTTCCAAAGATTTTGATGCTGCCCTGATTCGGGTGAATCAGCCCGAGAATCATCTTGAGCGTGGTGCTTTTGCCTGCTCCGTTCGGTCCGAGAAAGCCGTAGACACAGTTCTCGGGAACGGCCATGGAAAGATCGTTTACGCGGTAGGTGTTACCGCTCTGTTTACTCAGGTGGTTCGTCTCCAGAATATAGTTCATCGTATTCTGTCCTCCTTGCTTGTTTTACAATGACAGGATATCGGGTGAAGACTATGCGAACCTTGCGCTGACCTTATGCTTACATTAAGAAAGCGCAAAAGCCTTGGGGGATATTTCGGGATACAGTATAGTAAAAGCACCCCGGGCATACGGAAGCGTGTCGTGTGAACCATGCGTAAGTACACTCGAGGCGTTCAAATCATTGTATGAAAAAGATTCGGAGGTCTGCATATGGATAGAAGCGAATGCAGAATATTAGCGATAGACGATGAAAAGGAACTGACAGACATTGTAACGGAACTTCTCAAAAGAGAAAATTATTCGAAGGTCGATGTTGCCGGTAGCTGCAGTGAGGCGAAAGAAAAACTTCGGAAACAGCACTACGATCTGATCCTGCTGGATGTCATGCTTCCGGACGGGAATGGATTTGATTTCTATTCACGGATGAAAGAGACGGGGAATCTGTATGATGCGCCGGTAATCTTTTTGTCTGCGCGGGATGAGGACACAGCACGCCTAAAAGGGTTGGGACTCGGCGCGGATGACTACATCACCAAGCCCTTTCTTCCGAAGGAACTGCTGCTCAGAATCGGCGCGGTGCTGAGGCGAACCTATCATTTTGAGGAGAAGGGACAGTCGGCTCGTCTCGGGGAAACGCTTGTTTCAATGGATGCCGGCACTGTTACACGGAATGGAAAGGAGACTGCGCTGACCGCAAAGGAACTGGCACTCTTTCATGTGCTCTTCCGAAACCGGGGAAAAATCGTCACAACAGACGCACTGTGTGACGCCCTCTGGCCGGACGGCAGTTTTGGCTTGGAGAGTTCACTGATTGTCCATATGCGCCATTTGAGAGAAAAGGTAGAGGCAGAGCCGTCGAAGCCCAAATACCTGATCACGGTACGGGGGCTCGGCTATAAGTTGGAGAAGGAATCATGAAGCGAAGAGTGGGAAATAGGCTGCAGCTGCTTACGGGAATTGTGCTGATGATGACTTTTCTGTTCTTTACGGATTTGCTGATTTTTGGGCTTGCGGTGATTCGATTTCATTCGGTCGATTATCAGAATCCGCCGGAGATACTGACACATCTGTCGGTAAACAACGGAACATATGTGTTGGATGAGCAAGAAGCGGAACGTCTTTTGAAGCACGGGCAGTTTGCCATGATATTAGGGAAAGACGGAAACATTCTGTGGAGTGAAGCGCTCCCCGAAGCGCTCAGAAAAACCTATACTTTACAGGATGTTGCCAGGTTTACCAGATATTATCTTGAGGATTATCCGGTTCACACCTATGTTTTCGAGCAGGGCCTGCTTGTAGTCGGAGGAAACAAAGATCAGGTATGGAAATATACCCTTGAGTTTGATGTGAACCTGATCAATTACCTCGTAAAGATATTTCCCTTGCTGCTTTTATCCAATATCGTTGTGCTGGTGGTAGTTCCGACCCGGATACAGAAGCGGCGCGCAAAGCAAAGGGAAGAGGAGCGTACAGAGTGGATTGCAGGCGTATCACATGATATTCGCACCCCGCTTGCAATTGTAATGGGCAATGCGGAAATGATAGCTGCCTCAACCGGGGAGGAAGAGGTCAGGCAAAGAGCGAAGTCTATTGAGACACAAGGAATCCGGCTCCGTCGGCTCGTGGATAATCTGAACCTTTCCGGCAAACTGGAGTTTGGCGCAGGGAAATTTGAAAAACAGAAAGTGAGAATCAGCCGCTTTCTCCGAAAGACCCTCACCGATATCATGAATCAGACGGAGGATGAGAGATATCGGTTCACACTCGAAATCGAGGACAGCCTTCAGGATCTGGAACTTTACTTTAACGAAGATCTGGTGGAGAGAGCGATCATGAATTTGCTTCATAATGCGATTCGGCATAATGAAGGCGGATGCAGAATCGAAATGAAGCTGTATCAGGATCGGAAAAACCATGTCTTTCTGGAGCTTGACGACACCGGAAAAGGAGTATCAAAAGAACTTCTTAGCAGACTGAACAGCAGAAGCTATGCGTGGGAGTCCGGCACCGGACAGCATGGCCTTGGGTTAAAGATTGTCAAACAAGTAGCGGATTGGCACCGCTGGAAACTATCCTTTGCAAACGGAGAGCAGGGGGGATTTGCTTGTACCATACGGCTGCGATGAGAAGCTAGGCAAATTCGAAGCATCACCGAAAGGATGCGGACACTTGCTCCATAAATATCCGGACAATCAAATATCTAAATGCAATCGAACTAAGAATAGCAAGATATATTTTGGAATAAGCGTATGATTCAGTATATCTGTAAACAGTGCGGCGCACAGCTGGAACTCAGCAGTGCGGGCGGCTTTCGCTGTTCGTATTGCGGGGCAAGAGCCTTTTTGTCGGACGCTGAGTTAAAAGGGAATACGGAATTCCGGAAGAAGCTGCTGTCCTACTATAAGGCTAAGGCGGATGCGAAGGAGCAGGACTACAGCGGAGACACGCTGTGGGAAGAAAACGGCAGCGTAAGTTATCGCATGCAGAACGGGAAAACCTTGACGCTGTCCTACATGGACCGATACTCCTACCCGGAGCTTATTTGCTATCTCTGCCGGGAAACGGTGGTCTATGTATTCGATCGTGAGGAAGGGGCAAATGCCTTTTTACGCGGGCTTTCTAAGCTCGCCTTTCCCGCGGCGGATGTGAAACTGGTCCGTTGTTTTCCGCAGTTGAAGAGCAAACTCTATCTGGACGAGGGGAAGCTTGGCCTCGTCTATACGCGGAAGCCGTATTTCTACCCTGCGGAGGTATTTGCGCCGTTCGCATCGGAACATTTGGCCTGGGTTATCTCCCGCATGGAGAATATCTGCTGCGCCCTCGAGTATTCGGAACTGGAGCACGGGAACATGACCGCGGCAAGCCTATTCATCAACCCGATTACACATGAGGGCATGCTCTTCGGAGATTGGCGCGATGTAAAGAAGAAAGAGAGCAAGCGGGATTTGCGGGATCTCCGGGAGGCGGCGAAGTCGGTTGCGGAAGATGTGCATCACCCGCGAGAGCTGGAGGTTTTTCTTACGTCGGAACCCGCAGCGGATGCCTACGCGGACTTTGCGGCTTGGGACCTGGTGATTGAAGGCGGCTTTGGCGGCCATCGTTTTACAAAAATGGATTGAGGCAGGAGGAAAGTATGGGTTACGGAAGTTATTCGGCGGCGGATTGGCAGAAACTCAAAAACAGCAGAAAACTCTCCAACGGGCAGAGCGTGGGAGAGGTCTTTAAGAGAACAGAATGCAACCCGAAGATGGATCCTAAGTTTATCGGCACCCGAGAGTGTTTTGACTCGGAGGAACACCCGAATACCACGCCGATTGTGGTCGGTCTGGATGTGACGGCTTCGATGGGCTATCTCGCGGTGGAGCTTGCAACCGGCGCCCTGAATGAGCTGATTACCAAGCTCTATTCCACCGGCGCGGTCGAAGACCCGGCGCTCATGTGCGCGGCCTACGGAGATTTTCAGGACAAGTCACCGCTGCAGGTTACGCAGTTTGAATCGGACATCCGAATTGCGGAGCAGCTCTTGGAACTCTATTTTGAAAACGGCGGAAGCGGAGAGGTGGTTCCCACCTGCCTCTGGGAGTTTTTGGCGAGACACACGAACATCGATGCGATTCGGAAGAGAAAGCAGAAGGGCTTTTTGTTTACCATAGGGGATAATGCGGAGATTCGCAGTGGGTCCGTAGGAGCTACGGTAGAGCGCGTTATCGGGGATGCGCTTCCGGGGGAAGTCACGAGGGAGGGTCTTTTACGGGAAGGTGAGGAGTCCTTCCATGTGTTCCATATTATGATAGGGCACGAAAACAAGGAGAATGCGGAACTTCTGCCTGGGCACTGCATAGTGCTGGATCGCGAGAGCACGGCTTGTCTGCCGGAAATCATCATCAGCACCATTCAGCTCCAAAAGGGCGAGGCGCGGGAGGATGTTATATCGCGCTGGGATGAGCTGAACCGACCGGTTATCAGTGCGGCGCTTGCGCAGCTCTCGCTGCAGGCAGACGCCGACATTCAGTTATGAGAAGCATTGCGGTCATCGGGAAAAATTTCGGAGATGAGGGAAAGGGGCTTGCGACAGCAAGCCTCTCTCGCGTTCTCGGGAAGCCGCTGATTATTAAACACAACGGCGGCGCGCAGGCCGGGCACACCGTGGAAGATGCGGAGGTTGCTTGGCGCTTTGTACACCACCAGATCGGTGCCGGGGCAGAGTATGGGGCACCGACGCTGTTCGCGGAACACTATATGCCGGATCTCTATCAGCTCGGAAAGGAAGTCGCGGACTTTACGCGGCTTTTCGGCTTTGTGCCCTTGCTTTATTCCGAGAAAACAGCGCGCGTCACAACCATAGACGATGTGCTCCTTAACATGGGCGCGGAAGCAGCCCGCGGCGATGCGCGGCACGGTTCCTGCGGCATGGGCATCGATGAATGCGTGCAGCGAAACCGCGCGGGCTACGGGCTCAGCATAGAGGAAGTCGCCGCATGTAATGCGGCAGAGCTCTTGCAGCGATTGCGGGAGCTGCGGACACGCTACACAAAAGAAAGAGCGGCGGCGCTCGGCATAGAACGCGAGAACCCGTACTTTGAACTGTTGGAAAATGACACAGTGCTTCAAAATTACGTCGCGGAAGTGAAGGCGAACATAGGTCTTCTGACTTTGGTGGATGCAAACCGGGATTGGCTTTCACAATTTGAGCACCTCATTTTCGAGAGCGGCCAGGGACTTCTCTTAGACGAGGACTATGAAGCCTATGCGCCGCATTTGACTTCCTCAAAGACAGGGATGCTCAATCCGGCCTCTTTCCTTGCAAAACTGGGTCTCACGCTGGATGAGGCAATCTATGTGACGCGGAGCTATGTGACGCGCCACGGAGCGGGACCGCTGCCCTGTGAGACAGCGCGCGCCGAACTCCCGGGAGTGGGAGCGGATCTCACCAATCAGCCGAATGAGTGGCAGGGAACACTCCGCTATGCGCGGCATGAGAGTATGGAGGCCTTCTTTGCGCCGATAAAACGCGATGAAGACTCTGTTCAACTGTTTTCGAGCGCCCGCGATACCAAGCTCTCGATTCTGATTACGCACTTAAACGAAACGGGAAATCGGCTGTATTTTGAAGAGGGGGATGTTTCGTTTGAGCGGGTGAGAGAAGAAGGGGAGAGAAGGGGGATACGGTGCATGCGAATTGACGGACTTGAATTGATCTGAAAAGTTGACACCAAATGTGACACAATCCGATTACCATTCCGAAAGATGAACCGATTAAGAGAGTGTATGTTGAAATGGTAAGAGATGTTGTCCTGGAGGAGGTATCAGATGAAGAGCGTTGAATACTATATGAATCTTCCCTATAAGTTGGAGATTGTGCCTGATTTGGATGAGGGCGGATATGTGGCGCGCTATCCGGAACTGCCCGGTTGCATTACAGTGGGGGAAAGCGTTTAGCATGTCGTATCGAATGCTATCGATGCAAAGCGTGAATGGCTGACCGCCGCCCTCGAGGATGGCCTTCTGATATCGGAACCCGGTGACTTAGACACACAAATCTTTGGCAGAGCATTCGAGAGCGGAAGGAATCAGCATGAATCAATATTGCGTCTATCTGCTTTCAAGAAATGATGCTTTGGCGAAAGCGTAAGCGAAAAGGGCTTATACTTGACAATCGAATTTTAGAAATGAATGGATATAAGGGATGCGTCTCTGTGAATAACGGAGGCGCATTTTGTTGTATCCTTCGCTTGGCATGGTATAGTGATAGAAAGCTGATACGAGGAGCGGTAAAGATGGCGAGCAGATATATCATCAAGTACAACGACGGCGCGGTCGAGATGACGAAACCGAATAGCACGATTCTGATATATAAGATTCCGTACCCCAATCTAAAAGCCTTGAATCCGGGATTTGTGATACCGAATTTATTCATCGTGTACATTTTGTTTGGAAAAAACGCACGCGGAAAAGATGTGCTCTATGTGGGAAAGTCAAAAAACGGTCTTGCAAATCGCCCCACTGCGCATGACGATAAATATGCGAACTGGTCCGATTGCTATATTCTGACACAGTTTAAGGAGCGCACATTTTTTAATGACGGTACCATTCAGTATTTGGAAGACGTCTTAAATCACAGAATCAACGAGCTGAATTTGTACCACAATACGACGCTTACGACAAGCTCCGGTACGGCAAACACAGATGATGTGGAGAACTGTGATGATTACCTTGCCGAGGTCTATAAGATGTTGGATATTCTGGGGCTTGATTTGATTACCAACTCCGAAGAAGCCGAGGCAGAAAAGGACGTTGAAGAGTCTGAACGCGGTTATCGGGCAAGCGATCGGGCAAAAATACCGGATGGGATCTATCATTTTGCAAGGAAAGTTAAAAGGTTCGGAAACACCTTGTTGCGAGGCGAAATGCGGGTAAAGAGCGGTACATTTATTCTTTTAAAGGGAAGTGATGTTGCGACAGAAACAGGAATCGGACTGTCGTCGATTATCGATGAAAAAAGGAACCGAGCCAAGGTGGAAGATGGAAAACTGATGGAAGATATTGAACTGACATCTCCCTCTGCCTGTGGTGAATTTATCATGGGAGCAGCTTGCAATGGTTGGACTGCCTGGAAAACAAAATCCGGGGAACCGATTGATTGTTATCGCAAGTGAGCTTAGAGATGCTCGTGTTCCCCGCTATCGGAGTTTGGAAAAGCGGTGTAGAATAGAAGTCTGCGAACTCGATTGCTTTTGCTGCATCGGAAACGATGCCTACGGTTTTGCGGAGCGGGAATCGGGAGAATGGCATTACGGTGTTAAGGAGAGTCAATATGTGGTCAACGGAGAGTGTGTTTTATCAGATTTATCCCCTTGGTTTTTGCGGCGCCCCGAAGGAGAACGATGGCGTGCTTGTGCCCCGAATTCGGAAGGTCATTGAGTGGATTCCGCATTTAAAGCGCTTGCATGCGGATGCGGTCTATTTTTCGCCGGTGTTTGAATCCGACCGCCACGGTTACGATACGCGGGATTATACGAAGATTGACTGCCGCCTCGGCAGCAATGCGGATTTTGCGGAAGTCTGCAAGGCACTCAAAGAGAACGGCATTCATGTGGTCTTGGACGGCGTCTTTAACCATGTGGGGCGCGGCTTCTGGGCTTTTCAAGATGTGCTTCAAAAGCGGGAGCAGTCTCAGTATAAGGATTGGTTTTACATCCACTTCGACGGAAATTCCAATTATAACGATGGCTTCTGGTATGAGGGTTGGGAAGGGCACTTTGAGCTGGTCAAGTTAAATCTCGATAATCCCCAGGTGACGGATTACCTTTTCTCCTGCATCAAAGCCTGGATTGAGGAATTTCAGATTGACGGCCTGCGCTTGGATGTGGCCTACTGTCTGAACCCGAACTTTATGCGGAAGCTCCGCGCGTTCTGCGATTCCGTGAAGCCGGACTTTTTCCTGCTCGGGGAGATTCTGTTCGGCGACTATAAGCGCATCGTGAATCCAGAGATGCTCCACAGCTGCACGAACTACGAGTGCTATAAGGGGCTGTACTCGAGCTTTAACGACCTGAACCTCTTTGAAATCAACTATGCGCTGAACCGTCAATTCGGAAAAGAAAGTCATGCCATCTATAAGGGGGAGCATCTGCTTAGCTTTGCGGACAATCACGATGTGACTCGCGTCGCGAGTATCCTAAAGGAAAAGCGGCATCTGCCGCCGCTCTACTGCCTGCTTTTCGGCATGCCGGGCATCCCCTGCATTTATTACGGCAGCGAGTGGGGCATTTTGGGTGAAAAGGGCCATGGCAGCGACGATGCCCTACGCCCGGAACTTGCTTCGCCCGAATGGAACGAGCTAACGGATGCCATCGCCTCCTTTGCGGAGATTCATAAGAGCCATAAGGCGCTCACGCACGGCGATTATAAGAGCATTGTGCTCACGAACCGTCAGCTGGTATTTGAGCGCGAATTTGAGGGAGAGCGAATTTGGATCGGTTTAAATGCCGAGGACAAAGCGTATCACGCACACTTTAACGGGGCGGATGCAGGCACGGCGACGGATCTTTTGCGCGGAGAGCAGGTAGCCTTAAGCGGCGGATATCAAATGCCGCCCTTTGGCTACTTCATCTGGAAGCTCAGCTAAGCTTTGAAAGAGAACTCGCATCAGAACCGAAAAAGAATTGAAAAAGAATCAAAAAAGAACCCGCTAGTCTGCTTTTTGAGACTTGCGGGTTCTCTGCGTCCATTTTCTTTACCAAACCCAAGTTTGAGACTGCGTGAAAACGGGGGCAGATCTTGAAGTAGGAATAAAGGTAATGGCGGCGGACGGAAGCAAAGTGCAATCCCGAAATGGGAAGGCGAACATTTGGAGCTAACGCTGACTCTTTTCGCCTAGGCTAAAAAACAAGCTGCAGTAAGAGCATATAGATGACCGTGCCTGCGGCAATGGAGAGCAGCATTTGCTTTTTCCATAGGTGCAGGGCGGCGGTAACCGAGATTGCGATGAACTCCGGAATTCCGTGAGAGCCGGAGAAAACGGAGACATGCTTTAGGCAGTATACCACCAAAAGGCCGAACACCGCGCAAGGCAAAGCCTTGCCGAGATATTGAACCGTTTTCGGCGTGGGCTTTTTGGAGGAAAAGATGAGGAAGGGCAGAAACCTGGTCAGCATCGTGCCGAAAACACAGATGGCGATGGTGGCAATTTGTTCGGGTAAGCTCATGGGACTCATTCGGACACTTCTCCTTCCGCGTAGGCTATCTCAATCGGTTTTCGGAATGCCGTTAAGAGGAGTAAAATCACTAGCATGGCGGGGAGCATGAAAGCATCCGCGCCGAAGAGGAGTAGGCAGAGTAAACTTCCGCCGATTCCGATGAGGCCCGTGTATTTTTTCCTCTCCTTCATCCACTGGTTCATAAAGATGGTCACAAACATCGCGGTCATGACAAAGTCGAGGCCTTCGGTGTTAAACTTGAGGAGAGAGCCGATTATGCCGCCGATGGTTGCGCCGGAAACCCAGTAGATTTGATTCAGCAGGGTCACAAAGAACATAAACCAGCCGCGGTCCACATCGGCGGGTATATCTGCCGTATAGTTAATCGAAAAAGTTTCATCGCACATGCCGAAGATGAGATAGGGCTTTTTCCACCCCATACCTTTGAAGCGGTCCAACATGGTAATGCCGTAAAAGAGGTGCCTCGCCTGAACCAGAAGAGTCACTGTAAACGCTGTGAGCGGCGCAAAGGCAGACATCAGCATGGAGACAGCAATGAATTCCAGGGAGCCGCCGTAGATAAGCATACTCATGAACATGGGGTAAACAAAGGAAAAGCCGTTCACATTCATCAGGATGCCGTAGGCAAGCGCCAGGAACCAGAAACCGGCGAAGATGGGAAGCGTATAGGGAAAGGCAGCTTTCAGGGATTTTTGTTTCATCATCCCCTCCTTGAAACTAAAACGAACAAAGTGTAAAATAAAATGAATGGGAACAGAATACCACTGAAAAATAAAACACACAAGATGTAAATTATAATTTTTGAATCACGGAGGCTGCCATGGAAGCCGGAGAAATCATCGCATACAATCTGAAGCGTTTGAGAAACGAAAGAAATCTGACACTGGGTCAGCTGTCTAATCTGGCAGGCGTCAGCAAGGTAGTGCTCTCGCAGATCGAAAAGGGGGAGGCGAACCCCACCATCAATACGATATGGAAGATTGCGGGAGCGCTGCAGCTGCCGTATTCCGCGCTCTTGGAAACGCAGGAAAAGGCTACGGTTCAAATTCGGAAAAAGGAGATTTCCGCGCTTTCGGAGGACAAGTACCATATCTTTCACTATTATGCGAAGACCGCGGATCGAAACTTTGAGCTGTACCAGATGGAAGCAGAGCCGGGCTGCGAGCACACTTCCGTCGGGCATTCCACGAACAGCTTTGAGTATCTGATAGTGCTGAAGGGAGAGCTGATTCTGGAAACCGGAGGTGAGGAGTACTTCCTAAAGAAAGACGATGCCATCTGCTTTGATGGCTCCGTAGCCCATTCCTATAAGAATGTCGGCAAGAAGGACGCCAAGGCGGTGTTGTTGATTCATTACCGATAAAGTGAAAGCAGGGTTTCTGTTCGGAAGCGGTTTTATCGGATAAGTCTACAGTAAGTCTATAGGAGGGGCGATATGAAGTTGTTGCTGACCGGCTTTACGCCGTTTGCCGGCGAGACGATTAACCCGGCGCTGGAGGCGGTGAAGCACGTGAAACCGGAGATTGCCGGCATGGAGATTGTAAAGCTGGAAGTCCCGACGGTATTCGGGGAGTCCGTACGGCTGGTTGCGGAGGCCATAGAGCGAGAGCAACCCGACTTTGTGCTCTCAATCGGGCAGGCGGGCGGCAGAGCTGCGGTCACGCCGGAGCGTGTGGCCATCAACGTGGACGATGCGCGAATCCCGGACAATGCGGGACAGCAGCCAATCGATGTCCCGATTTTCGCGGACGGCGAAAACGCCTATTTTGCGACCCTGCCGGTGAAAGCGATGGCAGAGGCCATACGGGAAGCCGGCTTACCCTCGGCCCTCTCGAACACCGCGGGAACCTATGTCTGCAATCATCTGATGTACGGCGTCTTGTATCATCTGAATCGACATCATAAGGCCGCCAAGGCCGGATTCATTCATGTGCCCTATATCCCGGAGCAGACAGCGGATAAACCCGGCGTTCCGTCTATGCCGCTTGAAGACATTGTGAGAGCCTTGGAGGCAGCGATTACCGCGATTCCGGCACATGAGACGGATGTAAAAACAGCTTACGGAAGAGAGTGTTGATAGCAATGATCGAGAAAATCAGCGGCGATACAGCGTACTTTGAAGCGGCGCTCACGTCGGAAGACTTGGCGGATTTGTTGGCGGATGTCGGGATACGGCTGATTCGCGCCTGGGGAGGTTATCGACCGAGCACGTCGGATTTGGAGAAGCTCAATGACTTATTTCGCCTTCGCCCGGAAATCGAATTTTGTGCGACGGAGCCGGGGCAGCTTGGAGGCCTTCCGGAATTGCAGCGGGTTAGCGAAGCGGTCTCAGGCTGCTTCGGTGAGGGGCTTCATGACTTAAAAGCGTTGAAACGATTGCGTAGCCTCGGTCTCACGGAAGCGGATTTCACAGCGCTCCCGGACTATGCGGATACGCTGGAGGAACTTAGTCTTTCCGGTAGGATAAGTAAGAAGAGCGGCGCTTGCCTTTCTGAGCTTACGCGGCTTAAAGCATTGTCGCTGAGCGGAACCACACTGGAGTCTTTTGCTTACATCGGCAAGCTTAAACTCACATCCCTCTATGTATACGGCAACCGGCCGAACAGCCCGGCCGGACTGGAAGCACTGTCCTCGCTTCGGGCGCTTCGCGTAAAAAACAATTCCTCCTGGACGGATTTTTCGTTTCTGACAGAGCTCAGTAGCTTAGAGTCGTTATGCCTGGAGTACTGCGCCAAGTTGCGGACGCTCGTTCCGCTCGACACTTTGCATCAACTGAGATACGTAAGGCTCGGGAACTGTGACAGCCTCGAAGACCTTTCGTTTCTCCGGAGCCTGCCAGCGGACTGTGAGGTCTTTGCGACGGGAAGAAAACTTTTGCAGGCGGGGCTTGCCTACGAATACAGCCCGAAAACCGGCGTAGCGGAGTGGTGCAGAGAAGCCTCTCCCAATCTGCCGGCGGAGCTTCTGGCGCGGAGAATAGAACTGTCATAATAAAAGAAGGCGGCTAAGTGTTCAAACAGAGTTGTACGGCCTACAAGTCCGATTTCATACGGATTTGCAGGCCGCTTTTCTGTTTTATAGAGCAGTTCTTTTGCCTTTTTGGCGGGAAGCTCTTTTTACGCACAGGGATGTCAAAGTGCATAAAATAATTGCTAATATAATGATATTGTTGTATAATAATTCCAAGCTCAGGGCATGAATCGGGTCAGCTTGCGGTGAAAGCCGGGGAAGGTCACGGAAGCGAAGACTCGCGCATGTCGCCGGGGGATAAGGAGGAGGGGCATGAAAATCACGGAGATTCGGCTCGGAAGCATTTCGGTGCCGCTGCGGGTTCCGTTTAAGACAGCACTTCGCACGGTGACGAGTGTCGAGGATATCATCCTCGAGATTCACACCGACACGGGAGAGGTGGGCTACGGCGAGGCGCCGCCGACGGGCGCGGTGACCGGGCATACCACAGGTGCCATAGTCGGGGCGCTGAAGGATCACATCATCCCAAATCTCCTCGGCAAAGACATCGATGCCTTTGAAGATTTGATGCAGCTTGTTCAGTCCTGTGTACACGGAAACAGCAGTGCGAAGGCCGCTGCGGATATGGCACTCTGGGATCTCTACGGACAGCTTTATAAGCTTCCGGTCTACAAACTCCTCGGCGGCGCGCGAAAACAGCTGGTCACGGATATCACCATCAGTGTAAACGCGCCGGAGGAGATGGCGCGGGATGCCGCAACGGCGATTGCACGCGGCTATGATTGCCTGAAAGTAAAGGTCGGCGCAGACCCGACGCTCGATGTGGCACGGCTTCGGGCAGTGCGTGAGGTGGCGGGCGCAGACATCCGCCTCCGCATTGACGCAAATCAGGCCTGGGAGCCAAAGCAGGCGGTGCGCATCTTAAATGAGATGCAGGAGCAGGGACTAAAACTCGAATTTGTCGAGCAGCCGGTCAAGGCGCACGATATCGAGGGCCTCAAATACGTGACCGAGCATAGCTTTGTACCCGTACTGGCGGATGAGAGTGTATTCTCTCCGCGCGATGCGATGCGGGTACTGGAACAGCGGGCGGCGGATCTCATCAACATTAAACTTATGAAGTGCGGCGGTATCTATAATGCGCTGAAGATTGCGGCTGCGGCGGAGATTTACGGTGTGGAGTGCATGATCGGCTGCATGCTGGAGGCTAAGATTTCGGTGAATGCGGCGGTGGAGCTTGCCTGCGCAAAGAAAGTCTTTACCCGCATCGATTTGGACGGTCCGGTGCTCTGCAGTGAGGACCCGATACTGGGCGGTGCGCGTTTTGAAGAGAAGTTTATCACGGTTTCGGATGAGGCCGGCATGGGCATCCGCGGCGTGGAGGGCTTGCGTTACCTGGATTGAGCATCAAACAATAAAAAATGGGGGAGAAAGAGATGATCACCAACGGGTTTACCTACATTGCGTTTCTTATTTTCCTTGCCGGGATGCTGCTGTTCCTGGAGAAAAAGACCAAGGCGAAGATTTTTAACATTGTGCCGCCGCTGGTCTGGATTTATGTGCTGAACATGGTCTTTTGCACCATGGGACTCTACAATTCCGAGGCCTGCGCAAATACCTATTCGGCGCTCAAAAACAACATTCTCTACGCCATGATTTTTGTCATGCTGCTTCGCTGCGACTTTAAGAAGCTCTCAAAGCTCGGCGGGCGCATGGTGGCAATCTTCCTCGGCTGCTCGCTGACCTTAGCAATCGGCTTCCTGATCGGCTACCCGATTTTTAAGGGGACGCTCGGCACGGATACCTGGGGCGCGGTTGCGGCGCTCTATGCTTCCTGGGTCGGCGGTTCTGCGAACATGGCGGCCATGCAGGCGGCGCTTCCGGTCGATGCCGGTGCGTACAGCTGCGCGCTTGCGCTGGATACCGTTTGCTACTCGGTCTGGATTGCGCTCCTCCTGCTCGCGGTGAAGTATGCGGGGCGCTGGAACGCTTCGGTCAAGGCAGACACTTCGACGCTGCAGGCCATTGCGGAGAGTGCGAATGCCGAGGTCGCAAAGGAGAAGAAGGCTGCGACCAGTGCGGATTGGATTTTCCTGATCGGACTTTCGCTCATGGTTTCGGCTCTCTCTCAGATGGTCGGAAAGAGCTGCAATGCGGCACTCGCGGGCGTGGGGCTCGGTATGTTTGACAAGGGTACCCTGACGACGGTCTTTGTCAGTATCCTGGGACTCATCTGTGCGGGCACTTCGCTCGGCAAGCTCCCGGCGGTCGAAGAGCTCTCGAATGTATACCTCTATGTGGTGGTCTCGCTGCTCGCATCGACCGCGTCGGTATCCGACCTGCTCTCGGCGCCCATGTGGGTGGTATACGGACTCTTCATCCTGGTCATCCACGTGCTTCTCATGTATCTGCTCTCGAAGGTCTTCCACTGGGACCTCTGCATGGTATCGACGGCATCGCTCGCAAACATCGGCGGTTCGGCCTCCGCACCCATTGTGGCATCCGCGTATGACGCTTCCTATGCCGGAATCGGCGTATTGATGGGCGTGCTTGGCGCGGCAATCGGAAACTTCTGCGGACTCGGCATGGGCGCTTTGCTGCGGCTATTCCTATAACAGCAGAGTCTTTGTGACAGTGTATCTTACTTGGGATGTCCGCAATGCGGGCATCCCTTTGCCGTTGACTGAGAAGGAGGGTGCAATGGGAAAGAGCATTTTTGAAAGCATGTACCTGCCGCTTCCGTCTCCTGTGCAGCAGATGAAGGAGCGCGGGAATTTAGAAGAGGCAGAGGCGTATTTGCAGCATTTGCTTGAGACGGGAGAGTGTCTTCCGGAGGAGCGGCGACGCTTCCGCGCGGAGCTGGAAATATTGCGCCGTTTGCCCGCGGAGTATCCCTATACAAGGGCGGAAGCGCTGGAACTTGTGCGGCGCTATGTTCCGAATTTTTCGGAGGCGGACTTTGATTCCCTTCTCATGAAAGGCAAAATTTTTTGGCGTTATCTGGACGGGGAAGCCCACTTTTTCGGGCGTTTTTTTGACTCACTCTGTAAGACCGATTCCTTCTTTGCGGAAGCGGCGGAGAAACGGGGACACCGCATTCCCGGCAGTGACCGCAGGCTGCTTGAAGAGAGTGCGGAAAAGATGCGGGCGCAAGGGGAACTCTCTGTGCGCATCACAGTGCGCGCGGAGCTCGAGCTGGAGGAGGCATTTTTCCGGGAAGGGGCTCTTGTTCGAGCTTATCTTCCTCTGCCGCGTGTTACGGAAGAGCAGGGTGACATTGCGCTCGAAGAGATGAGTGCCGGCGGGCAGCTCGGCGCGGAAAGCGCGGCGCAGCGCGTGGTCTTTTGGGAGGAAAGACTCGGGGAAAACCATCCCTTTATTGTAAGCTATCGTTTTCTGCATACCGAGCGCTACCGCGATGTCTACGGACTTGCGGAGAGAATGCAAGCCGAGGGCAGAGCAGAGAAGCAGTCGGAAAATGAGACAACAAAGTACGGTGCAGAAAAGCGAACCGAGAGCGGATATGACAGTGCCTTGTTTCCGCCGAGCGCATATCTGAGGAGCCTTGCTGCGGCGCTCACCGAGGGCGTGACAGAGCCCCTCGTTAAGGCAAAGTGCTTCTATGACTTCATCACAAAGCAGGTGCGCTACAGCTTCATGCCCTCTTATTTTTGTCTGGACAGGATGGCGGAGCGCTGCGCGATGGACCGCGTCGGCGACTGCGGCATTCAGGCTCTATTATTCCTATCGCTCTGCGAGGCGGTCGGAATCCCGGCGCGCTGGGAGAGCGGCTTAAAGACAGAGCCTAAGTTTATCGGCGCCCACGATTGGGTACGATTCTACACTCCCTCGTTCGGTTGGCGGGCCGCGGATTTATCCTACGGGGGTTCCGCTTGGAAGCGCGGAGACGAGCTCTTGCATCGCTTCTACTTCGGCAATGTAGACCCATGGCGCATGGCGGCAAATGCGCGTATACTTGGGGAGACGGGCTTCCCGGAGCCGGAATTTCGCGCAGACCCCTATGACAATCAGGTCGGGGAGATGGCGCTTGACGGGCGCGGCCTTCACTACGAGGAATTCCGCCGCCGAAAAGAAGTGCTGCGGGCAGAAGAAGTACCGCAGGTGATACGTCCGTAAGGAGCGGGAAAAGATGAGGGACAGGAGTTTTAACAGCTGGATGCAGCGGGTTCTCTTTCAAAACTACGAAGACTGGCATATGAAGGAGCCGAACTATAACCGGAACGGCTTTCATATAATCGGAATCGATAACACGCTGAAAGCGATGCAGGACGGATACATTCCGTACATGGAACTGACCCCGCCGCAGGCAATTCAGGGTTGCACGCGGATGAAGGTGACTGTCAACAAGAAAAAGGACTGTGTCGACTTACATCTGGATGTGGATGGCAGATTCTATATGATTCCGGAACTCGCTTATCCGGAGGCGGTGCAGATTCTGCGGAACTTTGTGAGAAGCTTAAAGCTTCCGGAAGCAAGCAGATATATCGAGGTGCAGCGTGTGGACGGCAAGGCGATTCAGGCGGATTTTCGAGAACTCGCGCTGCTTTTGCTCGGTGACAGCGAGCGAACCAAGCGCTTTTTAAAAAAGCATAAGCCCGACAGCCTCGAAGCTGCGGAAGATGCGCGGAATGCGCTCTACGAGGAGATGTTGGAGCAAAGAAGAGCGGTCGAACTTGAGTGGAAGTGTGATAAGGAAAGCTTCATCATGTTGGTCGGAAAGCTCTGCAAAGGGTATCAGTTGGTAATCCGAGAAGACGGTTTGCACGATGCGCCCGGCGACATAGAAGGCTGGTGCCGGGAACTGAGTGCACAGTGGAGCGATTACTGCCTCGCGGAGCTCGATATGTTCAGCGAGACGCATGGCGTATTTCTGATTAAAAAGGAACACTGTGATGAGGCGGTACGGCTGGCGGAGAAACTGTTACTGACCGTCAGGATATACGGAAACGGGGAGGAAGCACGAAATGTTTGATTCACTGAAGAATTTCTTTGGCGGCAAAAAGCAGCCGGACGGATCGGAAGCGCAGCAGCCGGAATCGCAGCCGGAAAATGCACTGAAAAAAGCGCCTTTGCGCTTTACGTTGATGGCGGAGCGAGTTTTGCCGGACGCCGGGGAAGGCTTTTACGCCGAGGGTGAGCTCTTCGGCGAGGCCGCGGTCGGTGAGCGGGTCACGGTATTACACCGCGACGGCAACATCTCCCACCCGGTCTTAGAGGAGATGCAGGGGAGCGGTGCAAACACGAAGCTATTCTTTTCGGGAAAAGAGGGCTTGTCCCTCGATTGGACCTATGCCCTGATTACGAACATTCCCTATCAGATTGAGGTCGATGTGAACCGGCCGATTGAAAATCCCTATCTTCTTGGGCTCACGCGGGTCGTGTTTCGCTTTCAGCAGGAGTGGGACTTTCTGAATCTCTTTTTCCGGGAGCTGGTACGGAGCCACTACCTGCTCGGGGTGCTCACGGACGGAAGCCTGCCCGAGGGGAGCGGCACGGTGACGCTGAAAAAGGGCATGCAGTTCGGAATCGCCCGCGTCACTCTGGATGAGGGGGAGAAAGCCCTGCCGGTCTATACGGATTGGGACGCCATACGACGGATGGAAGCGCAGGGCGCAAACGGCTGGAAGCGGGAGACCATCGTGCTCCACTTTCCGCAGATTATCGGGATGCTCCGGGAAAACGAGGGCTTTGTGATCAACCCCTACGGACCGCAACTATTCTACGTTTCGCCCGACATCATCCGCAGCATCAAAAATTCCCCCGGTTATCAGAGTGAGTTCGGGGAGGCCAAGATGCAGAGCAAAACCATCGAGCGGGATAGCAAGATGATGCTCGGCTACCCGGCGGAAAACGAAGAGATAACTGCCCTTAAAAGCGCGCTGATTGCCTACGCAAAGTCGCGGCGGGAAATTGCCATGCTGGATCTGCTCCTAAAGAGCGACGGGGACGGAACCCAGTCCTATCTCATCATCCTGGATGTGCCGGAGGAGAACTGCCGCGCGTATTTCCGGGAGATTTACGATGCCTGCCGCCATCTTCTGCGCCGCGTCTGCTATGTGGATTTTGTGACGCTCAGACGGGCGGGCTTCGCGGACGGCGTGCGGACAGAGCCGCCGCTCTATGTCCGAGAGAAGGAAGGCTGAGATAGAAAGCAAACAGGATTTACAAGCTGCTTGTCGCTTCGGATCGAAAGAGACATGATAATAGAGCTCAAAGCGGTTCGGGGAAAAGCGTAAAAAGCAAGTCTTTTCTAAGGCTTGCTTTTTTGTTGTGCGGAAGAATGAACCTTCTCATTTCTCTGCTTTAATGCGATACTAATATTTCCAAAGTATAATCGATGAGATTAAGACAAAGGAGGCAGAAGCCGTGAGAATCCTGATTGCGGAAGATGAACGCAGCCTGAACGAGATCATTGCGAAAAAGCTCACATCGGACGGGTACAGTGTGGACTGCTGCTATGAAGACGATGACGGCAGAGGCGTGTACGAGATTGAGTTCTATGTGGGCAACACCGAGTATGACTACGAGATCGATGCACACTCCGGCGCGATGCGGGAGGCAAGTGCGGAGAATGATTGAGGATGAGATGATATGGAAGGCCACCCGAGAACAGGGGGGCCTTTTTCGCTTAATTAGGGCTTGAAAGAAATGACTGAGAATTAAATGGTTAGTTATATTCAAATATTTGGCGAAAATAATTGACAATATATGTCAAAGTGCTATGATTGAATAGTGCTATTAATAAAAGTTTAATAACAGAGATGACATTTTGCTGTGCATTGCAGACAAAGACTTATTTTAGCTATGAAGTTTTCATAGGGATTTGTAGATGGGATTATTTTAGGCAAAGGAAGCCTGTATGAAACAAAAAGGAGGATAATTATGGGAGACACGAAACAGGGCAAAAAGCACAGTCCATTTTTGATTGTCTGCTTGCTATTGCTCGCTCTAGTGGCAGTGTTCTTTTGGAGAAAAGATAAGACGTCCGACAAGCAGACAGATAGGGAAAGTGTTGCGAGTAAAACTTCGGAGACTGAATCGGTCGTGCATGAGACACATGAGGGAGTACAAACTGGGAGTAAAGAGGTTAAAGGCGAAGCTCCGAAGACTCAGAAGTTCAAGACATGGGGACCTGAACGTATTATGTACTCATGGGGTGAACATGCTGAAACAGCGACAATAAACTCCATGACGAATAATCCGGCCACTGGAGATGAGCGAAATTTTGTCAGAATCAGAAAGGCCGATAGCGAAGATAAATTTGGTGATAATGTGGTTGCTGAGGTTGGGGCAGAATATGAAGTACAGGTATTCGTTGATAATAACGCAGACTCCAGCTTAGATAGCGGTTCTGGTGAAACTTATGCACAGAATATTCGCCTCATCATGCAGAGAATACCGGAGAATATAAATAAAGGGGAGAATGTCCAGATTAAAGGGACAATAACCACAACAAATGCCACGCCTGAGGAAGTATGGGATACAGCTTATATACAGGCAAATGAGCCTATATCATTGCGCTATATTCGGAACTCTTGCAGATTACGCACGGGAGGAGAGCTGAACGGTAAGCTAATCAGTGATGAGGCCTTATTTGGAGTGGGGGGGTATTATAAGGGAACAAAGCTTGGGTATGACCGATGGGGACTGTTACCGGGCGGTGGAAAATATGGTTGTAGTATTACATTTAGATTGAAGGTTGATAAGACAGGATTTGATATGGATTGTACCGTTTCAAAGGAAGGGGCAAATGACTATCACAATAGCATAGATGCTGTTCCGGGAGAGGTTCTGGATATGAAGATACATTTTAAAAATACCGGAACGACACTTCTAAAAGATGTGGTGACCTATGATAATTTAGGTGACGGATTGACTTTTGTACCTGGGACAACAAGGATTTATAATGACACAAATCCGGACGGTACAATTGAAAAAGACAATTTGTTTAGCAATGGATTTAATATCGGAGATTATAAAGGAGGTATGGAAGCGCTTATTTGCTACAAGGTGAGAGTCGTAGATGATCAAGATTTATTTCCTTGTGGGGAGACGGTTGTAGTACAAAATGACTCCGCTATAGGAATAAGAGTTGCTAGTATACGCGATAAGATTCAAATCAGAGTACATCGGGATTGCGAATCGGATACGATGGAGCCGTCTCGCTAAATAATGAAGAAGATTCATAGAGGTTTGAAGGAGCAGGTACATGCACCTTGAGGAGGCGTTATGTACCTGCTTTTTGATGCAAGAAGGTATGCTTGTGGAAGCACATCTAGATCTTTGCTTTGTAGCTATATTCACCCGATTTGGCACAATCTCGCAAAAGTTCTACGCTCATCCATATAGAGTCTATTTGCGCTCACATTCAAAATCGCCAAGGGGAGGTATCGACGTATGAAACAAACCAAGGACTGGAAACTTGTTACGAGGGAACACGTTATCCGCGCCATAAAGCGCTTTGTAGAAGAAAGGCCCGAGTATCCGGCGGCGCGTTCTACCTATCTTATCTACGGAGGAAAGAAATACCCGGCAAAACACATACGCGGAATGGCCTATCGAGAGGCTTTCGGAATTGAGATTGGCAAGGATGAGTATTCGGGCGGTATGGAAACGGTGCGTTTTTTCGAGAGGCTTGGATTTGAAACCCTGCACATCGAAAAGCCGAGGTTACAAGAAACTCCGGATGAAGCAAAAGAAGAGGGCAAGCGTTCCGATAAGAAAGTCAAACTAAGAGTCTGCATGTATCTCCAGACAGAAGATGAGCAGGAAGAGGAGCCGTTTGAGAAGGCGATGCGTATCGTGAAAGCCAACAAGGTTGATATTCTGGTATTTCCCGAATTTTGCTATGTGCCGTTTTTAGCGGATGTGTGCTTCCCCAATATCCTGTCGGAGAGAGATTACCATTCCTTTGTCGAGAAGGCAGAGCGACTCAGCAGGGAGCTTGGTTGCGCGCTGATTGTAAATTCTGAAGATATCAAGGGGCATATATACAGCATCTATGTCAATGCTGGGGCAAAGAAGAATGAAACCAAGCATGCCCTTTACATAAAGCACACCATGACGGGTTGCTCCGCGTTCGAGGCGGAGAATTATCCGGAAGTCATTGAAAGTTTGTTCCGTCCCATTGCGTTCAAGGGCTATAAAATCGGCATGTCGATTTGTTATGACTGCAATCATTCCCTGTTCGGCAGAATTTACGGTCTTCAGGGCGTGGATTTGATTTTGAATTCCACCGGGGGCGATGTTGTTTATTCGAAGTGGTATCGCTATAACAAGGCCAGGGCGATAGAGAATCACTGTTTCAATCTGGTCACGATGGGTGGATATAGCGAACACAACTATGTCTACGGTTTTAATCGCCTCGGCGGAGTGATGGAGCCGGTATGTTTGAATCGGCAGGCGGATGATGCAGAGATTCCCGCAGGGCTCTTTTTGTTTGACCTCGAGAAAGACGATGCCCATATGACTGCGGAAGAAGTTCAACTTGCGACCGAGAACAAGTACCAAGCGTTCAAAGCTCCGGCAACAAGCGTACATCGGCTGCTGCAATCGGCAAAGAAGCTGTCCCAAGGTCTGTATGTCCGAGCCCATGAGGACTGTAATCTTGTCATAGCTATCTTGGAAGGGGATGATATTTTAAAGGCCGAAAAAGTTTTGCCTTTGCTATATTCCGATGTGTTGAAGCCGATTCCGAACAAGAGATACATTTTGGTCAGTCATTATGAGCATTTGGATGAGGATAAGTTTCGCAATCAGCTTTCCACAGTTCTAAAGGTGAGGGCGATGGAAAATTTCTGCGCGGTGATTCTCTATTCGGACATAAAAAATGTTTGCTACCAGACAGGAAAGGCAAAAAATCCGCAGAAGCTGAAAGCTGTCCGCGGGATGTATGGAATTGACCTCGGCAGAACAAGCGGGCCGGAAGCAATCTGGAGAAATAAGGAAGGCTGCAAAGCCGCTTGGCGAGAGAACTTTGAGCGACTCATCGCATATGGCAATCAAAGTTTAAGCAAATCGTAACGGAAACTTACTTTGCTTCGAAGCCAAAAGAGAGACAATTTACTTGTAGCAGTTTCAAAGAAAACAGAACTTTGTACTTAAGCGTAGGCGCTTTGGGATTCGGTTTCACGGCGCAGAGCGCGGTACCTTATTTGCTTCCGCGGGAGTGTCCGGAAGCCGAGGAGGAGCAATATAAAAGTCATTCTCATCAGGCATTGCAAAGTAAAATATGATTGGCGCAGCTTTTACAGCTCGGCGGAATTTGATCGGGCGTGCAGAGAGTACGACAGAGCGCCGATTGAAGCCGCAAAGCCGTCAGCCATTCAAGAGGCAGTGGGCGCTGTTTACATCAGTCGCTTAGAGCGAAGCAAAAGCACTGCGCTTTGCCTCTATCACAAAGCGGAAGCAAAAGAAACGGGGCTCTTGGATGAGGTTCCGCTAAGATCCGGTTTTGATACGAAATTACGGCTGCCGCTCTGGTTTTGGAATCTGACGGGGAGAATCCAGTGGTTTTTGAATCATCCGAGGCAAGACGAATCCAGACGTCTCACAGAGCGCCGCGCGAGAAAACTGGTCGGAAAAGTATGCGCCGCGGGCGAGGACTGCATCCTTGTAACGCACGGATTTTATATGCATACCCTGGTGAAAGAATTTCAAAAATTCGGGTTTCAAACAAAGCAGCAAAGAGCGCATTATCAAAACGGGCAAGGGATCACACTGTGGCTACCGAAAGAGAGACAAATATGAGCAGTCATATTCCGGAACAGGACGAACAACTCACCAGGTTTTTGGGGAGGTTTCAAAATAAACTCAGATGCATTCTGGGCGCTAAGCTCATCGGCATCTATATCCACGGTTCGGTGGCGCAGAATGCCTTTCGCTGGGAGCGCTCCGATGTGGATGCGCTCGCGGTGGTTTCGGAGCGGCTCAGCGCGACCGAGCGCCTTCGCTTTGTTGAGGAGATGCGAGCGCTCAGTGAGGAAGGGCCGGCGAAGGGAATTGAAGTGTCCGTGCTCACGGAGAAGGAGCTTATCGAGGGGGAGCATCCCTATGTCACGGAATGCCATTATTCGCCCTTTTGGGATGAATATGTCCGCGAGGCAGGTTGGGAGAATTGGGATGATGAATCGCGCAGGGATGAGGATATCACAAGCCATATCTTTAACCTAAGGCAGAGGGGCATAGTGCTCGAAGGGCCGGAGATTACGGCGCTCTTTCCCGACATCTCCCGCGAGACTTTTACGGAGAGCATCGCCTACGATGAGCACGATGCGCCCGTGGATATGGTGGATTCCGTCATGAACCTCTGCCGCTATCATTGTTTTTTGCGGAGCGGGGAGCTTCTTTCCAAGGAAGAGGGCTTACAGCGAATGCTGCCCGAACTTCCGGCCTATGAAGCGTTTCTTCGGAGGATACTGCGGGAATTTTACGCGGGTACCGTGTACTTAGACGAAGCGCTGGCAGAAACGGCGGAGTGCTTCAAGGAAGAGATGCTTACCAAACGAGCGAAAGAACGGATTGCACCGAAGCGAAAACCACCGGCAGAATAAGGAGGTAAGCCATGAAACATTTCCGAAAAAAAAGTCTTGCAATGCTGACGGCGCTGACCCTTTCCGCGTCCGCGCTTTCGGCCTGTGCGCCGACGGCTGCGTTGAAGGCGGTGGAGGCGAATTACCCTGTTCCGGCGGCGGAGGAGAAGAATGCGCAGACGTTTGCGGAAAGCCAGGAGTATCAGGACTGGCTCAAGTTCTATCAAAAGAAGATTGCTCTGTCTGAACCGTATCAGACAGAACTCCGCGGCTATTATCAGAGCTTGCTGCCGAAGCTTTTGAATGAGTCGGATGATAACACCGTCTGCTCCCCGCTCAATATTTATATTGCCATCGGAATGCTCGCAGAGGTCTCCGACGGAGAGACCAGACAGCAGATTCTGAATGCGCTTGAGGCGTCGGACATTGAAGTTCTGCGGAGTCGCATTACGGCGCTTTGGGAGAGCAACTATGTTGACACGCCGCTCATCAAGAGCTTACTCGCGGATTCGCTCTGGCTCAACAATTCCGTGAGCTACAGCGAGGAAACTCTGGAGAGGCTCGCGAAAATCTACTATGCGTCTTCGTTTCGCGGAAAGCCTGGTTCGACGGAAATGGATGAGGCTCTCCGCAAGTGGACAGATCAAAACACCGGCGGACTTTTGACGGAGTACACCAAGAACTTAAAGCTCGAGCCGGATACGGTTTTGGCTCTGGTATCGACCATCTACTATAAGGCAGCGTGGGTTGACGAATTTTATGCCGCGGGCAACACAAAGGAGACCTTCCACGGGACCAAGGGCGATGCGACGGTTGATATGATGCATCAAACCGACACAATGGGCGTCATGGAAGCGGAGAAATTTACCGCAGTGCGCCTGCCTCTTAAGGACAGCGGCGACATGTATTTTTATCTGCCGAAGGAGGGCGTTGCGGTCAATGAACTCACGGAAGATGCGGCAGTCTTTGATGCTTTGCCGCCGACGGACACAGCGCAATGGACTTCGTACCGTGTGAATCTGACTTTGCCGAAATTCAAGGTTTCTAAGGAGACAGATCTCATGAAGACGCTTGCTGCCATGGGAATTACAGATGCGATGGATAGCGGCAAGGCGGACTTTAAACCGCTCACGGATGCAAGCAACAATTTCTTCCTGAATCGCGCAACACACGCGGCCATGGTAGAGGTGGATGAGCAGGGCGTGACCGGAGCGGCCTATACCATGCTGGCCATGGCGGGAGCGGCGATGCAGATGGACGAGCCTCTGGACATTACCTTCGACCGCTCCTTCCTCTTCCTCGTGACCGCGGAGGATGGCTCCCTGCTGTTCTCGGGCGTGGTACGGAATATCGAATAAGATAGGTTCTTGTAGTGTGCCTTTGACGAGGCTTCGGCTTCGGAGCCGCTTGCATTTAAAAGAGATAGCGCAATCCGACTTCTTCATGGAGTCGGATTGTGCTATCTTTATGCCTGCATCTTCCGCTGCGCTTAGGAAACGGTCCAAGACGCAAATAAGAAGAGAAAAATTCTGTTGAAAATACTCGGTATGTTGATATAATGTACATATACAATAAGTACACTTTGACAAAGGAGGGTGATGCGGTTTGGACATTGTGATCAGCAACAATACCGGAAAACCAATCTATGAGCAGATCACAACACAGGTAAAAGCCATGATCATAAGCGGGGAACTGAAGGCGGGGGATGCGATTCCCTCCATGCGTGCGCTGGCAAAATCAATCCATGTCAGTGTCATTACTGTCCAGAGAGCGTATGAGGAGCTGCAAAGAGATGGCTTTATAGAAACCACGGTTGGCAGAGGCAGTTTTGTTTCCGCACAAAACAAAGAATTCTATCAGGAAGAACAGCAGCGCATCGCCGAAGAACATTTGCAAATCGCCGCGGAAATAGGCCGAACGAACCGAATTTCGCTTGAAAAATTGAAGGAGCTATTGGCGCTGTTCTATCTGGAGGACGAATAATATGGAAAATATATTAGAGTTGCGGCAGGTCTCCAAGTCATTTCCGGGATCGAGTTTTCGTTTGGAGGACATCAGCTTTTCGCTGCCGTACGGAGCTGTGTTGGGCTTTGTCGGAGAAAACGGGGCCGGAAAGACAAGCACAATCGGCTGTATTCTAAATACGATTGCGCAATACGACGGCAGCATCAAATTATTCGGAAAAGAGATGCGGGATTCCGATACGGATATCAGAGAACGGATAGGTGTCGTCTATGACGGGGATAATTTTCCGAGTTATTTGAGTGCAAATCAAGTGTCGGAAATTATGGCGGGCATTTACAGAAATTGGGACAAGACGCTGTTTTGTCATTACCTTGAGAAGTTCAAATTGGCTCCGACTCAGAAAATCAAACAGTATTCCAGAGGAATGACGATGAAACTGGCAATTGCGGCTGCCTTATCGCATCATCCGCAGCTGCTTGTTTTAGACGAGGCGACAAGCGGACTGGATCCCATCATGCGGGATGAGATGTTGGATGTGTTTCTGGATTTTGTGCAGGATGAGCGGCACTCTATTTTGCTGTCATCTCACATCACGAGTGATTTGGAAAAGATAGCCGATTACATTACCTTTATCCACAACGGGAGGCTGATTTTCTCCGCGCTGAAAGATGAGCTGCGTTATAATTATGCTGTGATGCGCTGCAGTGAGAATCAATTTCAGGCCTTGAACCAAGAGGATATGATGGCTTATCTGAAACGGGATTATCAGGTCGATGTACTGCTTTCCGACGGCAAAGCCGCACAAAGAAAGTACAAGGATGCTGTGATTGACCATGTGTCCATTGAGGAAATCATGCTGCTGCTGATCAAGGGAGAAAGGATATGAAGGGACTGTTGAAAAACAATTGTTTTGCAACCTTGGACAATGCGAAGGCTATTACAGGGCTCATGATTTTGCTCTGTGTGTCGAGTATTGTTATGAAAAATCAAAGTCTGATTATTTCGTTTACCCTGATTTGCATGGTCGGTTTTTCGCTCATCTCGCTTGTCGGAAGCCTGAAAGAAAGGGGCTTTAAATGGGATAAGTATAAGCTGTCAATGCCGGTAAGGAGAACCGAGATTGTGAGAAGCTACTTTCTGAGCCTGCTAATCTGGCTCGCGTTCGGAATGTTGCTTGCCGGAATCGGGATTGGTTTATCGCTGGTGTTTCGAGGTTTTCTATTTGACAAGCACACAGATGTGTTTAATCTGTATGTGGGAGGGGTCGGCGTCAGTTTGTTTATGGGGGCAATCTTTTTTCCGCTGTATTGCTCACCGGGAGGAGAGGAAAGAGGCGAAGCTCTGTTGGTTATCAGCCTGCTTTTGGGCTTTGGCATCATGGTTGCAATCAGCAGTTTCATCAATGTACGCATCCCGACCCCGATGACAGCGCGGGGAACGATTGCGGTCGGCTTTATGATACTGTCAGCCGCGGTGTGTGCATTTGTCTGTTCGTATGTACTGACGATCCGTATCTACCGGCGGCGAGACTGCTAGACAATTTCAGGAAACAGAAGGGAGATTTCACCATGGGGTTTGACATTACCTACCATGCGATTCGCAGGGATGAGATGGAGCGCTGCTTCTTTGCGCCGATGAAGGCGTTAAAGGAAGGAGACAGTAGCGTAGCAGAGCGCTTTGCGGAGGCGTATCAGGCGGAACACGAGTCTTTTTACGGGGAGAAGTACTTAGACATTATGAAGACCGTTGCGGCCTGGGATATCCGGAGGGCCAGTGAGAAGGGCATACTCTACGGAATGGCGGTGGTCAGCGGTTTCTTCACCGAATATCAGTATGTCCGCGGCTCGGCTTACTCGTTCCTCATTGAGGAACATCCGGAGATGAAGCGCTACTGCAGTCCGTGGAAGAGCTTCGTGCCTGAGTGGATTCCGGAACCCGACCATGACATCTTAAGTGAAAATTACGCGGCCGGCATCTACATGGCTCCGGAACAGGTGAAGTCCTTGCTTCGGGATTACGAGGGCGATGCAAGCGTGCGGAACTGCCTTGAGACCTTTTTCGGTGACAACTTAGCGGTATTTTTGACTTCGCTCCGTCAGGCAAGTGAGTTAGAGAGCGGTCTCATGGAAGCGGCCGAGGTCATGGAGGTAAATCCCTTTGATCTCAACCAGTCGACTTGCTACTCGGACATTCGTCTCTGTGACCCGCAGGGCGCCTTCATCTATCAAAAAGTCGCTATTGAGCAAGTTAAAGCCGCGAGCGGGATGGAGGCGGAAGAAATCATAGAAAAAGTGAAGTACGAAAAGCGCCATTACGATACCCCGGCGGAAGAAACACAGGCGGCAGAGGAAGCGGCGCGAGAGCCCGAGAAAGCTACAGAGAAAAAGCCCGGTTTCTTTGCAAGACTTTTCGGGAAAAAGTGACGCATGAGAATCGAACATGTGGCGCTCTATGTCTCTGACCTGGAGCGCGCGCGGACGTTCTTCGTCCGCTATTTCGGCGGAAGCGCGAATGCGCTGTATCACAATGAGAAGACCGGCTTTCGCTCCTATTTTATAACATTTGCGGACGGTGCTCGTTTAGAGCTCATGACAAAGCCTGATTTGGTATTACAGGAAAAGGCTTTGAATCATGCGGGCTATGCGCACCTGGCCTTTTCGCTCGGCAGCAAAGAAAAGGTGGATGCCCTGACAGAACAACTAAGAGCGGCGGGCTATGAAGTCATCAGCGGGCCGCGCACCACGGGGGACGGATATTACGAGTCCTGCATTCTGGATTTTGAGGGGAATCAGATTGAACTGACGGTGTAGCAAGAAATCGCAAAAGCAAAACACAAAGAAAGCAAATACAAAAAGCGAGCCTGAAAAGAAACCAAAAAAGAAACCTAAAAAGAAACCAAGAAGGAATTCAAAAAGCAAACACAAAGAAAAAGAGCGGAAGCCGTGCCCGAGGGCGCAAACGGCGGCCGCTCTTTTTTTGGCAGAAGGGCTCGTAGGCGCTTGGTTTTCAGGAAGGTCTCCGCAAAGGGGAGATAGAAAAGAAGCGGGTTGTTGATAAGTTGCAACTTAACAAAGAAATAGAGTGGATATTAGCAATAAGTGCACAACAGAAGCATTGGGGGTTACGAGTAAACTTGATAAAAGAAACAAATATTTGCGCCGAATGATTGATTCAATTGAATGGATTGTATATGATAAAGGAAAGCAAAGTTGCAAAGAGAAACATTATTGTAAGAGAAACTTGCGCCGAGGCTGCCTTTGGATAGAGCGCCGGGCGCACGGAAGGGAGGCGGCGGAGACAAGAGCGGAAGGAGCGGTTTTTCGGAATTTAATTAATAGGAAGCAGACGGAAACGGAAAGCGAAACGTTGTGCGGAGGTGCAACATGGGAGAACAGATAAACAAAACAAAGAAACGCGGCTCGATTAATGCTTTTGTCATTGTGTTTCTCGTCATTGTGGGATGCTATATTCTTTCGCTCTTCATCAGCCCGGGCGCCTTTGAGCGCGAGCAGCTGAACGGGCGCACGGTGGTCATTGCAAATTCCTATCACGTCACAGATAAGATTTATCTGGGTCCGCAGGCAATTTTCCAGGCGGTGCCGAACGGCCTGGTCTCCTCGGCGGGGATGATGTTCCTTGTCATGCTGGTCGCGGGATGCATTGAAGTCTACAAGAGAACCGGCGCACTCAATAAGGGCGTTGCGCGCATCCTCGCGAAGTCGGAGCGCGTGGGACATGAGAAGATACTTGTGCTCATCATGATTATCTTCGGCGCGCTGGGCGGCTTCCTCGGCTGGAACGAACAGATTGTGCCCTTCATACCGATTGTGCTCTCGCTCTGCCTGGCGCTTGGCTATGATCTGATGACAGGCATTGCCTGCTCGGCGATGATCGATATGATCAGCTTTTCGTTCTCGCCGACCAGCGTGTACACCGTCGGTATCTCGGATGAAATCGCGGAGCTCCCGATGTTCTCGGGCTTCCTGTTCCGCTTTATTCTGCTCTGCATCGCGGACTTTATCATCATCCTCTATGTGCTTCGCTATGCGCGCGGTGTGCGGAGCGGAAAGATTCAGTCGCTCACCGCGGATTTGGACAGTGACAAGTTCCGGGTCGACTACTCGCAGGAGATGCGGGAGCCGCTGACCGGAGGGCAGAGTCTTTCCCTGCTTTTCTTTGTCGTGGTTTTCATCACGGCAATCGCGGGTGTTGCGAAATTCGGTTGGTCGATGAATGACCTCTCGGCCTGCTTCCTCTTCACGGCGATTGCGGCGGGCTTCATTAACCGCATGGCACCGAACGATATCGTGAATGCAATTTGCGCTGGTGCGAAGGACGGCCTGGTGCCGGCTTTGGTCATAGGCCTTGCGCGCGGCATTCAGTGGATACTCACGGCGTCCGGCATCATCGACCCGATTATCTATAGCATTTCGAGACCTTTAAAGAGTCTGCCGGGGCCGGTCGCTGCGATTGCGGTCATGTTCGTAATTGCGATTTTTAACGGTCTCATCACCTCGGGTTCCGCGAAAGCCATGGCACTCATGCCCATACTGATTCCGCTCGCGGACCTCATCGGTATGACGCGGCAGACGATGATACTCGCCTTCCAGTTCGGCGACGGTCTTACGAACTCGCTCTGGTTTACGAGCGGAACCCTGCTCATCTTCCTAACGATTGCGGGTATTCCCTTAAAGAAATGGTGGAAGTTTGTCACGCCCTTGATTACGATGTTATTTGTGGTCTGTATGATAGCCTTGATTGTCGCGACCAAGATTCACTACGGGCCGTTCTGAGCAGGGATAAAGCTTAAAGATACGTGATACGCGGAGAAAGCATGATGAGCGCGGGGAAGCCGGAAGGGCGTTTGTCCCCGCGCGATAAGAGAAACGTCAGGGGGTAAGCTATTATGATTGATATTTCGGCAGAGGGAACTGCGCTTCGAGAGGAACTGGTGGAACTGCGCCGCTATTTCCATGCGCACCCGGAGCAGTCCTGGCAGGAGTTCAATACGCAAAAGAAGATTTGCGAGTATTTGGATGCGCTCGGCATTCCCTATGTGAAGGTCTGTAAGACCGGTGTGATTGCGACCGTGGCGGGGAAGCACTCCGCGGGAAAGGTGCTCGGCATACGCGCGGATATCGATGCGCTGCCGGTTACGGAGCTTTCGAAGGTCGCTTGGAAGTCCGAGAACGAGGGCTGTATGCACGCCTGCGGGCATGACACGCATATTACCATGTTGCTCGGCACGGCCAAGCTCTTAAAGAAGATGGAGGATGAGCTCACGATTACGGTGAAGCTCTTATTCCAGCCCGCGGAGGAGTTCATTGCGGACAGCGGTGCGGGGCTTATGAAGGATGAACCGGAAGTCCTTGCCTGCGACCGCCTGATTGCCATGCATATCTGGAGTAAGATTCCTGCGGGCTATGCCTCGCTCCGCTACGGCCCTGTCATGTCGGCGGCGGATACCTTCGACTTTTACGTGAAGGGCAAGGGCGGGCACGGTGCCCTGCCGCACCAGACGGTGGATCCGATTGTGGCGGGCGCGGAACTGGTTATGTCCCTGCAGCGCCTGGTAGCCAGGGAACTGAATCCGCTGGAACCCGCGGTGATCAGCGTGACCTCGTTTGTCTCGGGTACTACCTCGAACGTGATACCGGGAGAAGCGCACCTCATGGGAACCGCGAGAACCTTTAACCCGGAGATACGGGACCGCTATCCCGAGATGTTGCGCCGCGTCGCGGACGGTGTTGCCATGGCGACCCGAACCGAGATTCAGCTCGATTATCACCCGGGACCGCCGCCGACCATCAACGACGATGCCTGCGTGGACACGGGGCGGAGAGCAGCCGAGAGGGTTTTCGGAAAAGATCATCTTCTCGACTGGGAGCAGCAGATGGGCGGCGAGGACTTTGCCAAGTACGAGGCGCCGAAATGCCTTCTGTTCCTCGGCGGCGGTTTTTCGGAAGAGGCGCGGCGCTACCCGCAGCACAGCCCTTACTTCGATATCGATGAGAGTGCCTTGGAACTCGGTGTCCGCTACTTCTTAGAGTATGTGCGGGAGTACGCCAACGAGCAAGAATAAAGAGATATCCTTAGCTTGCGGTAGCCGGAAACAGCAGTTGGGGGATAAAAACAAGAAAGCATAGTGATACGAAGAAATGAGCAGCTTGTGGAATACAGCGCCAAGCAAGCGAAGCAGAAAACAGAGTCAGGTAAGAAAAGTTGAAAACAGTGTCAGCAACAGAAGTGGAAATAGAATTGAGGAGCAACAGCAAAATCAGCGCTTACCGGATGTAAAGCTTGCCTGCACCGAAACGGTGCAGGCTTTTGATGATTTGCTTCGGAGTATCGAAGGAGAGAGGCATTGCGGAAATCATATCGTGAACTGACAGAGGAAATCAAAACGGACGGGGAAAGGCTTAAACTCATTGCAGCGCTCGGGAGCAGCGATGACCTCGCTTATCACTATGCGCTGATCTGCGAGGACTGGGCGGCGGGCGGAAAACTCCTGCTCGAGAACAGCTTTGACCGGCACGGGGAAGCGGGAATCATCTTTCTACTTGAGCAGCTCAGAGCGTTTGGGACGGCTTCAAAAACGGGCACAAGTTCAGAGGAAAATGCAGCTGTCGGTTCGGGTGCAGGTAGGGAGATAAGTACCGACACGCTTGGTGCAAAAAAACTGCAGCGAGACGCGGGAAAGATCCGGCAGCGAAACGGTGAACAGGACTGTCGGCGAAACAGTGAACAGGACGGTCAACAGGACTGTCAGCAAGACCACGAGCAGGACTGTAGACAGGGGGGAGAGGCAGATACCGCTTACCTCGCCGCCAAAATTCTCTCGCAGTTAAGACACAGAGACTTTTATGCCGCGCGCGCCAAAGAGCTGGCAGCACTTCTGACCGCAAGATGGGAAATTTCGGATATCGCGCTTCGAAGAAAGCAAATCATTGCCCTCGGTTGGATCGGCTCTGAGTCGGAAATCAATCTTCTGATTGACTCTATGCAGAGCGATTCGGATGCACTCTGCCGCGCCTGGGCGGCAGCCGCGCTCATGCAGCTCTCCTTCCACGCTGTCGATGCAGCGTTTTTGCGGGAGAGAACGAAGACTGCCTTTGCGGCGGCAATACAGAAGGAGGGCGACTTGAATGCTGCCGGCATCATGATAGAGGCGGTACAGACACTCTTCGGAAAGAAGTGGATATCTGCCGCGGCAGCGGAAGCGGCAGAGTCCGAGTCGATTGAAAAGGCGAGAAAATCGGCTCTTCGTTTTCTCGGCAAAGCCTGAATTCCTTGTCGCCTTTGATTGCGCTGTCTATTTGCTTTGTCTATAATGAATTCAACTCAAACTGCCGTATACCGGGCACTCAAATGCTCTTTTGCCGCACATTGCATCGGTTTAAGGGGCGGCGGAAGGGACGGCAGAGCAATGGTTTTCGGAATAGGAGACGGAATTCATGACAAATCAGACAAAACAAGCAAGGGAGTTAAGAGATCGCGGAAGGAGCAAGCCGGGAGCAGCCATTCTGATCGGGCATGTTCTGCTCTTGCTCTTTGAACTGGCGGTGGTCGTACACGGCTTTGCGGACGAGGGGTTAGCGACACTCCGCTTTTACACGACGGATTCCAATCTGCTCTGTGGCATCGCTTCGGCGCTCTATCTTTGGACCCATTTCCGGGGCGGAAATGTGAAAGGGAGCGAGGCAGGGCTGCTTACGCTGCTCCGCTTTGTTGCGACAAGCTGCCTGCTTGTGACTTTCACGGTGGTATTACTGGTACTCGGCCCGGAGAACGGTTTTGCACATGAGTTTCTCGATGGCACGAGACTATTCAGTCACCTTCTCTGCCCGTTTTTATCGCTGCTTTTATTTCTCTTCGGCGATGAACGCGCATCCTTTGCTTACATTTCCCGCGCACTCTTTACGACCCTCCTTTATGCCGTGCCCATGATACTCTTAAACGCGGCGGGACTGGTCTCGGGACCCTACAGCTTCTTAAAAATTCGGGAGCAGAGCGCACAGGCGACCATATTTTGGATTGTCGTGATCCTCGGTGGAAACGCAGTGCTTGCCTGGGGCGCGGTGCTCTTACAGCGGCGCATTCGTCACTGAAGCTGTTTCTGCTGAGAAAGGAGGCTGTCCATGCTCCAAATCAAGAATCTCAACATAGAACATCGGCGCGATTTGCGCGTCATTCTGGAGAACTTTAACCTGGTTCTGAATACCGGTGATAAGGCGGTTATCATCGGCGAGGAGGGAAACGGGAAGTCTACCCTGCTCAAGTGGATTTTTGACCCCGCCCTTGTTGCGGCCTATGCGGAGTGCGGCGGTGAACGTATCTTGGGGACAGAGCGGCTTTCGTATTTGCCGCAGGAGCTGCCGGATGAGCGGAAAGGCCTCTCGGTCTATGAATTCTTTTCGGCGACGGATGCGTTTTTTAACTGCAGTCCGAAGGAACTCTCAGAGCTCGCCGCGCGCTTTCGCCTGTCGCCGGAGTTTTTTTACGGAGAGCAGCGCATGGACACACTCTCCGGCGGCGAGAAGGTGAAGGCACAGCTGCTCCGTATCTTTTTGGAGCGGCCTACGGTACTTTTGCTCGACGAGCCCTCGAATGACTTAGATCTTGCCACGCTCGAATTACTGGAAAGCCTGATCAATGAGTGGGAAGGCATTGTCCTCTTCACCTCGCACGATGAAACCTTGATTGAGCGGACGGCAACTGTGGTGATTCACTTAGAACAACTGAAGCGGAAAAGTGAGAGCCGCTATGCGGTGGTGCGTGATAGCTATCTTCGCTACCGGCAGCAGCGCGCGGAACTTTTTGTGCGAAAGACCCAACAGGCGGAGAACGAGCGCAAGGAGAAAAGGCTCCGGGATGAAAAATACGCGCGGCTCTACAACTCGGTGGAGCGAGCGCTTTCAAGTGTTTCCCGTCAGGCACCGGGCGAGGGAAAGAACTTAAAAGACAAGATGCATGTTGTGAAGGCCATGGGAAAGCGCTTTGAAAAAGAAGACGCGGAGATGACCGAAATGCCGGAGCAGGAGGAGGCAATTTTCTTTCGGCTCGGCGGTGAGGCGGCAGTGATGCCACAGGGCAAAACAGTGATTGACTATGCCCTCGCGGAACTGAAAACGCCGGACGGTGAACGTCTGTTGGCAAAGGATATATCCCTCAAACTGCGTGGTCCCGAAAAGCTCTGCATCATAGGTGAGAACGGCGCGGGAAAGACGAGCTTGCTTCGCAGAATTGCGGCGGATTTGCTCGCGCGAGCAGATCTCCGCGCGCAGTATATGCCGCAGAACTATGAGGATTTGTTGGACTTGGAACGAACCTCGGTCGACTTCTTGGACAGCAGCGGCGATAAGGCAGTGCGCACCAAAATTCGCACCTATCTCGGAGCGCTTAAATTCACAGCGGAGGAGATGGATCATCCCATGCGGGAACTCTCCGGCGGACAAAAGGCCAAGGTCTTGCTCCTCAAAATGAGCCTCTCGGATGCGAATGTTCTGATACTCGATGAGCCGACACGCAACTTTTCGCCGCTCTCGGGCCCTGTGATTCGAAGCCTGTTGGCCGCGTTCCCGGGGGCTGTTATCAGCATCTCCCACGACAGAAAGTATATCGATGAGGTCTGTACGCGCGTGCTGCGTTTGACGGAAACAGGATTGGTACCTGCGCCGGAATTCGGCAAACAGAGTTGAGACCGTGTTTATGTTACCGAGACAGGTTTGGTGTTCTCCCGGAAGAAAACGCGTTGTAAGCGGGTTTCCGAGGGGCACGAAGCCTGTTTTTTGATTGCGGAAAAGCAGTTTGATAAAGTCAAGAAGCATGCTATGATGATTGTAATTAATTACAAAATATACGAGAACCAATTTAAAATATGAAACAAAAGCAGCGAAATGAGACGAAAGTGACTAAACACGAATCGGGAAATCGGCCGGTGCAAGGCAAAAAGGAGGAACTAAGATGAAACGCGGGAGCATAAAAATGAGGAAGCGAAGCGGACTCGGGCTTATTTTGCTACTGCTCAGTCTTCTCTCGGTCGGCTGCGGCGGAAAGGGTGGGCAGGAGACAGCCGGAGAGAATCAGGGAAAGCAGTCAAGCGGCAAGGCGGAAGGGTACACGGGAGAGGAGTTGGAAGCTCTCTGCGGCGAGTGGAGCTCGGTCTACAGTCTCTTTACTTCCTATGAGGAAGACGGCAAAAAAACGGATCAGTTTTCCATGGCGAGCGATGATTCTTCGATGGATAAGAAAGATCTTGTCCTCTACACGGAAAACGGAGCGCTTTACGCAGATTATCGAGATTCCGTGACGACTTACTATCATCTTCCGATGGAGCGGTCGAAGGAAAAGCTCTACGAGGGCTATGAGGGCTATGACTGGTGTCTGGTCGCAAAACCGGGGCGCTGGGGGGAAATTCCCCCGCGCTTTGGGCTGAATGATAAGGGAGAATTACTCCGCTTTAACGCGGGCGAGGAAGATGGGGATAGATGGGAGTATCGAGATCTCTTCGTAAAGAACGACAGCGAAAACAGCAAGAATGCGGAGGAGTATCGCTACTTGCGGGTTGTCACGGTTTCGACTGCCGAGGAACTGGCGGCGGCGATCGGTAGCCGAACAAAAATAATTTTGAAGCCGGGCGCTTACGATATCACGGCGCTCATGGCAGCGGGAACTACGGGCAAGGTCCAGGAGTCCTATGACACCGTAATCGATGTCCCGGGCTTTTATCTGGAAGGCATCGAGAATCTCTGCATTGAGGCAGAGTCAGGGGAGTTGACAGAACTCTATATCACCGACTCCGCTCGCCCGGTGTTGCCGATTTACAATTCCGGCCATATCAAATTCAGCGGAATCACCTTCGGTCACCGGATTGAGCCGGGACATTGCAGCGGAAGCGTAATTTACCTGAGCGGCGCAAGCAACATCGATATTGAGGGCTGTAAGCTCTACGGTTGCGGAAGTTACGGCGTCTATGCCGACGGCGCCAGTGACATTCATTTCAAGGGCTCTGAAATTTACGACTGCACCTACGGCATCATGTGCTTGCGAAATGTATACTATCTGGATGCCGCGGACTGTGATTTTTACGACAACAGCGGCTATGAAATGCTGGAATTCTATCAGAGTTCGGGCCTTAATTTCCGGGATTGTCGCTTCCGCAACAACGGCAGCAAGGATCATGCCTTCATGAGACTTGCAGAGTGCTGGGAGGTGAAAATCGACAATTGCAAGTTCGACGGCAATGTGTATGCGAAATTTGCGGACAACGATACGGAGGATGATGAAAGCGAGCGCTCCCTCATCATTGAGAACACTGTTTTTCATGATGGGAACTGAGGATATAGATGCGTTCAGCGTTGAGAAGCGAATTTGATGAAAGTACGGAACGCAGTTTTTGAGCAAAGAAACAGTGCAACAGGATTAAAAAGCGGCGGAAGCACAACGAAGCGTGCTCCGCCGCTTTTTTGCTGCAAGCATGTTCCCGCATTTGCACAGAAAAGCCTACAAAAATACTAGGGATTAAAAAGCGAAACTGGCGGCAATTCACAAAAATGCAAAAGCGGCCTCTAACTTGGCGCGGAACGGTTGACGCTGAGAAAACGCTCGCATATACTGATAACAGTTCTTAATATTAAATTAAATTTTCGGAGGGGTCTATGGACTTCATTCAATCCTTAAGCAGCAATGCGGTATTCATGATTTTCCTCACTTTGGTGCTCGGCTATGCGCTGGGACGTATCAGTTTTGCGGGTATTGAGTTCGGTACTTCGGGGGTTTTGATTGTCGCGCTGATTTTCGGTGCCCTCGGCATGGAAGTGCCGTCTGTCATCGGAACGGCGGGACTGGGCCTCTTTCTGGCCTGCGTGGGGCTCTCTGCGGGACCTACCTTCTTCTCGAATTTAAAGGCAAATTTCTGGGGTTACATCGCGACGACGGCAGCGGTTTTGGTGGGCGCAAGCCTTACGGTTACCCTGGCGGTGAAGGCCTTCGGTCTGCCGCTTGACCTGGCGCTCGGTGTGATGGCGGGCGCAATGACCTCGACCGCAAGCCTTGCGACCACCAAGGAAGTCTTCGGCGATCAGTCAGCAGCCGGTGTGGGCTACGGTCTTGCCTATGTGTTCGGCATCATTTCGGTTTTACTCTTTGTGCAGCTGCTTCCGAAGCTCTTAAAGGTGGATATCGCGGCGGAAAATGATAAGCTCCCCAAGCTTCCCGCAGCAAAGGCGGAGAAGGAGAAAGCGCTCACGGAGATTGACGGTCCGGGCGTGTTTGTTGTCTGTCTTGCGATTATGCTCGGTGCTCTCATCGGCAGCTTTAAGCTTCCGCTCGGCGGCGGGGCGACCTTCTCGCTCGGAACGGGCGGCGGCGCTATCATCGCGGGCATTGCGGTATCTTCGATCGGTCACATCGGCAAGATTAAGCTGACGGCACCGAAGTCCACGCTCGTGCCTCTCCGCGACCTCGGCATTGCCTGGTTCCTTCTCCAGAACGGTGCCTCGGCGGGTCCTAAGTTTGTTTCCACGCTTCAGCAGTACGGTGTCATGCTTCTTCTGATCGGCGCGCTGATTAGCTGCGTGTCCCTGCTCTTTGCCTACGCGGTGGCGCGCTTTGTGTTCCGGATTCCGCTCTTCGGTGCGCTCGGCGCAACGACCGGTGCCATGACGGCGGCACCCTCGCTGAATGCGCTGATCGGTGTCAGCAAGGATGACAGAGTGGCTTCCTTCTATGCGGCCTGCCAGCCGATTGCAACCGTGGGACTGGTGGTCCTGCCGAACTTCCTTGTTGCGATTTTGGGTGCTTAAGATAAGAATTGACGCAAGAATGTCCTTGCCCCTATAATGAGTCAACACAGTTGTTTTTCATTCGCGAAAAGGAGGAGGACATGAGTTTCATTCAGGGTTTAAGCAGCAATACGGTATTCATGATTTTCTTGACCTTGGTGCTCGGGTACGCTTTCGGGCGGATCAATTTTGCCGGTGTTAAATTCGGCACATCGGGCGTACTGATTGTCGCGTTGATTTTCGGCGCGCTCGGCATGGAAGTGCCCGCCATCATAGGAACGGCCGGTCTCGCGTTATTCCTGGCCTGTGTGGGGCTCTCGGCCGGTCCTTCGTTCATCACAAATCTCAAGGCAAACTTTTGGGGCTTTCTTGCGACCACCGGTGCGATTCTGGTTGCGGCGAGCGGCACCGTGGCGCTGGCAGTCAAGGTATTCAAGCTGCCCATGGACCTTGCGCTCGGCGTGATGGCGGGAGCCATGACCTGTACGGCAAGTCTCGCGACCACCAAAGAACTCTTCGGCGATCAGTCCGCGGCCGGTGTGGGCTACGGTCTCGCCTATGTCTTCGGCATTATTTCGGTGGTCATGTTTGTTCAGCTGGTGCCGAAATTTTTAAAGGCGGATATCGAGGCGGAAAATGCAAAGCTTCCGGATCCGCCGGTTTCAAAGAGCGAGAGCGATACCTCTCTTCTCACGGTCGACGGACCGGGTGTATTTGTTGTTTGCGTTGCGATTGCCCTCGGCGCGCTGATCGGTGCGGTCGAGCTGCCGCTCGGCGGCGGCTCGAGCTTTTCGCTCGGAACGGGCGGCGGTGCTATCATTGCGGGCATCGTGGTATCGGCCATAGGGCACTGCGGAAAAATCAAACTTACGGCGCCGAAGTCCACGCTGGTGCCGCTCCGCGATCTCGGCATTGCTTGGTTCCTGCTGCAAAACGGAGCCGGTGCGGGTCCTAGGTTTGTCTCAACGCTACAGAAGTATGGTATTATGCTCTTCCTCGTGGGAGCACTGATGAGCTGCGTTTCGATTCTGCTCGCCTACATTGTGGCGCGCTATCTCTGCAAGATGCCGCTCTTCGGTGCACTCGGCGCTACGACCGGTGCCATGACTTCCGCGCCCTCTCTGAACGCGTTGATTACCGTGACCGGAAACGACAAGGCAGCTTCTTTCTATGCGGCTTGCCAGCCGATTGCGACCGTGGGTCTTGTGATACTGCCGAAGCTTCTGGTGGCAATGTTGGGTTCGTAACAGAATAGGAATCGGAGAGCCGTGCGAATGCACGGCTCTTTTTGCGTAACAGATAAGTGGCAGAGAGATGCCGGAGCGTTGGAAGAAGGCAATTGCGCGGAGCCACAAGGAGAAAAGAGAGGAGATACAGAGAAAACAGAGGGACAGAGAAAGCAGAGGCAAGGCGCGTAAAATCAGTTATAATAAAGGTATCGAAATTCGATGGAAAGAGGTTATTATGGCACGATTTATTGCCTTTGATGTGGAGACCCCGAACCGTTTCAGCGACCGCATGAGTGCCATCGGCATTTCCGTGATTGAAAACGGCGCCGTGGCGGATTCCTACTATAGTCTGGTCAACCCGGAAACACATTTCGACTATTTCAATGTGCAGCTCACCGGCATCAGCGAGGCGAGCGTGCGGCACGCGCCGACCTTCCCCAAGGTATGGGAGGAGATTGCGCCGCTCATGGAGAGCGGGATTCTGGTCGCGCACAACGCCGTGTTTGACATGGGCGTACTCAGGAAATGCCTGAATGCTTACGGAATCGCGTGGAAGCCCAAGGTTCCCTATCTCTGCACGGTGCAGATGGGAAAGAGCCTGTTACCCGGCATGAGCCACAAGTTAAATGTGCTCTGCGAATACTACGGAATCGAACTGGATCACCACAAGGCGGACAGCGACAGCCGTGCCTGCGCGGAGATTTTGCTCCGCTATCTGGAGAGCGGTGCGGATCTCCGCCCCTTTATCCGTAGCTGTACCCTGTAGTTTCGAGAGAGTTGAAAAGCAATGCATACAGGCAGGTAGATGCAAGATGAAAGTCGGAACCGAGCGAAGCCTATCTTTCGCAAATGCCGGAATCAGCTAATATGAAAGAAGAGACAGAGGGAAGAAAGCGCAGGCACAAAGCGATAAGCGGATCGTGAGACACAGTGAACAGGACAGCACAACAGAGTCGCGTTGACAGCGGCAGAGGAGAAAAGTATGGACGACTTCTATGTGTTTGGCGGGATATTCGGTGCGGTATTTACTCTGATTTTTATTGTGGCCTTTGTTTTGATCATTGCGAGACTGGTGCAGGGCATAGGAACCTGGCATAAGAACAATCAGTCGCCGAAACAAACGGTTTCCGCAGTGCTCGTGGGAAAACGAACCGCGGTCTGGGGACACAGCGGCACCAACACGGTCGGGAGTACGAATACCGCGTATTTCCTCACCTTTCAGACGGAGGGCGGTGAGCGCACGGAGTTCAATGTGGACGGCAGAGTCTACGGTATGTCGGCCGAGGGTGACCGCGGACAGTTAAGCTTTCAGGGAACGCGCTTTCTAGGCTTTGTGCGTCAACAGGATAAGTATTCCGGAGGTGCGACATGATTGCGAGATACCGCCCTACCATTAAGCCACCCTTCAGTCTGCACGACAGGACCGTACAGGAAATTGCGGATGCGGGGACTTCCGTGTGCCTCTTTTTTGAAGAGGGAAGTCTCACGATTGAGGATGTAGACCCGGACTTTGTGGCGGTTCTGTTGTTGCGCCCCGGGAGGGAGCGCGGATCTTTTGAAGGAAAGCGGATGTCGCTCAAGCATTTTTTGGAAGGCTATGCCGAATACAGCTTTGAGCTGGTTGACGAGCTCTACGGAGACCACACGCTCACTTACAGCGGCTACCTGACTTTACCGGACGATGAGAGCCTGATCGAGATGTCCCTGGAAGTCTACTATAGCGGCGAGCTGGTCTACGATACGGAGAGCTGAAACGGAAAGCCATGCGAAATGCATGCGCAAAGAAGAGTCTGCACCTCGTTGCAATCGGAGACAAGTAAACGCCGCGCGAACAAGCGCGGCGGCTACATACGCGAACGGGATGAAGGGATACAGGCGGAATGCCGCTTGACCATGTGAAGGGGATTGTGGGAGATGAACAAGGAAGAACGGGCGGAAAATTGGTTTCGGAATATACCGGGGGAAGAAAAAATCCCCATGGAGAAGAAGATTGAACTCTGCGGACGGGTGACGATTCCCATTATACTGATTTGTCTCGGAATCTTTATCGCGGAGTATGCGCTGCTTCGTTTCTTCGGCGGCGGAGCGCTCCTTGACCGCGCGGCGGATTTTGTCAACGAAATGGCGCGCGCAAAAGGCAGAGTACACTACACAACAATCGCGCTCGCCGGTGTAATCATGATGTTTCCGTTTGCTATTTTGCCGGTTACCGCGAGTACGCTTTACCGGCGGAATTGGCTGCGTAAACAGGCGGAAAAATGGCTGTCCGAACATACGCAGAACGAGAACTGAGAAAACAAGCAAAAAGGAACGCCATGCGAAAAGAAGAATACAAGGAAAACGGTCGTGAATTCGCATCAACGAGATGTGAGGATAAGTGTCCTACAGAAGGAGGTCTTTTCGATGGATCAGCACTGGGAAGCTTTATATCTTGCGGCCAAAAAGGCGTTGAATCCCAGGGTGGTATCAAAATTTGTTGAGGCCGGAGGCGTCGCAGCGGCGGTGGAAACTGTCTCCGGAAAGATCTATGTCGGCGTTTGCGTCGATACGGCCTGTACGCGCGGCATCTGTGCGGAACGAAATGCAATTTTTCATATGCTGAGTGAGGGAGAATGTGAGATTCGACGTGTGCTGGCAGTCGGCAGGAGAGGAAACATAATGCCGCCCTGCGGGGCATGTAGGGAACTGATGACGCAGCTCATGCCGGAGCGTTACGGAGAAATCGAAATTATGGTAGATTTGGAAAACGAAACGGTAGTCTCCCTTGCGGTGTTGACGCCATCCT